>JBGSSO010000219.1:0-50178 GCA_041737015.1 Nitrospirales bacterium
ATCCAATCAGCTAGTGCTTTTATAATTGTACTTTCCCAAGCCTCAGTGGGATCTGAATGGTGTCGCAAGGAATTGAATGCAGGTCTTATTAGAGAGCTCGAAGAACGAAGAATTGTAGTTTTGCCGCTTCTACTGGAGGATTGTGATATTCCCATATTTCTTAGAGAAAAGAAGTATGCGGATTTCAGAAATGATTTTGACGCAGGATTAGGCGATACTTTGGTAGCAATATCAGCAGTTACTTCCAACACACAGAGAAGAATTGAACAGCCACACTTTCATACAGATTTTGGTATGGCCTGGGGTACATTTGGGCCCTTCTATGGATTACAACTTAGATTCATTGATCACAGCGAAATGCTCACTTATTGTGTACTTACCGAGATAAAAATTGTCTGTAACGAAAAACTGACACAAGAGTTTTATATTCATGAAGAAAAATGTTTAGCAGCATTAGGTCGCTTAAAAATAGTGACGGTGCTTAAGAATTTCGTGGAATCCACTGGCGCACAAGTTTTTACGCTAGAGGACTCACTTCCCAAAACTCAGAAGTTATATTTTGTTGATGAGAAGAAGGGATTAGGTCTCAACGTGGATGTATCATCTATGAAGCTTGGTCAGGATACTGGCATGGATGTTTTGCTTGATTGGGCAGGGCATATCGAGAAAATTTGGCAAGATTTAGTCCAAAATTTAAGTCCAGAGGACCGTGGGAAGATTAAAGATTTGGAATAAAAAGTTGCAGAAGAACAGGAGTCAGAGCTGGTCCGGTTTTTACGGCTAAGGAGCGTACGAAAGTATGTTGTTGCTGAAGGCATATCTTGACGATGCAGGGAAGGCGAATGATCCGCAGGAACGAATATGCTGTATTGCGGGATGTTTGTCGCCTTTAAAAGCATGGGAGGAATTAGAGCAGGAGTGGCAGCTAGTTCTTGCAAGGTTTGGTGCTCCTTATCTACATATGAAGGAATATGCCCATTCCAAGGGTCCCTTTGCAAAATGGAGGAATGATCCCTCGACTCGAAAAGCTTTTCTGTCAGCCTTGATTGATACAATGGACAAACATGTGTTGTCGGTTTTTGGGACCACCGTTCCTGTGGAAGCATATGATCGTTTGACTGAGGGCCAGAAAAGAGGAGTGCCAGATCCCTATTTCATGTGTTTGCAGCAAACTCTTCATGCTGTAAGCAGTTCGACTTTCGCGGAAAATGTGGTGCCACAATCCCTACAAGTTCCTGATCCAAGAAGTGTTGAAAAAGTGCAGGTTGTTTTTTCACAGCAAGATGAGTTCAAAAGTAAGGCGGATGCCCTATATGAAACAATGAAAAATACATCCATTATAGGCCCAATGCTTGGAGATTTCAGCTGGGCGAAGTTCAGCGATGTTATCCCGTTACAAGCGGCCGATCTTGT
The DNA here is from genome assembly GCA_041737015.1 of Nitrospirales bacterium. Lineage (GTDB taxonomy): Bacteria > Nitrospirota > Nitrospiria > Nitrospirales > UBA8639 > Nitrospira_E. The sequence goes on from JBGSSO010000219.1 coordinate 1,414, forward strand.
AGCCTACGAAATGAAACGCTTTGCCACTGACCTACTTGATGATAAATCTTCTATGCTGAGAACTCCGATGAAGCGACTTTTTGGGATGAATCCTCTCTTTACGTTTTTGAATTACAATGAGATTGTGAAGAAATTTTATTTCGCTGGTCCCGCATTCCAATCCTAATCCTGTGTAACTTGGGACTGGAGTCAGGTCTCCCAACCCTTTAACTAGAAATTTCGTCTTGGGCTGTGGCGATCCTTTTTCCCCGTAAATAGGTCAAGCCTACCGGTTTGCCGTTACGGCGAGGCGGAATCCTAACGCATGGAGAAGTGCGTCGAGGCTTTTGAGTTCAGGATTGCCTCGTTCGGAGAGGATCTTGTTTTAAGCTTTCGCGGTTCAGTTTAGCCTTTTCGGCAAGTTGTGCCACCCCACCCTGAGCTTCGGCCACATTCTTGAACGCCAGCAGGAACATTTCGGGATCGCCCTCCCCCAGCGCAGCATTCAAATATTCCTCAACCTCACCGGCAACACGAAAGGTTTTAATCAGGTTCAGCTGATAGGCTTTGATCTTTTCATAGCCCCAGCCTCTACTCGTTCCATATCGTTTCCCGTTTTCGATATCTTTGGATTTTTTAGGATTGATTGGTCATTGCCTCTGCTCCGACGCCTTCCGTCTGGCCCAAGGGAGGGACGCTCTCCTCAGTGGGCGGGCCTTGTTTGAGCCCTGCGAGTTGGTCCGCCCTCCCCATAGTTGGCGTCCGTTCGCTTTCCTAAGGCCAGACGGGGCGTCCATGGTTTTGGGACCTTTTGCCGAAACAAAAGGGCCTCGTCTGCCGGGGCGAAACCCGGCAATACAGAAAATCATGTTGACACGAAAGTTAAGCACACAAGGACGATGCGTGCACCTGCCAACACGATTTACGGGCAACACCCAAGAGGGATTCTCGACGATTTCACACGCGAGTGTGAGTTTGGCTGGGCTCAGATCTTTCGTTTCACTCAAGATGACAACATTTTTAGAGTACGCTTATCCCGCCACCTTTTGGGGTTTGGTAACTTTCAACGGACTACGGGCAGTTCAATGTGGGACGGGCGACTGGGTGTGAGCCAGACTTCCCATGTGGGTGACGGGCATTTCAAGTTCTGGAAATGATCGTTGTCGGCTCCCGCCAAGGCAATCCGGATGCAATGACCCTGTTTGAATTGATCCGACGAGGTAAGGAACTCGAATAGAAGCTTGAGGGCAGGTTTCTCGAACCCATATCTAGAAATTTCGTCGTGGATGATGGCGATTCCTTCTCGCTTCTTATGCTTGAGGTCTAGCGGTTTGCCATGACGGCGAGGCGGAATCCCAACGCGTGGAGGAGTGCATCGAGGCTTTTGAGTTCAGGATTGCCCCGTTCGGAGAGCATCTTGTACAAGCTTTCGCGGTTTTGCCACACCGCCCTGAGTTTCGGCCACATTATTTTAACGCCAGTAAAGCCGTTTAGGATCGCCCTCCTCCAGCGCCGCGTGCAGGTATTCTTCCGCCTCACGGGCATCACGCAAGCTTTCAATCAGGTCTGGTTGATAGGCTTTGCTCTTGGTCATGGCCTCCTCCCGTATTCGTTCCCATATCGGGGCTGTTGACAAAAGCCGCCAGCGGCGTTCTCGCCATTTTTCCGTGCTCACGTACTGGAAGTACGCTCTGCGCGCAAAAATGGCTGCGGCCTTGCTGGACGAACTTTTTTGAACCGCCCCGAGACCTCTATTATCCACCGTGCCTGCGGGTCAATATGCCCTTGGAAATTATTATTATTCCACACTCCCATATCGGTTCGCGTGTGGTTAATCCTACAGAATATAGGCCTGAATGCTCATTCATGGAAGTACCTGAAAGGGTTCGTCACCTCTGTCCGACGCCTGCCGGCTGGGCCAAGGGAGGGACGCTCTGATCAACTGGCGGGCCTTGTGTGAGCGGAGCGAGTTGGCCCGCTCTTCTCAGATTCGCGTCCGTTTGCTCTCCTAAGGCCAGACGGGGCGTCCATGGTTTTGGGCCCTTTTGCCGAAACAAAAGGGCCTCGCCTGCCGGGGCGAAACCCGGCAACACGGAACATCACGAGGACACGAGAGTGTGATCGCACGTGGAATGTGTGCACCTGCCAACACGATTTACGGGCAACACCCAAGAGGGATTCTCGACAATTTAAAACGCGAGCGTGATGTTGGCTGGGCTCAGATCTTTCATTTCACTCAAGATGACAACTTTTTTCGGATACGCCTTCCAATAACTTTTTAGGAGTGGGATTTTCAGCGAATCACTGGCAGTTCAATATGGGAAGGGCGGTCGGGTGTGTGCCAGACTTCCCATGTTGGCGCCGGGCCATCCAGGTTTTGGAAATGATCCTTGTCGGCTCCTGCCAGAGCGATCCGGATGCGATGCCCTTTTTTGAATTGATAGGACGTGGGGAGTAAAGCGACTTTCAGTGGCACCGCTTCACCTGGAATGAGCGGAGCCGCATCCGCACGGCGAAACGTGTGAACGGGTAGAGGACCTGTGGAGGTGAAGATGGTGTCGCTCGGTTGCCATTGCCGATGGATGGCGCGCAATTCGCCTTCGGTGACGTAATGCACGTCTCCTTCGGGTGTGACATCCTCCAGATAGACAAAGAGGTTCGTGTCTTGAGTGGTGGCCGAGAGGTAGACGGTGGCTGTGGGATGCCCTGTGACTTCGACCGCCTCTGAAAGCGGCTCAGATGTATAGACCAACAAATCTTGGTCTTGTTCTTTCCGGTCGGGGTAGGGATCTTTTAGGGAAATACCCACCAGGGTGTTCCACCGGGAATGCTTGCCGGTTCCCGTGGTGAGATCCACCTGGTATCGATCTGGAATGTTTTCTGCCGGAGGAGCATTCATCGAGAGCCCCCCTTCGTTCTGGAAATACATTGAAAGGGGTGAGGACTCAGGCGGCCAGCGAGTCGATGTTTTCCATCGTTCCTCGCCCATGGTGTAGTACCGGATCGGTGGATCATTCGGGTTGCCGGTAGGCACACCCTTCAGATGGACATCGAAAAATTTAAGCAGTTCAGCCGCATGGTCGAATGGCGCAGGTCCAAGGGCGTTGGGGCTGATCCGGCGTTTCCCTCCGTGATCCCATGGCCCGATTATGAGCCGATGGGATGGTTGTTGGTGGTGGAGGTACCGTTTGATGGCGGCCAGTTGATATCCCCCGTCGAACCACCCGCTGTAGCTATAGATGGCTGCACCTGACTTGGCAATCTCGTCGGCATAGGTTTGTGTGCTGAGCGCGTCGATGTTGGCGGCCTGTCCCGATGGTGGAGGGTCATCCCGAAAGACAATTTCCGAGGCTTCCCGGTATGGACTCCAATTGGTCTCGTGGTCCTGCAGGGCGAGTCCCAAGAGGTCCAGGCTCGTGTCGCCATCCACCGGCCGCACTCCACGCACAAAGAGATTCGCTATGACGCCACCGTGGGGTAGGCGATTGTGGTCAAGCCGATGAGTAATCGCACTCCAGGTTTTGGTAAACCAGTTGAGATGAATGCCACCTGGAAAGATAATTTCGGAATAGAGATCGAAGCCTGAATACATCGGGGCAATCGCTTTGACGGCCGGATGTTGATTGACGAGTAACATTTCAGCGGTCCCGCCACTATAGGAAATACCCATGGCCCCGACCTTTCCGTTTGACCAGGGTTGGGCAATAATCCAGTCCACAATTTCTGCGCTGTCTTTGATTTCCTGAGGGGAATAGGCGATCGGTCTGTTCCCAAATGACGCGCCGGAGCCACGCACATCTACATCGACCCACGCATAGCCCCGTTGAAGGAATCGTTTGGCATAGGACCCGATGAGCCCCCGTGGACCGTCCTCTTTGAAGGCGGAGACCAACCATCGATATTCGATCGCCCGCCAATACCGGGTTTGGTGTAAGAGGGTGGGAATGGTGTGGTCTGGCTTAAGGTCGGTGGGGAGATAGACATCCACCGCAATCTTGACCCCGTCCCGCATCGTGAGATACTGCGAGGTACGGTGAAATGTCCCGTCGGATTCTGCGCTGCTGATGGTAGAGGATGATGTCCTGCCATCGGGTAGGGCAGCAAGTTCAACGGTATTGTTGGCGCAACTCGTCAGCCACGGGAAAGTGAAGCCCAGCAATATGAGGAATGCCCACTTGTGAACGGAGAGTCCGAACAGAGGGAATCGAAGGAAGCGGTTGGTAGATTGAAAAGGAGGATGGTGGCGTCTAAACATATGGGGATGGATGGGTTGTTTTACACAGGAGCGCTGATGGTTGAGCGAGTCGTGATGAAGCTCATGTCAGATTATACAAAATTTATGGTTCTCGCCTTACAGCTTGACGATGTGAATCGAAAATTTATTTTGAATTCTACTAGTTAAAACGCGTTGTGAATTGCGTATTGCACTTGTGTCCCAACTCTTGCGTCAGCGTGATGTTCTGTGTTGCCGGGTTTCGCCCCGGCAGGCGAGGCCCTTTTGTTTCGGCAAAAGGGCCCAAAACCATGGACGCCCCGTCTGGCCTCATTAGAAGAGAGGACGGACGCCAACTATGAGGAGGGCGGACCAACTCGCAGGGCTCAAACAAGGTCCGCCAGGAGATAAGCGCGTCCCTCCCTTGGGCCAGACGGCAGGCGTCGGACCATGGGAGACGGGACCTTTCAGGGACTTACACGAAAGAGCGACATGAATGTTCTGATCTAAATATCAATAGCTTCATGATAACAAGAGCGTGAATAGAAGGAGTAGGTGATGGCCTCAGTGTTTGGACATGTGGTGATGGCGTTTGCCATGGGCAAAAGTCTTTCCTCCCAATTCCACACATCGAGGTTTTGGTGGTTCACCATGGCCTGCTGTCTTTTGCCGGATGTGGATGTGCTGGGATTGGTGCTCGGGATTCCATATGAGCATATATTGGGGCATCGCGGATTCACCCATTCCATTGTCTTTGCCATGCTAGTGGGAGTGGTGGTGCCCCGGTTAGCTGCCCCCACGATCCGATATGGGACCAGACGGTATTGGCTGTTTGCCCTATATTTCTCTCTCGTCACCCTGTCCCATGGGTTTCTGGATGCTCTGACCGATGGGGGACTGGGCATTGCCTTTTTTGCGCCATTCGACTCGACCAGGTATTTCTTTCCCTTGAGACCGGTAGCCGTCTCGCCAATTGGAATCTCGGCCTTTGTCTCCCATGAAGGATTTCGGGTGCTGTTCAGTGAACTGGTGTGGATTGGGATACCTGTTGGAGTCTGGTTGTTGTGCGTACGCGTCATCAGGAAAACGGGAAGGAAAGGAGTCCAGTGAGACAACAAAGACCGGACTTTTATCCTGGCTATCAGGTAACATTGCGCGTTCTCTCGCTGGAAATGCTTTTCTTTTAATTTCAAGTCCGATGGCATCATCCTCAAAAAAAGTCATTTATGCGGCGTTGATCGGCAATAGTCTTATTGCGGTTACCAAATTCGCGGCTTCGGCGATGACCGGCAGTTCGGTGATGTTGGCCGAGGGAATCCATTCCTTGGTGGATACCGGCAATCAAGGTCTGCTGCTCTATGGACTCCACCGCGCCAAACGACCGGCTGATGAGCGGTACCCGTTCGGGTATGGGAAGGAAATCTATTTTTGGAGTTTTGCGGTTGCTATTTTGGTCTTTGCCTTAGGTGCTGGGATTTCTCTGTATGAGGGCGTATTGCACATTCTCCATCCGGAGCCGGTCACTAACCCCATGGTCAACTATATCGTCTTGAGTCTCTCCCTCGTCTTTGAGGGTGGCGCCTGGTACATGGCCTTCCGTGAATTTTCCCGTGTCAAGGGACAGTGGTCCTATTTGGAAGCCGTTCAACGGGGAAAAGATCCGACCATCTTTATGGTCCTCTTTGAAGACTCGGCAGCGGTGCTGGGGTTGGCGGTGGCCTTTATCGGCATTTGGTTGGGACAGGTCACCGGTATTGTCTATATCGACGGCATCGCAACCTGTATTATCGGGTTGATTCTAGCTGGGATCGCCATGTGGCTCGCGTATGAAACCAAGGGATTATTAATTGGCGAAAGCGCCAATAAGGAAGTGGTCCAGAGCATCCGGGACATGGCCAGACAGCTTCCCGGCGTGGATCATGTGAATGAAGTCTTGACCATGCACATGGGGCCCAGTTTTATTTTGGTGAATCTGAGTGTGGACTTTCGAGACGGGGTCACGTCCGAAGAGGTGGAACGCGGCGTGGCCACATTGGATAAAGATATTAAGGTGAAGCATCCCCTCGTGAAACGGGTTTTTGTGGAGGCCGAAGCCCGGCGCATCTCCAAGATTCTGGAATAATGCGCCACGATTTCTTGTGCGTGGGGTCGTGCAAGGATGGGGCATGTGCTCCGTGGATGCCGATTAGCACCTACAGTATCCCCGCTTAATCCTTATCGGAATTCTCGATTTCCAACACGACCGGGCAATGATCGGAGAGTTGACGGTAGGCAAGTGGATAGTTTCCTCGAATACGTTCACAGCCTGCCACGGCGCAATAGCCGGTGACCTGGACGGTGGTGACGGTTACCTCCTGCATCTCTTGTGGAACCAGCACATGATCCAGCCAGCCTCCGCGTCCGCGAAAATAGTGGGAACATTGCGGATGTAAGGTCAGATCGGCAAAACCGGGTTTTTCTTTGGCAACTTTTCTGCGCAAATTTTTCAGCTCGGAGTCTCGTGATTGCCAATCGCCCGCGCCCATTGTATTGAAATCGCCAAGTATGACCACATCTCGGTCGCGAGCGAGGAGGGGAGCAATCGCTTCATCAATCCGGTTTAACGCGTTATGCCGATCCTCCACGGCAAATACTGTGGGACCGGATTTTAAATGCAGTCCGACCAGATGAAAATCAACGCCATTGGGTTCTCTGGCTTGCACCCAGGCATATTGCCCTGGGCGTAATCCGAAGGTGCAGGCGTTGTTGGCCGATTGAGCCCTCGCATTAAATTGCCACAAGCTTTCAAATTGCGACAAAGACACGCGGGTGTCGTTCCACAACAGGCCGACATGATGGTCCTCGGGCCGGCCGCACGGTTGGCGATACCACCGCCATGTGTCCCCCGTCTGTTGATTCAGTGAAGCGATGATCCGGTTCCAGGCCTTGGTGGCCTCCGGGGTGGCTAAGCTTTCCTGGACCGCGAGAATATCAATTTGCATCCAACGGATCGCACAGATCAGCCATTCAATGTCGGTCGGATCGGCATGATTCTCGCTTTGGTCTGTGGGCTGGCCGATCGGAAACCATCGAATATTCCATGTGGCAAGCCGGATCTTGGCAGAAGATTCCGCAGCCATACGACTGCCTTGCTGGACGACCGCCTCGCACTGATCCCGGCTGGCCCATACTTCGTGCTCTCCCCCTTTAGCAATTTGGGGGATTTGGGGTTTGGCCGGTGGTCTCGGCTGTGGTGAACCGGCTTTGAGATATTTTTTATGCACCCAGGCCTTGTCATCATTGGGCAAGCGAAGGTAGAGCCACTGGCCATTCTGTGCGCTTTGTTCAATGGTGGCCGAAGTGCCCGTCGGAACATGTTTCAGATAGCTCGGGGCCGGATTGCGATGGAGAGGCACTCCGATGGGTTTGGTGGCTTCAAGAATCACCGATTGCCCAACATCGAAATCTTGGGCGAAGGTGGTGGCCCAGCCACACATGGTGAACCAGGTGAAAAAGCAGAATGTATAGAAAAGTTTACGCATGCCTTCTACTTAACAAAACTTGGGATAGAATACCAAGCGGGACCTGGAGTTCCTGTTATGCCGGAATAGACCTTGAGCCGACATTCCTTCTCGTTTCCGGGGTGGCATGATTGAATACCGAAACGAGGTCATTGCCTCATGCCGGCAGGCGCCAGTGCAGGAGAAAGGGACCGCTGTCCGTTTCGAGTATGCGATAATGAATACAACATCTAGACCTTAAACCCGTGCACGTTTTTTTGAGGAGTCAGCCTGATGAGTCATTCTTCCATTAACCTCGACATCGCCAACCGCATACCATTGCAACCCATCGCCGACGTGGCCTGGGAAAAACTCGGGCTTGATCCGAGTCAAATCGAATTGTTCGGGCGGTATAAGGCCAAAATTCCCTTAGCGTCCCTTCCACCATTTCCGAGCAAACCGGAGAGCAAGCTTATTTTGGTAACCGCCATGAGTCCGACGACGGCTGGAGAAGGCAAGACCACGACGGTCATCGGTCTGGTAGATGGATTGAATAAGATCGGGAAGCAGGCTGTTGCCGCCATTCGAGAGCCAAGCCTGGGTCCCTGTTTCGGGATGAAGGGCGGTGGATGTGGGGGAGGGTATGCCCAGGTCGTCCCCATGACCGACATCAATTTGCATTTCACGGGGGACTTTCATGCGATCACGTCTGCGCACAATATGTTGGCGGCCCTGGTAGACAATCATTTGTATTGGGGGCACAAACCCCACATTGATCCCCGTCGGGTCACGTGGGGGCGGGTGTTGGATGTGAATGATCGGTCACTGCGATCCGTGGTCACGGGACTTGGGGGGAAATCCAACGGGTTTACCAGAGAAGGCCGGTTTGACATCACCGCAGCCTCGGAGGTCATGGCCATTCTGTGTTTGGCGACCGACCTCCAGGATCTCCAGCAACGTTTAGGTCATATCAAAGTGGGGAGAACGGTCAATAAGGAAATGGTCTTTGCGAAAGATATCCAGGCGGAGGGAGCCATGACCGTGTTACTCAAGGAGGCTCTCAATCCCAATCTTGTACAGACTTTGGAGCATAATCCGGCCCTGGTTCATGGCGGTCCGTTCGGGAACATTGCCCATGGGTGTAGTTCCGTCGTGGCAACCAAGGTCGCTCTCACCCTCGCGGATTACGTCGTGACAGAAGGAGGGTTTGGCGCCGATCTCGGGGCCGAGAAGTTTTTTAACATTAAATGTCGCCGATCCGGTCTCACGCCGGCATGTGCCGTGGTTGTCGGGACGATCAAGGCGTTAAAGCTTCATGGTGGGGCCAAGGAAAAAGACCTTGAGCAAGAAGATCTGGACACACTCCGCCAAGGGTTGCCGAATTTATTGCGCCATTTGGAAAATGTAAAAAAATTCGGGGTCCCGGCGGTCGTGGCCATCAACCAATTTACGAGTGATACCAAGCGGGAGTTGGAACTTGTGGAACAGGCTTGCGCGGATCATGGGGTCAAAATGGCCCTGGCGAATCATTGGGCTGAAGGCGGACCTGGTGCCGTGTGTTTGGCCGAAGCCGTTCGTGAGGTGATCGAAAAAGAGCCCGCCGACTTTCGCGTTCTGTATCCTGATACGATTCCGCTGGCAGAAAAAGTGCGAATCATCGCCAGAGAGATTTATCGGGCTGAGGATGTGGAGATTCCGCCGGCTGTCCACGCCCGTTTTGCTGAACTCGAAAAAAACGGGTTTGGTCATTTCCCTATTTGTATGGCAAAGACGCAGTACAGTTTTTCCACTGACCCTGCCAAAAAAGGGGCCCCGACCGGATTTACGCTTCCGGTTCGAGAGGTTCGCCTCGCGATGGGCGCAGGGTTTGTGGTGGTCATTACGGGGGATATGATGACGATGCCCGGTCTTCCGCGTGTCCCAGCGGCTCAATCGATCGGAATCGACGCAAAGGGAAACATTGTCGGGTTGTTTTAAAAAGGAGCACGTGAACGTGACTGGCAGAAGGGGGTGTGCCGGTCCTGGGAATCAATTTCCCATCCGGGCGAGCAGGGAAGCCCGCTCTTCGTCGCTGACGCAATTGTCAATCCAGGGATAAAGGATTTTTTCTTCCTTCACATTGTGGGCGGTGAGAACCAGGAGTAAGCCTTCTTCCGCTTCCTCGGTGGTATGATCTCCTGCTGCGACTTTTATCTGAATCTCTTCCAGATAGGCCTTGATCTGCCGATGTTCATTTCGCATGACTCCGGTCGGCCCATGGTCTCTGACCATTTCCGCTTGAGCCTCAAAGACCGGAAAAAGAATCTCCTCTTCCCACATAATATGTCGGTGCAGTCCGGTTGAAAATTCTTGAAACAGTACTCGGGCTTTTTGAGAATCCTGCTTCCTGATTGTGTGAAACTGGTTGAATATCTCATCCAGTCGGTCATGATCATGTCCCATAAACTCCGCGATAGTAGTTGTGGCCATACGTTCTCCTCTCATGTAGGCTGGGTGTCCCGCGTGTCCGATTATCCTGGACTGATCAGCCTAAGAGCGTCAAGAGAATCCACGGCGTTACTCTTCGGCCGCCGCGCAAACTTTTTTACTTATTACCATGTTCGCTTTCCATCCGAAGGGAGCTGTGCTTCCCGGTCACGCGGAATGGCCAGTTGAGAAATTGTCGACAGGGAATTTTTGAAATTTCCACTGAAGGAAGAGAGGGGAGCGTTCTAAAAATGGCAGTATTTAACCTTCTGAAGAGCGGCCCCCACTGCTCGATTGTCTTCGGATCGTATCATCTTGTCTCGTTTGAGGATGACCAGTATAATGGTTAGATATCGAACCATTTGGAGGGGAGGGTTTCTCATGCCGCATGTGGATCAATATGTGTCAGTGACGCAGGCGAAGGCGCAACTCCTTGACCTGATCCGTCAACTACAAAAGCGTCAGGATACGGTAGGCATTACACGGGACGGAGTGCCCACGGCCGTGCTTCTCAGTATGGAGCATTTCGAAGGATTGATGGAAACCCTGGATATTTTGAGTGATCAAAAGACCATGCGCCCGCTCCGGAAGTCACTCAAGCAAGCCCAATCCGGTCGTTGGGAAACCCATGAATCCGTTTTTACCGGCGAGAGTGAATGACGCCCTATCGTGTTCGGTATACCCCAGAGGCCGGGGGCCGCATCCGCAAACTGCATCCTGAGGTTAAACAAGAAATCCGGGATGCCATTCGAACACTGCAGGATGCACCCTTGACAGGGCATTCTCTCCAGCATGAACTCTTCGGCTATCGATCATACCGTGTGCGGTCCTACCGAATAATTTATCGACTCAATGACGACGAACGGACCATTGACGTGATCTTTATAGGGCAGCGTCGGAATGTCTATGAAGAGCTGCTATCGCTGGTTCGCAGTCCTTCCTTTGGGAATTGAGTTCACACCAATTTACTTGCCCGGTAAAACTGCGGGAGTCTGGAGATTGTTGGATCACGTCGTGTGAATCCATACCTGCCCCTCCTGTTTGCCTTGTGCTACATTGACAAGATGCAAACGACGAGTACCTTTTCTCTCAAATCCGATTACACACCCAAAGGTGATCAAGGCAATGCGATTGCCGCATTGACCAGCGGTCTGGAGCAAGGGCTTAAGCATCAAGTGTTGCTGGGTGTCACGGGATCGGGCAAGACGTTCACCATGGCCAACGTGATCGTCAACGTGCAAAAACCTACCCTGGTTGTCGTCCACAATAAGACGTTGGCGGCCCAGCTCTATCAAGAGTTTAAATCCTTTTTCCCCGACAATGCGGTCGAATATTTTGTGAGCTATTACGACTACTATCAGCCGGAAGCCTATATTCCGACCACGGATACCTATATCGCCAAAGACTCCGCCATCAACGACACCATCGACCAGATGCGTCATGCGGCCACGACGGCGCTGCTGCAACGCAATGACATTATAATTGTGGCGTCCGTCTCGTGTATTTATGGCCTCGGATCGCCTGAGGTCTATCACGACATGTTGTTGTATCTGGAGCCTGGCATGGAGATTCGCCGTGAGCGCATTCTGGCCAAGCTGGTGGACATTCAATATTCCCGGAATGACCTGGAATTGCAGCGTGGGATGTTTCGGGCGCGCGGGGATGTCATTGAGATTTATCCCGCTTCGTCCGATTCGAATACGGTCCGGGTGGAATTGTTCGGCGACGAAGTGGAAGCTCTGTATGAAATCGATCCGTTGACCGGCAATTCATTGCGGAAGCTGCCGAAAATCGCGATCTATCCCAAGAGCCACTACGTGATTGCGCCTGATCGCTATGAACAGGCGATTACCGGTATTGAAATAGAGCTGGAAGAGCGCATTGCCTACTTTCGCCGGACGAATCAATTGCTTGAAGCGCAACGGATTGAACAACGGACGAGATTCGACTTGGAGATGATTCGAACAATGGGGTATTGCCACGGGATTGAGAACTATTCCCGTCACCTGAGCGGACGGGCGCCCGGCGAGCCGCCACCGACCCTGTTGGATTATTTCCCCAAAGACTTTTTGCTGATAGTGGATGAATCCCATGCTACCGTTCCACAGTTCGGGGGCATGTACGAGGGAGACCGTTCACGCAAAAACACCTTGGTCGAATATGGGTTTCGCCTGCCTTCGGCCATGGATAACCGGCCATTAAAATTTCCCGAGTTTGAGGGGTGCATGAATCAGGTGGTGTATGTCTCCGCGACTCCGGGGCCTTATGAACTGAATCATGCCGGAAAGGCGCTGGTTGAGCAAATCATTCGACCCACCGGTCTGATTGATCCGGTGATGGACGTGAAGCCTGCGAAGGGCCAGGTCGAACAGTTGCTTGGGGAAATCCGCCTGCGAGTGGCGAAAGGACAGCGGGTACTGGTGACGACGTTGACCAAGCGCATGGCGGAAGATCTTACCGAGTATTATCACGACCAGGGGTTAAAGGTGCGTTATCTGCATTCGGATATCAAGACGCTCGAGCGGGCGGATATTATCCGGGATCTGCGACGTGGCGTCTTTGATGTCCTGGTCGGCATTAATCTATTGCGTGAAGGCTTGGATTTGCCTGAAGTCAGTTTAGTGGCGGTGTTGGATGCGGATAAGGAAGGGTTCCTGCGGGGGTATCGTGCATTGGTGCAGACATCCGGACGCGCGGCACGTCATTGCGATGGCACCGTGATTCTCTATGGCGACGTGGTTACCGATTCGATGCGGAGAACTTTAGAGGAAACCGGCCGCAGACGAACGATTCAACTGGCATACAATGCCGAGCATGGGATCACCCCTAAGACGATCATTAAACGTATCCATGATTTGGAGTATCAATTGGCAGAAGCGGATTATGTGGATGTGTCCGTGGCGGCAGAAGCGATTGCGGCTTATGGAGGTGAAAAAGATTTGGAGCAGAGCATCGCGGCATTGGAGAAAGATATGAAGGCCGCAGCGAAGGGCTTGGAATTCGAACGAGCTGCTCAGTTGCGGGATACGATTCGTGCTCTCCGCCAAAAGCAGATCCAGGTCGGTATTTAAAACAAGATAACGGAATCCTCTTTATTGTTCCGTCTGTCATCCCCGTGGTCGGTATCCGTGCTCCATCTTCTTCTGTCATCCACGCCGGTAGAAAGTGATTTTTCGATGAGGTGCTGTTGCCGTTTGGGTTGTCTAGATGTGTTTATACACGTAGGCGCCGAGGAACATGCCCAAGACGGTGAGGAGGTTCATTTTCAGTAGGAAACCGAGTGTGAATTTTATCAAGACCAAATTCACGGTCACGGGGGGATCTAAGCCTAAGTTCAACGCCTGAACAAAAATATTTTGCACGGTGCCCTGAGGAGCCACGACCTGAAGAATTTCCCCTAAAATACTGCCTAACAGTCCGCCAATAAAAATAAATAAGAGTAAATAGCTCCCACTCTTTTTTAACACCCGTTGCCTCCCGGCGGATTGTTGGAGATCAGGGAATTGTATTTATGCGAACTCTGGAATGTATAAGAAATTTGCACGAAACGATGGGTGGAATTGCTCAAAAATATGCTTAGGGTAAACTGCTGAATACCTTACAAGAAACCTGGAGTTGAGTCAAGGAATAGCCGGGTGTGAAAGGCCGCTGACGCGAGGGTCTTTATGGCACAGAAGGCGCGGCAGGATTCGGGGCAATGGTAAATCGCATGGTACCCAACTTATTGACGTCATTGGCGATGTACCCCACGAAGATTTCGACGCGGTACTGGCCTGGTCGCCAGACGCCGTCTGGTGGGAAAAATTTCAGAAATCCGCTCTCGTCTTCCGTGGCCAGATCGACGATGTCTTCGTCGAGCCATTGAGGAGCATTCATCCCGGTTTCTGATTCAGAGAACAGACGGCCAATGATTTGATAGGACGACAAATGTTCATGGACGGTAAACACCAGATACACCGATGTGACGTCCGGCAGGAATGTATCGGTTGGCCTGACGGGTATGTGTGTATGGCCACCCCGGGTGGTCGGTTTGACCTCGAAACTTTCTGCGAAATCTAAACCCAGAAACACTCCACCGGGTTTTTGATCTAATGAGGGAATAAGAGGAGATTGCGAGTAACTATCATAAAGGGACGGAACATCAGAGAAATGATCGGGCGGAGTATCATATTGGGAAAACCCGTGTTGTGTATCTTTTGGTTGAAACACGGAAGGGGAGTCGGCCGGAATCGCCGAATCACTGCCAAAGGCGGTGCCGAGCATCGTAAAAAGCATGATCGACACCAAGATGCCCAACAGGAGGTTGCGCTGCATGACGGGCAAAGGATGTTTCCTACAGGTCTTTGTGTAGAGTTTGTGTGACTCGACAATCGTGATTTCCAAAGTTCTTTTCCTGCTCTTAATTGAGAATCCACGTTCTCTACCTTCGATGGCGCCATTGAGTCAAGGACTTTCGATCTTGCCTTGCAGCACCATGAGGTGTTTGTTAAGATTCCGGCCGATTCTACGCATTTTCATCTACTTTGTTGCCACTGACATTTTCATTCATTCTATCTTAAGGAATATAGGTTAGAACTATGGGTGCTTCACCAAGTATGGATCCCGATGCATTGCCGCAACTCGTAGGAGATTTTCAACCGGTGGATATGTGGCAAGCCCACATTAATCGTCTATTTTACGGATTGAGGGGAAGTCGTGTTCGAGAATATTACCAAACGGTAGCCGCGGCAGATTTCCGGTTAGGGTTTGCCTTGGCCGAGGACTATTGGCGTCGGTGTGAACAACGAGCGAAAACTCAAGGTGTTGATCAGGCGACCACACCATTGACGGTGATGGAATGGGGCGCCGGGAATGGGAATCTCGCGGCCTGTTTCTTAGATCGTCTTCAGGAGTTAGATCAAGAAAAACGGATATTTCCAAGAGTCACGTATCGTTGTCTGGAGCGCGAGCCGGTCTTGTTGGAACAGGCCAAAGCCAATACGGATTTGGCTAAGCACCGTGATCGGGTCACGTTTGACCTTGTGTCTATCGAGGAACTGTCTGCCTGTCCGGATGGGAGTATTGATCGGATTATCTGCAATGAACTGTGGAGCGAGTTGCCAACCAAGCTCATTCTGCGAAAAGGCGGTGAGATTCATGAGGAGCAGCTTCGTCCCAATCTAAACGAAAAGCGGTTAGCGGATTTCCCGGATTGGCCAAAGTTTATTGAGGCCTTTGCTCAGCAGGATATCGAATCGCTCAACACGTTACCCTCGTTTCTCGAAGATCTCGTCTGGGAGCGGGAATATCGCCCCATCGAGACCAAGGCCTTTCCGTTTCGCCGTACGGTCGCCGAGTTTCTCAAACAGATCGACGAAGAAGTCCTCGTGCCTTACAACGTGGGGGCGTGTCAGAGCATCAAGGAGGCCAAGCGATTGTTGGCCCCGAACGCGATCGGGTTTAGTAGTTTTGACGCAGGGACGGTCGATCCCCATGTGCTGAATGACCCGGAAAAGCCCTGCTATACGGTCCAGGGTGGCCAATTCAGCTTTATGGTGAACTTTCAGTTGATGCAAGACGTGGCCAGGCATTTGAATATTCAGACGGGCGTGATTGAATCCCAACGGGACTTTGTGGGACGGAGCTTGTCAACCAATGTGATTAGTGTCATGGATCTGCTGGCATCACATCCTTCGCCGCCAGAAGGCCAGGCCTGGCAATTGGATGCGTTGATTCTTCGAACCTTGGAGGCATTGAACCGCACGTACCGGAGTCCATACCAACGACATATCGAGTTTCCGCTTTCCGAAAGTACTCCGGCTCACGAACGGGCCGGACTAGAAAACCTGGTGCAATCGTTACCGCCACATGGTGTGCCGGATACCATCGCCTATCTCACGGAATCGGAAATTTGGAAGGCCATGCCCGATTTGGAAAAATTGGGATACGATTCAGAAGGCATCAAAGGCATGTTGCAACTTCCCCTGCAACCGGTGGATTACATTCACATGTTTTTTACCTTGAACGATTCATAGGCAGCCTTACGGTTGGAGGATACGTTTTGCCTTGTGGCAATGATGAAGGCAGAACGCGGTTAGAATCATTGTGAGATTGAAAGCCTGTCGACGGGGGAGTGGATACTGTGAATGCAACACCTCAATCCGAAAAATATCATTACCGATGCAAGAAATTTGCAATCGGGTAGATTTTTTGAAAAGGGTTGTGTATACTGCGGCGGATTTTTCCAAGAACGTAGACACTCATTCACAATAAGGCGAGGTTGCTGTGTTTGGATCGTTTGGATGGATGGAGCTTATGCTCATCCTCATCATTGTGCTCATTATTTTCGGTGCAGGAAAAATCCCGCAGCTTGGTGAGGGCTTAGGCAAAGCGATCAAGGGCTTTAAAAAGTCTGTTGCCGAAGCGGATGCGCTGGATGTGACGCCTAATGAGCAAGGCGAAAGTGGGCAGGCCCCACCGCCTCAACCGGAACAATTATCGGGCCAACACCAGACAGCAGAGGTTCCCCCTCCGCCACCGGCGCAAGGGGTACCGCAGCCAACGGAATCCACGCAATCCAAACAGGGATAATTCGCGGGTGAGATTGACACGGTGATGACCGCCCACCGAAGGGACAGGCAGCATGGACCAAAGCCTGATCAACGCTCAAGGTATATTTTCAGCGGGCAGACTATAGAGGAGTGGGAAGATGTTCGGCTTAGGAGCGATGGAAATTTTGATCATCCTCGTCATCGCGTTCCTGCTCTTTGGTCCTAAGGAATTACCGGAAATCGGCAAGCAGGTTGGGAGAGCGGTCAAAGGGTTTAAGGAAACAACGGAAGATCTTCGGCAATCGGTTGAGCCGGAGATCAATATGATTACTCAGGAATTTAAATCAGTCGAACAAGATTTGGAATCGTCAATCAAAGAAGCCGAAGCAGAGATCAAAGGGGCGACAGAACAAGCCACCGAGTCCGGTGGATCCAAAATGGGGTAGCCAGGGGAGGTGCGGCTCCGTGAGGACATTGACTGCTGGATCGTTTCGTTGACACCCAGGCCTTATTTCGATTTTTAAAATTTATTTGTCATCACGAAATCCTTCCGGACGGTCATCAGACTGTTCATCGTGCGCACTGCGGGCGGGTCTACGGTGCTCTTCTGTCGTGTTGTTTTTGCAACTATCGTAGCATTCAAGCGATAGGGCAAAGAACTAAAGTCATGGAGAAAGTTATGAAAAAGACATTACTTTTTAATGATTTACGACAATGAATGAGACTTGGCATCTAAATGGCAAACAAAAACAGATCGGAAGAGTCGTAGAACAGGCAACTATTTGTTTATAGAAAACGTGTTAGTTCTTGAGACGGCAAAAATTACGCAGTCAAGAAGGAAGCGGATGAGAGAAACCACCAGCTCTGGATGGTAGTAAATGGGGTACAGGGCGTTGGATCTTGAATCCAGAGGACTATTCACCAACAGGAGGAGTGCAATGAGGACTTTTTACCGAACCTTTACCAGGTTGACGGCAGCGGCATTGATTATCGCCATGTCTGCAGCACCGGTGTTGGCCGCCAAGACCACACCGGCCACCGACAAAGACACCAATGTTCCGGCGGTACCACGGGCTATTCCAGATTTGGTGCCCTACCACAACTTTGACCCACCCAAAGGGGCGTTTGATCTCAGCAAGTTGACGATTTCCGGCGACATGCGTGTCCGGCCTGAGTTCCGGACAAATGGGAATTTTAGCAACAACTCCGATTCCAATGCCTTTTTCACGCAGCAACTCATCCGGTTGGGATTTAATTACGATCTGTCTCCGGATGTCGTGTTTTTCGTGCAGCCACAGGTTTCGAATAACTTTGGAGCCAATGACTCCGCGACCAATGTAAGCGGGGCAGGAAACCCTGGTAATGCGTCGGCTGATTTGTTTCTCCGTCAGGGGTTCATGTTGGTCAGAAATTTCTTAATGCCAAATTTGACGTTGAAAGCTGGGCGGCAATTAATGGTGTGGGGAAATCACCGGATATTCGGACACTTTGACTGGAACAACGTCGGGTTCTCCTTCGATGGTGTGACGATGCGATACAACCATGCAACCGTCCCGGTGGAATTGGGCTGGTTGCGCGTGGCGGAAGGCAATTGCGTGCAAAATGCAGGCGGATGTACAACCGGGAAGGCCAGCCAGGGTGATGGCGACATTCTGTTCTTACGTCTCCCGATGAAGTTCGGGTCTGTCGCAATCGAACCCGCCTATATTTATGAAGATGGTGGTGCAACCACGGGAGCCGGTTCCCCGGGGTTCGGTACCGGTGGACAGCAATCTAATCAAGAACGAAGCACTGTCGGTGGCCGTGTCGCGTTTAAGCAGGGAATGTTCGATCTCACCGGTGAAGGCTATTGGCAGTTTGGAGAAATCGGACCTGTCGGAGGGGCTAGTGAGACTCGTATCAATGCCTTGGCCGGACATGCGGATGGTGGTATCACCCTGCCGGTTCCGATGCAGCCTCGTATTGGTGCGGAAATCAATTATGCCACCGGCAGCAGCAATAAGGATGGTGGACATACCTTCAGCCAGTTGTTCCCGACGAACCACATCCACTTCGGGTACATGGACTTGATGTCCTGGCAAAATATGTTGACCTATGGTGGAAACTTGCAATTGCGTCCGACGCCAGAAAGCCATTTTGAAATTGCCGGGCATATCATGCGGTTGGCGAACAAGAGGGACAACTGGTACACGGCTTCTCAGGCCACTTTCTTTAGCACGCCAGCAGGCAATAACGAAAAGTCCCTGGGTGGTGAAATCGATGTGGTGTACACCTTGTTCTTCCAAAATAATCATGTCGGTTGGCAAGTGGGCTACGGCCACTTCTTCACCGGGGATTACTTGAAGAAGAACGGGTTTGGCACGGCTGATCAGAACTGGGGCTACACCCAACTCTGGATCAACTTCTAAGAAGTACTATCATTAACAAGGGGATTTAACCCTCCCCGTTATCCTGAGCGCCCCGGTTGGTATTCCCAGCCGGGGTGTTTTTTTCTACCTTGTCATGCCGGTCCTCCCTTTACTTTCTGCCCACCAGTGCTCCAGGGGTGCCCTTTGTGCCCTTGACATATTCTGAGAATATTAGTCTGTGCCGGATGGCTTTAGCATCCGATGATCTTCAACTCATCAATGTCAATATTTACATTCAAGACAAAATTCGTGAATATTTTCATGGCATTATGTTTGTCATTCACGCATGTGAGGAGAAAAAATATTTCAATACTTTAGCTGAAAGACTGACTTACTCCATGTCAATCAATAAACCTTCAGCAACCTTTCCAATAGCGTGATTGAGCCTTTTGTGTCGTATCGTATTGGGTGTGGTGACTGCATCTTTGGAGCGACTACGACCATCCCCTCCTCCTCTATGAATCGGGATCCGCCTCAGGATTGAAGTCTCTGCCTCATGAGTGGTTCGTGAAAGTGTGAGAGGTCTGGGACAGAATCAGGTCGTGCAGGAAGATCACCGAAAAATCTTTGGCATTGAAACTAACCAAGCCTGTATCAGCATGTTCCGTGGGATATATTTGAGACGATGCACGTCCGGTGAGGACGGTTCTCACGCGTCCCAATGATCCGTCAGTCCATTATATGGTCGTGCGCAGCGGCCAGGATCAGTTTGGAACGTGGTTCACGCAGGAGCGGAA
Organism: Nitrospirales bacterium; assembly: GCA_041737015.1. Classification (GTDB taxonomy): domain Bacteria; phylum Nitrospirota; class Nitrospiria; order Nitrospirales; family UBA8639; genus Nitrospira_E. Next base: position 21,226 of record JBGSSO010000219.1, read on the forward strand.
TGTGCTTACCGACTATCGACGCCTCTTTGGGGATGAACTCCCCATTTTAGGGGGCATATCCATGGCTGTAGATTCGAAACAGAAATGCTTGAAAGCTCCCAGTCTGTTTGGACCTATCACGTTTCGTTCAGAGTCCCAATTAGAAAAAGAAAGCTAGAATCAAGGGAGTGAACTAGCCCAGACTTTCTCAAAAAATAAACTGTTTTGGGCTCTTCGGATGTATTTGGGATTGAATCATCTATAGGGGACGAACTGATTTGATCTCGATCAGTCAAAAGGAATCACATCCCGGTCTTCTCCATTGGATAAATCGACAGCCTCAACCCTGAGTTTACTCCACCAAACATTTATTAAACGATTATATCCTCAACCAGGTTACCGTGGCTGGGATTCACAAATTTCTTTGGGTAACAGTTGGTGGCTACCTGGAAGACGGTTTTCTGGTAGGTCCTGGTTGAATTTCAGTGCGGATGGTATGGGTTCCTGGCGGCAGGCCTTCAGAGAGGATGATTCCGATGATCAACTCGCCTTGGATGTGTTCGGTCACCTGACCCAATCGTCCCCGTATCTCTGCGGTCCGCTTTTCACCTGCCTTAAATGATCCTAGCGGGACGGGAAGAGGGGCTACCCGTTTAAAGGCCTCCACCAAGGTAGGGGTCCCCCGTAACTCCACATAGGCCGATGGAATGGGTGTTTCGCTGGCATTGGTCGTTTCAATCAAAAGGATGATGGCCTCTCCGCCCTCCAACACCAAATTGCGGTTGGCATCAATTAGTTTGGTTCTAAATTGAAGCGATGGGCTTGCAACGGGTGGGGCCGGCACGCCTACAGCCGGAATTTGCGGAGGCGGTGCAGGGAAACCTGGTTGAGGAACGATGGGTTGCTGACCGGTATTGAGTTGGACCAATTGGGGGAGAACCCCTATCATCTGTTTAGCCAGAGTTTCCGCGGCGTCCTCTACCGTTCCGTCAATTTGACCGGTGTGGCATGAGACGGATTGGCTTGTGAGTTCAGGCACCCATAGCCTGACTTTCTGGTGGTAGGTCAGGGGACTCTGGGCAAGGGAGGCGCCTTTCGCGTCTTCGTAGACGGCGTTGAGTTTCAGATCTACAAAGACATCGTACCGATCTTCTTGTCCCGAACGGGTTACTGGATCGAATCCAAATTGCTGGAGACTCAGGACGATTCGATAGCCATCGGGAGAAACGCCTTGCGCCTCTCCGACGGGAGGTTCGGCTCTCACCCCATTGAATCGTTCTTGGCCGACTTGAAGAAATGTTTTGGATATGATCTCGCCTACTGGAATAGTATAAGGCAATCCACACCCACCCACGGTCTGAGTATAGGTCAGAAGATTTGGTGCAAAGGCGTAGGTGATCGTGACAGGAATTCTTGGTTCTTGTTTATCTTCGTGAGTCAGGCGGGGAATGGAGACTTTGTCGCAGGCGGGAAGAAAGGACAGGACAACCACAAGTAAAACGTATTGGAAATTTTTTTTAAGCAGTGGGCACACCGCCCTACCCTACCCCAAGATCCTGAAAGATGGCAACTGGATCCCGTGTTTTTCCAGGAGTCTTTTCTCTGCCTTGCCAAATCCGAATCTTAGGCGGGCATCCGGTTGGCAAGAAAAACAAAAAATGGTCTTCGAGTGAAAGACAGTGAAAACCATGGGGAGACAGAGAGGAAGATCCTGGAATTATAAGCCGGAATGATTCTGAGAGGGACAATGGATCCCGGCCCTCGGCTTGTCGCCTTTTTACCGATAACAACTTCACGGTTTCTCCATTTCTTGACGATCCTTGATCAAAGGGGAGACAATTTGGCATTAAGGCGGCCATTTTTTTCCTTAACCAATGGAGGCTTCATTATGTGGCGTCACATCTGGTTGATTGTCGGGTTCCTATGTGCTTTTTCTTTCTTTGGCTGTTCGTTGGATAACACTCCCAAACGGTTACCGGCTTACCTGCCCCAACCCACCGGTCTGTCAGGCGGGGGCGTTGCAAAAATGGCGCTTCCAGCCGAAGAAGTGACCGCCGTCTTGGTTGTTCTGAACGATTCGGGATTTGAAAAATCAGCTCCTGAACTTCGCCGAGGGACGTTAGAGAATCTTGGGGAACACTTAAAGACGGAACTTCATAAACAATTACCGATTAAAATTCATTCCGTCGTGTATCCGGATGATTTGAAACCCAAGGGCTCTGTTGACCCATTCATCCAATTGGGGAAGGAGCAGAACGTGCCCTACCTTCTGTTGGCGGTATTATCCAGTTCCGAATATGAGGTATTTGATAGTTTTCCACTGGGCGGGTTGCAGCAGCCGACGGGTATGCGGGGTGGGGGAATGCCAGGGTACCGTGCGGAAAATTATTCGCGTCTGGAACTCGCTTTGCTGGATGTCCAGACAGGTCAACCGGTGGTCTCCACGGATGGTCAAGCGTGGGCGACCCTTGAGCGGCTGGTTGTCCCGATTGAATCTAATGTATATCCCGTTGTCCGACGGGCTCAGACCCAACCTCCGATTTATCCCAATTCAGAGGGTGAGGAGTATGAGACTCTTCGATGGGTTTCCGGGCAGGATGCCATTGCCCAGGCGGTGATGCATTTTGAAATTTTATGGAAGAAGAATCAAGCGGCCTAATCCGATGACCCTTTCCACAATAATATTGGTTACGTGTTTTTTGGTTCCTATGCTGGCGGGGTGTGGGGCAGGTTCCACACCCCGTCTGATCGATCTTGTCGGAAAAGAGGCCTTTGAATCCCAGGAATTTTCTCCCAAGAATGGTGAGTGGCCTCGGATACCCACCATTGGTCTGGTCGTGCATGCAGATGCCACGGCGCAGAATGCCGCTCCGGTGATCATTGCCGAGTATCTTGAGACCCTTACTCGACGCACCGAAGATTTTCTCAGGCAGCGTTGTTCCTTTCAGACCATTGTGCCTGTTCCACGGTTGTCTCAGCCAGTAAACTTTTCCCAAGAATTGAAAGTCCAAGGCCAACACTTACACATCCCTTATGAAATTGTCGTGGTTTTCTCAAGTCGTGAGAAGACTGGTCCCGTAAAAATTGGAGAAGCTACGATGATGAATCAAATGAGCGGGATTGTCATTGAGAATTCAGCAATAGCTGAAGTGGGTATTCTTCGTCTATCGGATTTTCAAATGGTCTATTGGACGCAGGGGTGGGGATCTGAAAGTTTAGAACAACTGGATGTTCCTATTGGGAAAAATCGCCCAACCGCGATGGAGGCTCGGGACATATTAAGAGCTCGAGCCGGTCAACAGGCTCTCGACCGGGCGCTGGAACACGTAGGGGCCGATTGTTAGGCTGCGGTGTGACTACGGTTGTTTATTACCGATAGTTTTCAAATTGCAGATCGAGTCCGAAGTCCTGCTCTTTGAGATGTTTCATGACGGCTTGCAGTTCGTCTTTGCTTTTGCTTTGCACCCTGACTTGTTCTCCTTGAATTTGTCCCTGAGCCTTGAATTTGGCCTCTTTAATCGATTTCGTGATGGCTTTGGCCTTATCTTCGGGAAGTCCGCTTTGAATGGTAATGGTTTGGCGGACGGTTCCGCCTAAGGCTTCTTCCACTTTCCCATACGTCAGGCCTTTTAACGATACATTACGTTTGACGCATTTGGCCTTAAGGATGTCCAAGACCGCGTTGAGTTTGTAGTCATCATCCGAGATCACTACTAATTGTTTGTCTTTTTCTTTTAACGTCAATTCGGTTTTGGATCCTTTGAAATCAAAGCGTTGCCCGTCTTCTTTTTCGGTTTGATCCACCACATTTTTCATTTCCTGCATGTCGATGCGAGAAATGACGTCGAAGGAATAGTTGTCCGCCATAAGCCTCCTTTCAAGTTGTTGTTATAGGTACATGGATTAGCAACACCGTCCTGCGGGAAGTTGAATGCCTTCGCCTTCGATGACTTCAGTGCTGTTTAATGGCTGTTTGTGCACAAGATAGCCATACCATTTTCTGGCGCTGTCTGTAAGAACTATGAGTGCGAGTATGGCCACCAGTCCGACGAGTGTGGCATTGATGGCCATGGTCAGGCTTTGCGACCCATCGGTTGAGAGCGCCCGATTGATAAAGATCACCAAGAGTTCATAGCATCCGGCCAGTGTGATAACGCCAACGAACACCATTGGGATTACCGTCACCCACAGATAGGAGGTTTTGTTCATTTTGATGAGCACGGTCGTGGCAATACAGAGTGCGAGCATGCCGAGTAATTGATTGGCCGCCCCGAACATGGGCCAGATGGTCGCAATGGATCCGGTGCCAATGAGATATCCCCACGCTCCAACTACGAACAGACTGGCGCCCAATACCCCTGGCCACCAATTGATCTGTTTGAGCGGAGCATAGACCCGTCCCCCTAATTCCTGCACCAGGTAGCGGGCGACTCGGGTGCCAGCATCAATTGTGGTCAAAATGAACAGGGCCTCAAATAAGAGGGCGAATTGATACCAATAGGCCATGAGCCCGGACATCCCCGGCAAGCCTGAAAAAATCGAGGCCATGCCAACAGCTAAGGACACCGCACCCCCTGGACGGCCTGACACATCGACTTCAACAAGCCTGGAGAGTTCCTTAATGTGGGCAGTTGGAAATCCCATGGTCTGCAGGGTTTCAGCGGACAGGCTGGTGTTGATGGCGAGATAGTCGCCGGGAATGAGGAGACAGGCCGCGATGAGCGCAATCACGCCGACAAAGCTTTCCAGGAGCATGGCGCCATAGCCGACAATGGCCTGGGATTCCAGACTAATCAGCTTCGGCGTGGTTCCAGAGGAGACCAGGGAGTGAAATCCGGAAATAGCCCCACAGGCAATGGTGATAAAGAGAAATGGAAACAAAGTTCCCGGAATGATCGGTCCATTGCCAGCCACAAAAATGGTGGTGCGAGGCATCTCAATGGTGGGGGCAAGCACAATGACGCCGACGGCCAGAAGGGCGATCACACCTAATTTCATAAATGTTGAGAGATAATCGCGAGGGACTAATAACATCCAGACGGGGAGGACTGAAGCAAGAAACCCATAAGCCGCGAGGCTCCAGGTGAGTGTTGTGCGATCCCAGAGGAACCATTCCGCCCAATCTGATTGGGCCACGGTTCGGCCGACGATAATGGCTAGCACTAAGAGCCCTAATCCGATCAGGGTCATTTCCCCGACCTGCCCCTGGCGAAACTTTTGAAGATAGATTCCCATGAACAGGGCTATGGGAATGGTCATGACGATGGTAAAGGTGCCCCAGGCATTGTGGTAAAGAGCGTTCACAACAGCCAGGCCTAACCCGGCCAGTGCGACGACCACGATAAAAAGCACGGCGATGGCCGTGGCCAGGCCAGTGACCGGACCTAATTCAGCATGGGCGATTTCCGGAAGTGAACGACCGTTTCGTCGCATGGAGGCCACGAGAATAATAAAATCCTGGACTGCGCCTGCCAGAACTGCGCCGATGACAATCCATAAAAACCCCGGGAGAAAACCAAATTGTGCTGCCAGCACGGGACCGAGTAATGGGCCCGCTCCGGCAATGGCCGCAAAATGATGGCCGAAGAGAATGTATTTGTTGGCAGGATAAAAGTTGGTGCCGTCTTCCAACCGGTGTGCGGGTGTCCGACGGCGGTCATCCAGGTTCATGACTCGCTGCGCCAAAAATCGACCATAGAACCGATAGGCCAACACATAAAAACATGAGGCGGCAACCACGAGCCACAGCCCGTTAACTTTTTCGTGAGGATTGATTATGCCCACGACGTGGCCGAATCCCACGGCACAGAGGCCGGCGAGTCCTAGCCATCCGATCTTATTCCACAATGACATGCGGGGCATCCTAGCAATGGGAGAAAAGGGTGTAAACGGGTGGCGACGGAGAGGTTCAGGCCGACATGTGATTAGGTCGGCGATTGTTCATGAAACACAAACGGGAGTTTACCGGCTTTTTTTCGCAGGGAGTTGATGGCGTTGAGAATCTGTGGTTGCCGAATGAGTTTTTGTTCGACCCGGTGTTTTCCTGGAAAATCCAGAAACAAGATTCCCAGGACCATTGTGAGGATTCCTTGTCCTGGTAGGACCAGCATGGCGATTCCGGCTACCAGAAAAATGAGTCCCAAGCCGTTTTTTACCATCAACCCAAGGGTGCGAATAATTGGATGATGATTGGCAAACCACTTGTGGTGGCCATGATTATCGAAGTAATCAGGTGGAAGGCGAATTAATATGGCAGGGATCGCAATGAGGGTTCCTACAAAGGCAATGAGAGAAAAGGTGATCATGCCGATCCAGATTTCACGGGGAACCCAAGTTTCGGCATACTGAATGAGTTGATCAATCATTGTTGGAACCATTTTTCATATATATTAAGCAATCCTACGGTAGATGCATGAGGATGAGAGTCAGATTGTACTCTGAAAAATATACACTTTATAATTGCTCAATGGTATTTGTATTAATTCTATCGGGTGTTTGTGGTTTTCAATGCCATGAGTGAAACATGATGGCACAGTATTGGTTGTTCAAATCAGAGCCGACCACATTTTCCATTGATGATTTGGTTAAATCTCCTCGGCAGACCACATGTTGGGAAGGTGTACGTAATTACCAGGCTCGAAATTTTATGAAATCCATGAATGTCGGGGATTTGGGATTTTTTTACCATAGCAATACGGACCCTCCAGCTATAGTTGGAATCGTTAAAGTGGTTAAGGCCGCTTACCCTGACTCCTTTGCATTCGATTCAAGGAGCCGATATTTCGATCCGCGCAGTGCTCCGGATTCGCCCCGTTGGTTCCTTGTGGATGTCCAGTTCGTGAAAAAGTTTCCTCAAGCCTTGCAGTTGGATCAGTTGCGAGCCGTTAAGGGATTAGAGAAAATGGAACTGCTTCGTAAAGGTTCCCGGCTCTCGATTCAACCAGTGCGTCCGGAGGAATGGCAACGGGTGTTGGATTTCGTTCAGAAAAATACCAAGCATTCGTCAACCTAAAAGTAGCTGCTCAGGGTTTTTCCAAAGGTTGGTGTACATTCTTCTTCCACTTTTTCCTGGTTTATTGTGAATGATTCGCTACGGGAAATACCTGTAGAAACGGGTGAATCGTGACTTCCTGAAAAACCCCATGAAGGGTATAGGGGTCATCTTTGGCAAACGCTTGGACTTCTTCGAGTGATTCTGCTTCAACCACGATTAAGCTTCCTATTTTATCGGTGAGAGGACCAGCCAAAATAATTTTGCCTTGTTGCGCCCATGCTTCAAGCCGTTTGAGGTGGGCTTCTCGATAGAGAGGGCGTTTTTGTGCCCCCTCAGGCCCATCTTTACCTAGAATTACGAATTTCATTCTTTTTCCTTGTTCCTTTACCGAAGCCGCATCAATTGCCTCTCTTCAACAAGGGCCATGATTTCTCCATCATATCAGAAGGCAGTCGTATGGCTCTTTTACGTCGGAAGACCGGGTTATCTGGAAAATGGGCTTGAAACGAATAGGCGAATGCGGGGCAGGTTTATGGAATCTGGTCTTCTATGGGTTGTCTGTTCGCATATCCGCTGTCGATATCGTGCCACCAGCGAACCTGTTCTTCTCCGGATTTCCAACATAAAAATACCAGGCGGTCATCAAGCAGAAATGGGAAATCACATAATCCAATTTCGACATCTTTGATCACCACGCCGAGTTCCTGAATGGCATGGAGGCTGCCATTGATGTCTTGTAACCCTTTGATATATTGGACGCCCATGACTGTTCCTCCTCCAAATGACGCTTGGGCGCTGGCTTTTTTGACTTCTTCCCTCGTGTCAATAAGTATTTGGCGCCCCGCTTTAATATTGGCCCAAAATTGTTCCAGCTCAGGGATTAAACCGTTGGCTTCGGAGAGGGTGAAAATCCGTTCACTGGAAAAGGGAAAACCTGAATCAGACATGGGAGAGGACCCTTCCTTGTTGACTTTCAATTACCGTCATGATGGTTTAACATAATAAGAAGAAGGGTGCCAACCATGAGAGAATGGTGTGGCTTTTCGATGAGTGGTCTGGGGAAAAATTTGAGTTTCTTGTCGCAACTTCCGAAAGGAGCCTATTGACAAGTCGTTCAATAGTGAGATAAATAATTACTTAAGACCTGCCCATTTGATAGCAAAATCCATTTCCGCCAATTAACTTCTCGGACTTCACGTATTATTTCAAATCGTAGATAGGACAACACGGGTGGTTTTGACAAGTGTGGTTCTTCAGTTTCTCTAAACATTCTTCCTAAACACACAACAGCGGTCTATATCTTTTAATTTTATAAAGTCTGGAGTGGTTCCCTTTTCGGGAATCGCCAAAATTCGCAGCGCACAACCCAGATGAAAATGTTCGTATTCTTTCCACCCCTCGTAATAGGCTAAGCCCACGAGAAAACCCTTCCGGCCAATGAATGGAGTAACCTAATGTATCTTGCCGAATTGAAGCAAAAGTCCATTGGAGAATTAAATGAAATCGCGCGTGACCTAAAAATCGATGGCGCGCCAAATTTGCGCAAGCAAGAGCTGATTTTCTCTATTCTTCAAGGGCAGAGCGACAAGAACGGAGTCATTTTCGGAGAGGGAGTCCTGGAGACTCTGTCCGATGGATTTGGATTTCTCCGGGCCCCGGATTCCAACTACCTGCCAGGACCCGATGATATTTATATTTCCCCGTCTCAAATTCGACGATTTAATTTGCGAACCGGTGATATTGTCTCAGGGCAGATTCGTCCGCCGAAGGACGGAGAGCGGTATTTTGCGCTCTTGAAAGTCGAAAAAATTAATTATGATGAGCCTGAGGTGCAGCGGGATAAGATTCTGTTCGATAATCTCACTCCGCTGTATCCTGAAGAGCGGATCAATCTGGAATTTGATCCTGAAGAATATTGCACGAGAGTGATGGAGCTCACGACGCCTATTGGCAAAGGGCAACGGGGATTGATCGTGGCGGCTCCCAGAACGGGAAAGACCATGCTCTTGCAGGCTGTGGCGCGGGCCATTATTGCGAATCATCCGGAAATTGTCTTGATTGTCCTCCTGATCGATGAACGACCTGAAGAAGTCACCGACTGGCAGCGCCAAGTCAAAGCCGCCGAAGTGATTAGCTCCACGTTTGATGAGCCACCTCAGCGGCATGCCCAAGTGGCAGAGATTGTCATGGAAAAAGCCAAGCGGTTAGTCGAACATAAACGGGATGTGGTGATTTTGTTAGACAGTGTGACTCGATTGGCGCGTGCCTACAATACAATTTCCCCTCCCAGTGGAAAGGTGTTATCGGGAGGCTTGGATTCCAATGCCCTTCAACGGCCTAAACGGTTTTTTGGTGCCGCCAGAAATATTGAATTTGGTGGAAGTTTGACGATTCTGGCCACAGCATTGGTTGATACGGGAAGTCGAATGGACGATGTGATTTTTGAAGAGTTTAAGGGCACGGGCAATATGGAAGTGCATTTGGATCGTCGTTTAGCGGATAAACGGCTCTTCCCGGCCATCGATATCAGTCAATCCGGCACGAGGAAAGAAGAGTTACTGGTTGATCGCGACCGCCTGAACAAAATGTGGATCCTCAGAAAGGTGTTAAGCCCTCTCGGGACCATGGAGGCGATGGAATTTCTCATGGATAAAATTGGCGGAACCAAGAGTAATAATGAGTTCTTGCAATCTATGAATCGATAATTCACAATAGCGGTTTCGTGTTGAGGGTTTTTCAGATTTAGACGTTGAATCGAGGATGGCGTTGAAGGAGGTAGTATGAAAAAGGGCATTCATCCGGCTTATGAATTTGCAAATGTGAGTTGTGCGTGTGGTATGACCTATCAAACCCGGACGACCGTGGGAGATTTAAAGGTCGATATCTGTTCCAGTTGTCATCCGTTTTTCACGGGCACCCAAAAAATTGTGGATGCTGAAGGACGGGTAGAACGTTTCAATAAAAAATACGCTAAATTGACGAAGCCAAAAGCCAAAGCGTAAAGACTTTTTCCTCTTCTCCATTGTCCTGCCTATAGAATCCTCAAGGGGATGACGTCCGTGCAGGGTGTTGAAGGAGCCCTGTCTGCCGTTATTCATCCAACTGCGGTCGACAAGACGGGGTATTTCAGCATGGGTGCACCAAAATGCCGACAAGGTTTCCTCGATTTTGTCCTACCTTCTACTAGGATGTCCGTATAAGGATGGTGGGCACGGTTGTTCAGGAAAGAGAGCCTGTTGAGTTATTTAATTTCCTGCTAAACTACGTATATGCCACCAGTTACTAAAGCAGAGCTGAAAGAGGGCGGCCTATTTAGCAAATGGGAGGCCATTGCGAATAAGTATGACACCCTCAACGATCAGTTGTCGGATCCGGCTATCCTGTCCCAATCGACCCTTCTGGTTGCGCTCAATAAAGAGCGGTCGGAGCTTGAGCCCATTGCGCAGTTGTTTGGTGGGTACCGACGGGTTGTCGAGGAGATTGCTCAGGCTCGGGTGATGACGGAAGATCTGCAATTAGATCCTGACATGCGCCGCTTGGCGGGGGATGAATTGCAGAGCCTGGAAAGTCAGCGCGAAGCCATGGAGGCCCAGGTCATTGAGTTGCTCTGCCCGGCGGATGAGGGGGATAATAAAAATTCGTTCATTGAAATTCGCGCAGGGACTGGCGGAAGTGAGGCCGCACTTTTTGCCGGCGATCTCCTTCGTATGTATACAAAGTTTGCCGAAGCTAAGGGGTTACGGGTCGAATTGATGGAATTTCAGGAAACGGGTCTTGGAGGGATCAAAGAGGCGGTTTTGCTGGTTGAAGGCAAGGGAGCCTTTGGAAATTTTAAGTATGAAAGTGGGGTGCACCGGGTGCAGCGGGTTCCGACGACAGAGGCGAATGGACGAATTCATACATCCACGGCCACGGTCGCGGTGATGCCGGAGGTTGAAGAGGTAGAGGTGCACATTGATCCGAAGGATTTACGGATTGACACCTATTGCTCATCAGGGGCTGGTGGACAGAGTGTGAATACGACCTATTCCGCGATCCGGATTACTCATATCCCGACGGGAGTGGTGGTGACTTGTCAGGACGAGCGATCCCAGCTAAAAAATCGAACGAAGGCCATGCGAACCCTTCGGACACGAATTGGTGATGCCGAGCGCGAAAAACAAGAAGCCTCTATTGCGCAACAACGCCGTTCCCAAGTCGGGACAGGGGAACGGAGTGAGAAAATCCGCACGTATAATTTTCCACAAAATCGCGTGACCGACCATCGAATTGGGCTGACGTTGCACAAATTGGATCGAGTGATGGAAGGCGACCTTGACGGGTTAATTTCGGGACTCAAAGCCCAATAATGCCTTTCGAGTAACGGCAGTCCGTCTCCCCCAATGGTTCAACGCGTGTGTGCTTTTTGAGGCTCAGATGCCCCCCTTCACTTCCTATTCACAGTTATATCGTGGCGCCGTTGAGACGCTGATTCAAGCGGGGATTGCGAACGCCCGCCATGAAGCGCTGTGGATTCTCGAGGATGCCCTAGGTATTACGCGATTGCAACTGCATGCGAGTCCAGACACGCCCGTTGATGCGGAAGTCTGCCAGCGGGCTGTCGCCTTATTTCAGCGCCGTGCGTTACATGAACCACTTCAATATGTATTGGGAACTCAAAATTTTTTTGGATTGGATTTTTTCGTACAACCTGGGGTGCTCATTCCAAGACCGGAGACAGAATTGCTGGTGGAAGAGGCGATTGGGCTTCTGGGGGCTGACGCGCGGCCGGTGATTCTTGATGTCGGGACGGGCTCTGGATGTCTGGCGATCAGTCTAGCGGTCAACCTTCCTGGAGCGGTGATTATCGCATCAGACAAGTCAGTCTCGGCGCTTCATCTTGCGCAAGTAAACGCCATGCGCCATGGGGTTTCGCAACGCATTCTGTGGGCGGCCGGTGACCTGCTTTCCCACTTGTTATCCAGAAATTTAGCAGGTAAAGTGACCGCCATTATTGCTAACCTGCCGTATATCTCCCATGCGGAATGGGAACACCTTTCTCCGGATGTCAAAGACTTTGAACCACGGCTGGCGTTGGATGGAGGGCCGGATGGACTCGATGTGTACCGGCGGTTATTAGATGAATCGCCGGGACTTGTCTCCTCAAAGGGATTCATCCTCATGGAAGTGGGAGTGGGTCAGGCTGACCTTCTGTGTCGGGACCCTTCCCTCACGAATGCCTTTAAGATTGTAAAGGTCCGGCCGGATTCCCAAGGGATTCCACGAGTGGTGTGTGTGCAACGGCATCATGTGTAGACACGGAATATTGTAAATGGATCAAATTCGAATCACGGGAGGATTGCCATTAAAGGGGTCCGTTGAAATCGGCGGAGCCAAAAATGCCGCCTTGCCCATTTTGGCAGCGACGTTGTTAGGAGGTGGGGAATGCGTGATCGACCACGTTCCCCATGTCCGTGATGTGATGACCATGGGAAAATTACTGGCATTGTTGGGAGTGACGGTTCAAGAGGAAGGCGCCAGGATCAGACTGGATGCGGCTCAGGTGCAATCGATTGAAGCGCCGTATGATCTGGTCAAAACGATGCGAGCCTCTATTTTAGCCTTAGGCCCTTTACTCGCTCGGCTGGGAGAAGCCAAGGTTTCTCTGCCGGGCGGATGTGCGATCGGCACCAGACCGGTCAATCTTCACCTTAAAGGATTGGAGATGATGGGTGCTGAAATTCAAGTGGAGCATGGATATATCCATGCGAAAGCCGGTCGTCTCAAAGGGGCAAGGATTGACTTGGATTTCCCGACTGTCACGGGCACTGAAAACCTGATCATGGCGGCCTGTCTGGCGGAAGGGACTACGAGTTTGCATAATGTCGCGCGGGAACCGGAAATCACAGACCTCTGTGCATTCTTAACCAAGCGGGGCGCCAAAATTCATGGGATGGGAACGGACACCATTACGATTGAAGGGGTGAAGGAACTTCATGGGGCAGGGCATTGGGTGATCCCCGATCGAGTTGAAGCCGGCACCTATTTGATGGCCGGAGCCATTACCGGTGGGGATGTGATGGTGAAGGGGTGTGTGACGGATCACTTAGGCAGCGTCCTGAAAAAAATACAGGAAATGGGTGCTGAATTAACCGAAAGCCATGACGGTGTGCGAATCCGCCGGTCCGGTCCGCTCAAAGCGGTGGAAATTAAGACTCTCCCCTATCCAGGCTTCCCGACCGATCTCCAGGCCCAAATGATGGCGTTGATGTCGGTGGCAGAAGGAGTGAGTGTGATTTCTGAAACCATTTTTGAAGGGCGGTTTCTGCATGTCCCGGAACTTCACCGGATGGGAGCGTCGATTGAGATTGATGGGCCACATGCCGTGGTCAAAGGTGTGCCGTTGCTCACCGGTGCACCGGTCATGGCTTCGGATTTACGCGCCAGCGCCGGCTTGGTGTTGGCTGGGTTAGCGGCTGATGGCGAAACGATTGTGTCCCGAGTCTATCATTTGGACCGCGGCTATGAACGGCTGGAAGAAAAATTTCAGGCCCTGGGTGCGAAGATTGAGCGGGTTCGCGAGGTGGCATGAGCGACGTGATTACCATTGCCCTTTCAAAGGGTAAACTTCTTGATCCGACTCTTGAATTGTTCCGGCAGGCAGGCTATACCGGATATCATGTGCGAGCGGATGACCGTCGATTAATATTAGAATTCCCGCAGCATGGGCACCGGGTCTTAATTGTTCGCCCAAGTGATGTGCCGACATATGTTGAATATGGCGCTGCCGATTTAGGTGTGGTTGGGAAAGATGTCTTGTTGGAGCAGAGCCCGGATGTCTATGAACCGGTTGACTTGAACTTGGGAGTCTGTCGGCTGGTGGTCGCCAGGCCAAAGGGACAACGGCTTGTGCAACGGATGTCTTCCAAGCTTCGGGTGGCCACCAAATATCCAACGATTACCGAACGCTATTTTAACCAGCAAGGGTTGCCTGTGGAATTGATTAAGCTCTACGGGTCGATCGAGTTGGCCCCATTGGTCGGGTTGGCCGATCGGATTGTTGATCTGGTGGAGACGGGAAACACCTTGAAAGCCAATAATCTGGTTGAGGATGAAGTCATCGCCTGGTCATCTGCCAGATTGATTGTGAACCGGGCGAGCTTAAAAATGAAACATGCCGTGATTACAGAACTGATTGCTCGGGTAAAGAAAATTCTTTCCCCTTCTCGGTCCAAAAAGGTCCACGTATGAAAATTGTTTCCCACAAGGACCAAGGGTTTTCGCAAGCGGTGAATCGCGTATGCCAGCGGGCAGCTCAACAAAACACCAAAGTTGAAAAAGTAGTCAGGACAATTTTGGAGGCTGTTCGGCATGAGGGCGATCAGGCCCTCCAGCGATTGACCTGGAAATTCGATCACGTGCGAATTAGTCCTGACGGTCTTCGTGTGACGTCGAAAGACGTCGAACGTGCGTACGCCGAGCTTCCGTCCTCAGATATTAAAGCGTTGAAATATGCGGCTAATCGTATTCGGACCTTTCATCGTCGACAACGAAGGACATCCTGGGTCTACCGTCAACAGGGGATTCAATTAGGCCAACGAATCACGCCGTTAGATACCGTCGGTGTGTATGTTCCTGGCGGGAAGGCTCTGTATCCATCATCGGTGCTGATGAATGCTATCCCCGCGAAAGTGGCTGGGGTGAAGCGAGTGGTCATGTGTACACCTACCCCATCAGGCATCATCCATCCCGTTTTGTTGGTGGCGGCGGATGTCGCTGGAGTGGATGAAATCTATCGGGTCGGTGGAGCCCAAGCCATTGGGGCCTTGGCCTTTGGCACCTCGACGATCCGGCCCGTGGATAAAATTGTCGGTCCTGGGAATTTATATGTGGCCACGGCCAAACGCCTGGTCTATGGCCAAGTCGACATTGATATGATTGCGGGTCCGAGTGAGTTGCTGGTCATTGCCGATTCCGCCAGTAACCCGCTTCATGTGGCGGCCGATCTTCTTTGTGAAGCCGAGCATGATGAGGAAGCCTGTGTCTATCTGGTGACGACTTCTCTGACTCTTGCCAGACGGGTTGTGACCGAAGTGACCCGCCAACTCGCACAGTTGGGACGCCAGGCGATCGCGTCCCGATCAATTCAACGCCATGCCCTGGCGTTTGTTGTGCGAACCTTCGATGAGGCGTTTGAATTAGCCAATCGGATTGCGCCTGAGCATCTATCATTGAACGTGGAGCGGGCGGGAGACTATGTGTCCCGTATTCGTCATGCGGGTGCCATTTTTGTTGGGCGCTACACCCCTCCTGCAGTGGCGGATTATGTGGCAGGGCCCAATCATGTGTTACCAACTGGTGGTAGTGCCAGGTTTTTTTCGTGTTTGGGTGTCGATGAGTACATGAAAACCAGCAACGTGGTGGCCTATTCGCAAGCCGCGTTGCGCAAAGCCCATGCTCCAGTGATGCGGCTGTCTAAGCTGGAAGGCCTGGATGCACATGGGCGATCAATGGAGAGTCGATGGACATGAACCAAAATCTTGTTCCCAGAACGGCTTCTCAAGAACGGAAAACCGCAGAAACGGCCATTCGAGTGCAATGGGGCCTCGACGGGAGCGGCAACAATCAGATTAAGACTTCGATCCCGTTTTTAGATCACATGTTGAATTTATTCGGTAAACATGGGTTTTTTGATCTGATGGTGGAAGCGAAAGGGGATATCGAGATTGATGACCATCACACGATCGAAGACGTTGGCATTGTAATGGGGCAGGTTTTAACTCAGGCTCTTGGGACCAAAGAAGGCCTCACCAGATTCGGGTGGGCGGCGGTGCCCTTGGATGAAACCCTGGCTCAGGTGACTGTGGACCTCAGTGGCCGGCCGTACCTCGTATACAATGTGGCGCTACCCACGCGGTATATTAAGACGTTTGATTTGGGATTGTTTGAAGATTTCTTCCAGGCATTCGTGAGTAAGGGAGAGTTAAATCTTCATGTGAATGTGCTGTATGGAAGAAATCCTCATCACATCATGGAAGCAGTTTTTAAGGCCTTCGCCAAAGCCTTGGACCAAGCAATCAGGCGGGAAGAGCGGATTAAGGGAGTGCTCTCCACCAAAGGATCGTTATAAATGGCGATAATGAGGAGACCGGCAGAGAAGGAAGCAACCGAAAGATGATTGCCATTATTGATTATGGGATGGGAAATCTTCGGAGTGTGCAGAAAGGGTTTGAATGTGTGGGTCATGAAGCGGTCGTGACTCGAGACCCTCGCGTGATTGACCAGGCCAGCCATGTGGTGTTGCCGGGTGTGGGCGCGTTTGGAGATTGCATGGACAACCTGGTTCGCTTTGAGCTGACAGATGTCATTCACCGTTCTATAACCTCGGGAAAGCCTTTTCTCGGCATTTGTTTAGGCTATCAATTATTGTTTTCGGAAAGTGAAGAATTTGGGTGTCACAAAGGATTAGGGATCCTCGCCGGAAAGGTGAAAGCGATTCCCCGTCCGTCCGATGATGGTGAAGCGTCGTTTAAGATTCCTCATATGGGCTGGAATACGATTCAGGTCAACAGGGTCGCTCCGCCCTTACGTGGCGTTGCCTCCGACTCTTATGTGTACTTTGTGCATTCCTACTATGTTGAACCGGCGAATGGTGCTCTCGTCAGTACCCAAACCGATTATGGAATTCCCTTTGCGAGTAGCGTCTGGAAAGACAATATCTTTGCCACACAATGGCATCCCGAGAAAAGTCAGGCCGTCGGCTTGCAGGTCTTGAAGAATTTTGGTGATTGGCAATGAGGGGAATGTGTCTTGCGATCAATGGACGGTCGATACCGTTGCCTGCCAGGTTTTTGGTCATCAGCCTGATCGGGTGGTGGAGTCTCAGTGTGGGCTGTGTTCCCTCTAAAGTTCAGGTTCAGGCTGCTCCAGAATTTGATCCCTCCCGTATAACCAGTCTCGCCATCCTTCCTTTTCAGACGATCAAAACTCCTCAATGGGGGAGTAGCTCGGCACGTGGAGGCGTGAGGGATCCGGAAGAAATCCGTACACAATTTCGATTGCCGGGAACTGATCAGGTGAATGGAACAGATTCCAGAAAAGTTCCTTATGTGGTGCCCGCAACGGCTGCACATCGAATTACGACACAGGTGGTTTCTGTGTTGGCCAACCGGCCTTCCTTACGGGTGATTGGCCCAGAGGAGTCCTCTGCCGTGTTAGGCAAGGAAAGCCCGGAAGGGGAATCGCCATTGCCCGTCATGGCCCAGGAGGTCGGAAGCCGTTTGAAGGTGGATGGCGTTCTGGCGGGACTCGTCCGGACGTACCGTGAGCGTGAAGGGAGCAAGCTTGGAGCCAAGCCGGCGGCGGTAGGGTTTGAGGTGTACCTCCTGAGACCGTCAGATGGAATGGTTTTGTGGACAGGGGAATATTTTGAAGAACAAAAACCTCTTAATCAGGATGTGGTAGGGTTTTTTGAGAAGGGTGGAGGGTTTGTGACTGCCGATAAACTTGCCGAACTGGGCGTACAAAAAGTGATGAAGGCCTTTCCGGTCGGTTTGGCCGATCCTGGCCCTGCTCAGCCCTTGAGAGAGGGCTCTAACTGATGCTATTGATTCCTGCAATTGATCTGAAGGACGGGAAATGTGTCCGGTTGCGACAGGGCGAGATGGATCAGGTCACCAGGTATTCCGATGACCCCGTGGCGATGGCGGAACATTGGCAGAGTCTGGGGGCCCGCTACCTTCATGTGGTGGATTTAGACGGGGCGGTGACCGGAACACCTAAGCATCTGTCTCACATAGAAGCCATCACCAAACGGTTAGCGATCCCCGTGCAGGTCGGTGGGGGCATTCGAAACACGTCAACGATTCGTGCCTACTTGTCCTGTGGGGTTGACCGGGTGGTGATTGGAACAGCGGCCTTACAGGATGCTGATTTTTTGGCGGCAGCCGCGAAAGAGTTTCCTTCTAAAGTTTTAATCGGGATTGACGTCAAGCAGGGTTTAGTCGCGGTGCATGGGTGGAAGACCGTGTCCAGTCTGACCCCACAACAGGTCTTTGAATCAGTAAAAGATTTACCCTTAGGAGGGATGGTCTTTACGGATATTTCTCGGGACGGCATGTTGGCAGGACCAAATATTTCAGCTCTACGGGATGCAGTGGCCATCTCGCCGTTTCCCGTTATTGCCTCTGGTGGAGTCACGGTACTGAAGGATGTGCAGACCATTCAGGCCCTCGGAAGCAAGATTTCCGGAATCATTATTGGAAAGGCCTTGTATGAAGGGACCTTGGATTTAAAAGCGGCTCTTGAAATGGTGGCCTCGGCAGAAGCGTCTCAAACATCATGCTGACGAAGAGAATTATTCCCTGCCTGGATGTCAAAGACGGGCGAGTGGTGAAAGGGGTCTCCTTTGTGAATTTGCGCGATGCGGGAGATCCGGTTCACGTTGCGCAGGTGTATGATCGTGAAGGTGCGGACGAGCTGTGTTTTCTGGATATTACCGCTTCACATGAAAAGCGGGATACGATCTTAGATGTGGTGATTCGGACGGCGGAGCAGGTGTTTATGCCTCTCACGGTTGGGGGAGGGATCCGGACGATTGAGGATATTCGCCGGTTATTAGAGGCCGGTGCGGACAAAGTCAGCATTAATACAGCTGCTGTGGAGCATCCGGACTTCGTAAAAGCCGCGGCCAATCGATTTGGTTCGCAATGTATCGTCGTGGCGATTGATGCGAAACGGGCGACCACTTGTGAAGGGAGTGAACCCGGTTGGGAAGTGTTTACCCATGGAGGGCGGAACTCGACCGGCCTGGATGCCGTTGCGTGGGGGAAACGGATGAGGGACTATGGAGCTGGAGAAATCCTTCTGACCAGCATGGATCAGGACGGAAAGCAGGACGGCTATGATTTAGCCTTAACGGCGGCTATTTCCGAGTCCGTCTCCATTCCCGTCATTGCTTCTGGCGGGGCTGGCACGCTTCAGCACCTGTATGAGGCGTTCCATATGGGGAAGGCAGATGCGGTGCTGGCGGCATCTATCTTCCATTATCAAACGTATTCAATCGGGCAAGCCAAATCGTATTTGGCTCAACAGGGTATCCCTGTGCGCCCGGGAACCGTCCCGGTTCCAATTTCATAACGGACCATGAGCGAAGTCTCTTCGATGAGCCCATTGCAGTTTGATGAACATGGATTGCTCCCCTGTGTGGTGCAGGATTGGTTGGATGGGACGGTGTTGATGGTGGGGTTCATGAACCAACAAGCATGGGAAGCGACTTGGGAATCCCAACGGGTTCATTTCTGGAGTCGATCCCGAAAACGGTTATGGAAAAAAGGCGAGACGTCCGGCCATGAGTTACTCTTGAAGGAAATGTTTGTGGATTGTGATCGGGATACGATATTGGCGAAAGCCCAACCCATTGGACCGACGTGTCATACCGGAAACCGGTCATGTTTTTTTTCTCCCATGCCTTCTTCGACTTCTGAAGAGGAAGCAGCCATCTTTTCAGGTACGGCCTGGGGCGGAATTACCCGGCGCTTGTATGAAATGGTCGGCGATCGGAAAGCCCATCCGAGTCCTGATTCCTATGTGTCGAAATTAATGGAAGGAGGCCTCGATCGTATTTTGAAAAAGGTGGTGGAAGAAGCCGGCGAAGTCCTCCTCGCTGGGAAAAATGGCGATCGGGAAGAAATTATTTATGAAATGGCTGATTTGTGGTTTCATACCCTCATCATGCTCGGGCATTTTTCCATTCCTCCTGAAGACGTCTATCAAGAGCTTGGCAAGCGATTTGGCAAATCAGGAATTCGACAGCCCGAAGGAGGCTCTACTCATGGGTGATTGTCTTTTTTGTCAAATCGTCAAGGGGGCCATTCCCGCCGACACACTATATGAGGATGAACACACGTTCGTGTTTAACGATATCAATCCTCAAGCACCGGTGCATATGTTGGTGATTCCCAAGCGGCACGTGGTGTCTTTGGATGATACGAAAGAGACCGATGCCGCCTTGTTAGGCCACCTGATGGTCGTCTGTGCGAAGATGGCCAGGCAGCGCGAAATTGCCGGTAGCGGATATCGGGTCGTTGCGAATACCGGTAGGGGAGCCGGCCAGAGTGTCTTCCATTTACACTATCATGTCATGGGTGGGCGAACATTTTCCTGGCCTCCCGGGTAAGGCTGGCTTGCTGGGGAGGAAGCCCCTCGAGAACATCCGCCATTCGAAGGAAACGAGATTTGTGATGTGCCCCTAACATAGTCCGTGGTGGGAAGTGAGATGACAGGCGAAAAACGAGGGGTCCCTCCAGAAATTCTTCAGCAAATTCGAGATCGCATTGATATTATTGATCTCATTTCCACATACGTGAGTCTTTCCAAAGCGGGGCAAAACTTTAAAGGGCTGTGCCCCTTCCATTCAGAGAAAACCCCCTCCTTTTCGGTCAACCCCGTTCGACAAATGTTTTATTGTTTTGGCTGCAGTGTCGGAGGAGATGCCTTTACCTTTTTGATGAAACAAGAAGGCATGGATTTCATGGAGGCTCTGCGTGAGTTAAGCCAACGGACAGGGGTGGCCCTGCCTGAACGTCGGGAAGCAGCGGCGAAGACCACTTCAGGCTTATCTCGTGAGCGGTATTTTCATGTGTATCAATTGGCTGCATCCTGGTATCACCGCAATCTTCAGGAAACTCCTGAAGGGCAAGTCGCTCGAGATTATTTGGATCAACGGGGGATTACCAGGGAATCCTGGAACACATTTCAGTTGGGATTCGTTCCGGAAGGATGGAATGGCCTTTCCAAATGGCTGGAACAGCAATCCATCAAGCCAGAAGAACTCATTCAGGCTGGATTGGTGGCGCGGAAAGAGTCTGAGGATGGCACCAGAATATCAACGTATGATCGATTTCGTGGCCGGGTGATGTTTCCCATTGCTGATCCGCGTGGACAAGTGTTGGGATTTGGGGGTCGGATCCTGGAAGATGGGGCCTCTCCCAAATATCTCAATTCACCCGAAACCGACTTGTTCTTTAAGGGGCGATCCCTCTATGGAATGGACAAGGCCAGGCAATCAGCCACCGCTTCTGGGAGGTTTTATTTGGTAGAAGGGTATTTTGATGTCATCGCTCTTCACCAAAACGGGATTGAAAATGCTGTGGCACCATTGGGAACGGCGTTAACCTCTGATCATGTACAGATTTTACGCCGATTGGCCCCGTCGGTAATGCTGGTTTTTGATGGAGATGCCGCAGGGATCGGCGCTGCGTTACGGACGCTTGATTTGTTCATGAATTCTGGCATTGAAGTCCGAGTGTTGCTGCTGCCAGCTGGTGAAGACCCTGACACATTTATTCGGAAAAACGGGGTGCCGGCGTTTCGTGAGTTGGAGGGGAGAGCCGCGACGTTACTCGATTTTGCCATCATGTCGGTGTTGAACAAAGCCAAAATAAATTCCATTCAAGATCGAGTCAAGCGGGCGGATGAAATTCTTGCGATTCTTCATAAGACCAAGAATCCCATAGAAAAGGAAGAATATCTGAAAGTGGTCTCGGAACGATTGGGTATACGACCGGATTTACTCAGTAAACGCCTTCCGACGCTTTCCCGGCCGATGAATGCCGCCCCGTCTGCTAAGCGACAGGAACAGGCTGTCACGAATCTGGCAATTCCTGAAGGCAAGCCCGAGGAACGGGATCTTATTGTGTTATTACTCCAAGGTCGCCTGGAACCGGATCAGATTCGTCAACTCGATGAGGGTGTGTTTACTGTCCCACTTTTTCGCCATATTCTCGGCAAGGCTTTTCAGCATACGAATGAAGAAGGGAATTTGAGCCTCGATGCACTACATGCTGAATTCAGTGAGGATCCGGCTTATGAACCGGTCATTTCCCGGTTGAGTGTGGGGGAATATAATTGTGACGAAGTGTCTATTCATGTCGTCGGATGTCTCCGTGTTTTAAAGGAAAAACAGATCCAACGCCTCATGGACGAGGTGATTAGTCAACTCAAGGTTGCGCAACGGGAAGGACGCCAGGACTTGGTAGATGCTTTGGTCGCGGAGTCCAATGTGCTTCGGCAGAAAAAGGCCTTATTAAGGGCTTCCCCATGAGTTTGGACCCTGTGAGGGAATAAAATTCACAGGGGGGAGTTTTTCCTGAGCGTCATTTATGGTAAAAGGGTGTGTGCGTCTTTATGATCTCGGGCCCATAGCTCAGTTGGTTAGAGCGGCTGACTCATAATCAGTTGGTCCCAGGTTCAAGTCCTGGTGGGCCCACCATGAGAGAGGGCCGGACTTGAGTAACCGGGTGGGCAAACGTGATTTAGGATATTGAGGACTCTGTGAATTTGCAGTTGCAATACCTGATTAATCTTCAAAAATTTGATCTTCGAATTTTTCAGATTCAAGACCAGTTGCGGAAGGCACCAGAGCTTCTCAAATTCGCTGAATCTCCGCTTCAAGATATTCTCGCCAGGCTGCAAGTCCTTAAAAATACCGGTGAATCTCTCGTCAAACAACGACGAAGTTCGGAACGGGAACTCGCCACTCAAGAAGAACAACTCCAGAAAATTAGAAATCGGCTTTCTGAATTAAAAACGAACAAGGAATATCAGGCGCACCTTTTTGAAATAGAGTTAGCTCGAAAGAAAAAAGATTCGATTGAGGAGAATGTGCTGGAAATGATGGAGCGGGTGGAACAGAATGAGCAGGCCGTCAAGGAGCTTGAAGAGCAAACCACCGAAGCCCAGAAAGTTTTTGATACCGAAAAGGCGAGACTGGAGACTCATCTTGCCAATTTGGCAAATGAGTTAGCCGATTTGGACCGTCAGCAAACAACTCTTTCCGTACTCGTGGATAAGCCACTGTTGGTTCGATACAACCGATTAAAAACATTGAGGAAAGGGTATGCCGTTGCCCAGCTTCGGGAAGGAGCCTGTGGGGGATGTCAGCTTCAGCTTCCTCCTCAACTGGTTGCGGAGGTGAAACGCGGTGACGAACTATTGGATTGCTCCTATTGCCACCGCATTCTCTATATTGCTCGGCATCTTGAAGAGGAAACGACCGAATAGCCTTTTCTGTATGTGATGCGCCTCTTGCTTTCAACATTTTCTCAACCTACGATAACTATTGATGGTGCGAGTGGGCCGGGTGGCCGCTCACGGAAATTTTCGTGAGAGGAAAGTCCGGACTCCAAAGGGCAAGGTGCTGGGTAACGCCCAGGCGGAGCAATCCGACACCAGCGCCACAGAAAATATACCGCCAATGGCAAATTCCTCGGTTTTTGCCAGGTAAGGGTGAAATGGTGGGGTAAGAGCCCACCGCGCCTGTGGTGACACAGGTGGCAGGGTAAGCGTCACCTGGAGCAAAACCAAATAGGGGGACGATTCTCGGTTTGTTGAAGGAAGCAATTTCTTCACGGACCGAGGGAGAGACCGGCCCGGTCGAGGTTCTCGGGTAGGTTGCTTGAAGCCTAGGGTAACTTAGGTTCCAGAGAAATGGTCACCACTGGATGAAATTCGTTTCATCTTGTACAGAATCCGGCTTACAGGCCCACTCCTTCACCATCTTTTAGCATTAATTTTATTGTGGTGGTTTTTCTCATCACGTGGTGACGAGGCATGCTCTGAGAGATCCCACAAATGGGAGGAGGCAATCCTACAGGCGATGCCACGTGATGTTCTGTTAGCTGGTATTTTCCAGATGAGTTGAGAACAACTTCTTGGTTTGACTCGTGTTTTCCCCATTGATAAGATACCGGGTCCATCGCTTCTGTGTTTATCATAAAAAGGCCTAACACACATCCTGAAACATTGCGTCCCCATCGTCTAGCCTGGCCTAGGACGCCGGCCTTTCAAGCCGGCAACACGGGTTCGAATCCCGTTGGGGACGCCATAGATTAAGCCGTTGAAGACA
Source organism: Nitrospirales bacterium (assembly GCA_041737015.1). Taxonomy (GTDB): domain Bacteria; phylum Nitrospirota; class Nitrospiria; order Nitrospirales; family UBA8639; genus Nitrospira_E. The sequence goes on from JBGSSO010000219.1 coordinate 45,084, forward strand.
TCTTCAACGGCTTTTTTTTTATTATCAATGCCAGTGATTGATTACCGAAATCGACTGTGACCTCTTCACTCGTTCAGTTAAGTTCGATATGGTAACCATAACAGCCATAGGTTTTTCGGGGGTCTGTCGAATCTTTATCTATTAATTGAGAGAAGGGTTCCTTTTGGCTGCACCACAATGTTGTAAATGAACATCATTCAAGCGGGGTCATTCAATTCGGCCGTATGGTATTTGGCTGGCCGAAGTACCGCCGAAAGTACTAATGTGTTTGTTGGTCGGTTACGATTCCAGTGGGTGTTCGGCGACGGAATGTTTCGCGTGTTGCCGACCAAAATTTAATTATTTATTTTTCTGGCGAGGTGTTATGACGCACACATGGTTAGTGGGCATAATGGCGGTATTCTTCATTTTCAATGGTCTAAGCCAGCCCACCTGGGCTCAAGAATCCACAGGAGGAAATTCTTGGCTGGATGCTCCGGTTCAAGATGATGGCCCGCCTGGGTCAATGGTGCTGATTCCTGAAGGGGAATTTCTCATGGGAGATAATGACGGCCCTCGAAACGAACGACCTGAACATACCGTTTGGCTGGATGCCTATTCTATTGATCGGTACGAAGTGACCATGGGGGAATATCAGAAATTATTGGATACAGATTACAGCATTGAACCGCCACCGCTGTGGGATGATGGTGTTGCCTCGGGAGAATTAGGGATTCGACCGGCCGTGGGCATTTCCTGGAACGATGCCAAACGATACTGTCAGTGGGTGGAAAAACGCCTGCCGACGGAGGCCGAATGGGAGAAAGCCGCTCGGGGTACAGATGGGCGAAGGTATCCATGGGGTCACATGCAGCCCTTTGTGGATATCGCCAACTATAATCAGGGGACGACTGGGTGGGTGAGTTATAAATTGACGCTTTCCCCGGTCACCAGTGGGACCAAGGGTATGAGTGTTCGTCATGGATTAACACAAGGTGGGAAAAGCGCTTATGGCTTGTACCATATGGCTGGGAATGCGGCTGAATGGGTCAATGATTGGTATGAACGTTTTTATTATGAAGAGAGTCCCAAGAAGAATCCTCAAGGGCCAGCGGAAGGCGATTATAAAGTATTACGCGGGGGCTCGTGGGAAGATCAGCCGGTAAACTTACGGGTGACCGCCCGCTCAAAAGGGGAAGTTGATTATCAGGACCTGACAACAGGATTCCGTTGTGCCAAGGAGGCGAAGTGACGGTGCGGCTACTCGTAAAAGTGGCCGCACTCGGTTAAAACCCCTAGAGTGGGGTATGGATGAGATCGCGATTTGATTCGACCGATTGGAGTGGAGCGGAAGGCGTCCGTTTTTGCCCATAGAGCCAACGAGCGGTTGTCCCTCCAATATTGCGAATGGTATAAGATTCACCGCTTGGAATAAGAATTTCTTCTCCCACGGATGGCTGAACCCGCTCTCCTGCTATTTCTAATTCTAATTCTCCTGACATTGCCATAAATATTTCTTCCATATCCTGGGTGGCGGCTCTCCATTCACGTCCGGCATGATCAATCCACACCCCACAGGAAAATCCGCGAGCATGCCAATCTTTCGCAACGATTGCGCGATCAATGATGGGATGGCTTTCCATGATAGGCCTCTTAGAGAATAAAAGACTTATAAAAAATTCCGATGAATAAGCTGAAGACCGCCGAAATTTAGGCATTGATTTCTGCCGAGGAAGAATGGCAGAGATGGACAAGAGTGGCAGGAAAATACGCCAGTCACTCTTACGGAAGGAAAGCCACGGAAAAGCACAAGCAGTGCATTCATGGGGGTCGAGAAAGAGAATGCAAGGGAGTTAAATTTTCTGTGAATGCGTCCTCTTATATAGAGGGGAGATATCCCTGTCAATGTCACAAATTGTGGAAAAGGTGTGAACGGTGGTGGATAATTTTACTGTGAAGTCACAATGTCCCTTCTGAAATGGGAATTCACGATGTGAATTCTGGGGATAAATATTTTTTTGGAAGGCTTTGGTAAATGAGAGTGGGACAAGCCAAATAACACGTATGGTTGATGGAGGAGGTGGGTGGTGGCCAGGTCTGTTGGCTCGCACCAGCGAAGCATCTCAAGAAATTGGAAGAAGGTGGCTGATTTCCTATTCCTAAGAACATAATCTCTGGTGTGGAGCCCTGTCCTTCGCGTATATTTTTACGCGAATATGGTCCGTATCGAGTAATTAATCCTTTGTACAACAACATGATTGACGGATTGAACTATTACCAAATTCTGGGTATTCCTGAAGATGCACTCCTGAAGGAAGTTCAGAGCGCATGGCGCAAATTTGTCAAAGAAAATCATGAGGATGTCGTCCCACAAACAGAACGACAAGCCGCCAAGGAAAGGATGTTCAGGATCAACGAAGCCTATGCAGTGCTCAGTCACGAAGAAAAACGGGCTGATTACGATAATGGGTATATGCTAAACGGCGGGTCAAAAATTGAACTCGTCAGAAGTCGGGTCAGAAGAGCCAAAGACATCCTACTCAGAGATCGATCGCTCATTACCAGAGAAGAGATTAAACTCATCGAGTCCATCATTGATTATCTTGACAAAAACATCCAGGAAACGTGTTTTGTCTGGATGACCGATATCTTATGCGAACGCCCGGAAATGGCCAGACATGTGGTGACGTCGGCGTTTGATGAACAACTGTTGGGGGTCAAGAGCCATTTACTCGACAGGCTCTTAGAAAAAGCGCCGTACGCAATGACATGGGAAAAAATCTACCTTTATGGAGAAGAGATACTCGGGATTGCCGGGAAGGAAAACAAAGAACGAAATTACAACCAACTCGCCCGTATCTTGTGTCACCGGCTAGATTTGGCGAAACACTTTGTGTACCCGTCATTTCAGGAGCAAGCCTCCGGGTGTGAAAGCTGCCTGCTGCCAACATTATTAAAAGTGGCCCCAAGAGAAATCACGCAGGACCATTTTAATGATTACATTGATACCGTTCACGGCATGCGGTGGATCGTCTACGGCCAGCTCAGAAACTATAACGAGCAGGCCATCACCTGGATATTGAAGGCCCGACCGGATCTCGTTAGAAAGCCGGAAGAGAAACCACCACCGAAGGAGCTGCCACTTCCCTTGCGGTCTTGACCCTAGGGTCTAGTTGTATTGTTTTAGGTAAAGAGGGGATTTGTCTGCTATCCTCATTTGGGCCAGCGCTATTCTCGGCGTTCCCTTCTTCGTCAGTTGCATATCCGTCAAAGAAGAAATCCAAATTAAGTTTGGCAAGTCTTTTTATCATATCTGAGCTTATAACAGCTTTATCTCTGCTTACTAGATCCTACTACCAGACCCTCAACTCCTGTCCTTCGTGTCTCAAGCCAATTCAGCAACTCGCTCACATGGCTATCAATACTGTCTGTGATGGGACGGGTTGATGTTTTTCCCCACATTGTGTTTGTGTGAAGCCGATTAGAACTTTTTGAAATCCGATCACCCTCGGAATATCAAAAATCTGAGGTAGTACCTAGTTTAGGCATGACTTCTTCCAGGGAGAACCCATTTGTAAAGGTTCTTAGGCTAACTTTGATTTCTAACACTGAACTTCCCCCCGGGATCGATGAAGTTGGTCGAGTTGTTAATTGGTATAGGCATAGAAATACTCATTGCCACATTCCAGACCGATCGGCGAGAAAAAGGCCACGACCTCTGAAAATGGGTTTAGTCAGAAGGGTCGTGGCCTTTTTCAATCTCCAAAATTGTTTAGTGGCTAATAGCTCAATAACCAAGAGAAGGTGAAGTCAGTGGAATAAGTATATCCTTTTACGAACACCCGTTCGTGGATCCGCAGGTGTCACACTTTAAGCAGGTCCCGTTTCGAACCATGGTGAACTGCTTGCATTCCGGACAGGGGTCGCCTTCATAGCCTTTTTGCCGGGCTTCCTGTACTTCCGTGATGGTGAGGGTCTCGCGCTTCATTTCCACTTTTCTGGCGACTTTCCCATGCTCTCCGTTCTTCCCAACCCCGTTTCCTACGGACTTCCGAGAGGGAAACACCTCGGGACTGATTGAGGTTGAGCTGAGTGAACGTGGGTCCACTAAGCCTTCTTCGCCATCATCCGGCATATCCGTTTCCTTCTTGAGGGCATCAACTCGAAGATCTTCAGGGGCGACTTGTTCCAAATCGTGCCGGTCCAGATAGGTGATCGCCAGTTCACGGAAAATGTAGTCAATGATCGATGTGGACATTTTGATGTGGTCGTTGAGCTTGACCGGCCCGTTTGGCTCAAATCGAGTGAACACAAATGCGTCCACATATTCCTCAAGAGGTACGCCATGTTGGAATCCTAGGGAAATCGCAATGGCGAAACAGTTCATGAGACTTCGAAAGGCGGCTCCCTCTTTATGCATATCCAGGAAAATTTCTCCCAGAGTTCCATCTTCATATTCACCGGTACGGAGATAGATTTTGTGACCACCGACAATCGCCTTTTGGGTATAACCGGCTCGACGGGTCGGTAGGGGACGACGTTTGGCCAGGTAACGGACCAGCACACGGGAAGCCGCTTGTTTTGCCACGGAGGCGATTTGATCATTTTGGGCAGATAAATCGCCCCATTCACTCACAGTATTGAGCGGTTGGCTGAGTTTCGATCCATCCCGATACAGGGCCACAGCTTTGACCATGGAAGTCCAGGACAACATATAGGCCTCCTTAACGGAGTCCACGGACGCCTCGGCTGGCATATTGATGGTTTTGCTAATGGCTCCGCTGATGAAAGGCTGGGCGGCTGCCATCATCCGGATGTGGGCCGGAGGAGAAATGAATCGTTGTCCTATACGTCCGCACCGGTTGGCACAATCAAAAACTGACAGATGTTCCGGTTTGAGATGTGGTGCGCCTTCGACGGTCATGGTGCCACAGCAAAAGTCCGTTGCCGCAAGAATTTCTTCTTGAGTAAAGCCAAGGATTTTGAGAATATTTAATTGAGGACTCTGAAGTTGAGATTCGGTCAGGCCTAATTTTTCGCGACAAAATTCCTCAGTGAGGGTCCATTTGTTAAACGCAAAGTGAATATCAAAGGCTCCGTCCAGCGTGGCCTCCAT
>JBGSSO010000220.1:0-6756 GCA_041737015.1 Nitrospirales bacterium
CGTCCCACGCCATCAAGCGTTTGCAAAGCAAGCGGGGTTGAATTGAATAGAGTCTCGTCCAATGTGGGAAATATCTCCGGATCCAGCCTTCCGGCACGAAACATCCGGTAGAGACCGTAGCCAAAAGGGAAATGCTCCATGGAGGACAGGATGGCCGTATAGGTGCCCGGAAGTCGGAGGCGATCCTGACACACCCGCTGCACCAACTCACGCTCGTAAAAAAGACGAACCGCCAGATATTGAACCAGATCGATGGGATAGGCCGTCTGCCATTCATGGTCAACCTGGTCGGCACGCCACTTCAAAAACCCGGTCCACCCCGGCAGCTGGGCCAAGTGCAGGGTAAACACATTGCTCCAGAGATCGTGAGGAACACCCATGGATTGGAGGCAGGCCAGGACGGCATCTTCCGGCCGGTCAGGCAGGTGTTGCAGTTTGCCTGTCCAATCAGGGATGTCCAGCAAAAACCCGGAGCCTTCCCGCTGAGCCAGGGCCTTCCAGCTCCCATAAAACGTCTTTTCCCGCATGGGCATGGGCCAGGGAGCGTGCCCTTGATCCAGGAATCCCGCACACCACTTGATGAGTTCCTGATTGATCTCTTCCTGGATGGACGTGTCACACATCCGATCACACCATGCGGCCAGCGTCTCCTGTGTCCCCAGCTTCTTTCGCGCCTGATCTGTCTCGTGGCATAAGGACAGGTGAGGGTCCCCGTGCGTGCCACGGGGCTGAAGTCGGATAAACAATTCCCTCACACGGGGATCTTCACACGCATTCAGAAACACCGCATCCCGGACATCATGGGGGACGGCGCCGGTCCCATGAATCAGGAGCATCCGCAAGATTTCGAGGTGGGAAATGTTCCGCGTGCCGATCGTGACAAAATGATTCCCGGCTAATGGTGCGACGGCATCGGTAATCGCGTCCTCCAAAATCCGGCCCTGCCGATAGAGGTCACGGAATTCCCGATTGGGTAAATATCCACGGCCTCCCAAAAATGTTCCGGCCTCCGCAATCGCCCGGTGGATGGGTAAGTGTTCCAGGCCATGAAGCGGATTGTGGTGAATGAAGGTCTGCATGGGCCAGAACTGGGAAATCGCTTCACTCGCTAAATGAATCAGCGACCTGACCTCGATGCGCTCGATTTCTTTAAATGACTCGACTTCCTGTGCCGTGGAATCTGTCATCGTCTCCATCCCTTGGTGTTCTGCATCAGACATTCAACCGTATTACGCCATCATTCCGCACATGCTTGCCGTGCCCATCAACAGGAGCAATGTCCAGAGTTCATAGACCGATAAATCACGATGGGGAACATCGGATCGGGGCTTTCCGAACGCGGTTTGATGCAGCATCGTGGTAAAGACCCAACTGACTGAAAGCCACACCGTGAACACCAACAGCCAAACCGGAAACAGGGAGTGTGCCTCGGAAGCATCGGGCGGGATGGTCCTGAACCCGGCCAACACCGGCAGCATCGGTAACAGCATGATCAGAGAGATTAAGAACGTAAAGACTCCGCGAAAACGCGGCAAACCCGAACCCAACCCCTGAAGAGTGGTCAGATTATGTGCCCCGAATCGTTCGTGTAAAAAGGCATACGAACACAACATCGCACTTATCAACAACGCCACCGCGATCCCGAAGGGAATACCCCATACGGATATGTGGGTAAACTCACCGATCAACCCCCACAGTAATGCGAGGAGGGTGGTGGTGGCATAGGCGATGCCCTCACGAGGGAGACGATGTCCCATCGCTTTCAGGGAAGCATAGAGGGCGCTCCCCAGCGCAAACACCGGGAAGATTCCTATCCAATCCACAGGAAGAATACCTTCCAGATCCTTGAGATGGGACAGCCCCAAAACCAGCCAGACCACGACCCAGACACCCGCGAGCGATTCCCGGGAAGACCGGACGATTTCGAAAAAGGGCAGATGAAAAGGAACTAACGGCAAAAAGGTCATCAATAGAAACAGCACTCCGACAATGGGAAGGCCTTCCTCCATAAAGAGCGCCAGGACACCAAGCATCAGGGCTAATGACACATGGACCAAGGCCAGGCTCTTTTGAAGGGAGGCTCTCGCATATCGGGCCAGAAAGAAGCCGGCATAGCCGAGAAGAACGAGCATGAATATCCGGTTGACCGGTTCCACACCGATCACTCCACCCAGGCCCAGTCCGCCAAGCAGGATGATGGGTGCCACGTCTTCAGATACACGTGACGAGCCTTTTTGCCCAAAGACGCCACAGAAACAGGCAAGAAGAATGGCGGCGGTCAGAAGACTGCCAGAGTGATCGGACTCCGCATCCCATCCGAGCAAAACCAAAACTCCGCCGGCTACCAGGATGGTGGCTAATCCGATCCCCCACACAGCCGAAGGGACTTCTCGGCCCATTTAGTTTCCCTCCATCAGAAAGTCCACGACGAGAAAAGAGAGCAGAAACGGGTCATGTTCAAGAGACATATTCATCTGACCACCCTAATACCGGTAGGCCACTTTCTCCGCCAACCGAAGCAGGGCAGAACCCAACTTTTTAAACAGGCCATCCACATAACACCGGTTGATGAAGAGAACCCAACCGGTCTGCCGTATCGAGAGCACCCAATGCGGATTGAGAATTTTTTGTCCACGAGCCGTGGTATACATAATCAGCCAGCCAAACAGCACCACCAGCGTCGCCACCAGGATCATCCCATCGAACACCTGTGGCGGGAAGGCGGCGGCCTGGAAAAATCCATTGGCGACGCCCGGATCCGGATACAGAAAATGCGTGAATGTTTCGCCCGCCCATAAATAGACGAATCCGATAAAAAACAACGTCCCGATCATCGCACCGGCGACCTTCCAGGAGGCCACGGCCTGCAGGCGATAGAGACTGAAAATGGCCTGGGAGGCCGTTACCCATCCGAAAAAGAGAAAAATCACCGCCCCATGAGCATCCTGAAGCGGAACCTCTAACACACCATGGGCCACCAGAAGAATGAACAACGGCATGAGCAGCGTGACGCTCAGCCCGGTCATCCAGGTCAGCCCGGTCGGCAGCCTGGTCGGTCGGTGACCGGAGGTCGGCGGAAATTTCGGTTCGTGTCGCGCGGCTTGAATGAGACTGCCCGAAGCCAGAAACAGGGTGGCCTTGAAAAACCCATGGGCAATGAGATGGAAGATGGCCAGGGCAAACGCTCCCAGGCCGCATTCCATAATCATATAGCCCATTTGTCCCATCGTGGAGAACCCCAACGTTTTTTTGATGTCATTCTGAACCAACATCATCGAGGCGCCGAGCAGGACGGTGCCGGCCCCCACAATGAAAACGAGATGAAGCGTCGTGGGTGAGAGAGCATACAATGGGGCCAACCGGTTCAGCAGGAACCCTCCGGCGTTGATGATCCCGGCATGCATGAGGGCGGAGACCGGCGTCGGGGAATCCATCGTATCCGGAAGCCAGACGTGGAGAGGAAATTGCGCGGATTTAGCCATCGCGCCCACAAAAATCAGCAGGGCGATAACCGGCACGATGCTGAGTTCAAGGGGGGAACCGGCCCACAACCGAATCATGGGAGGATCAGAAGCCGCTTGTTGAAACACGGCGGCAAATTCGAACGTACCAAAATATTGATAAATGAGCAGGAGGCCACAAAGAAAACTGACATCTCCAATTCGATGAACCAATAAGGTTTTACGCGCATACTCGGAAGCCAGGGCATGAGAAACATTGAAGGCCAGGAGGAGATACAACACCCAACTCAAGAGTTGCCAGAACAGAAATAACACCAGAAAATTCGGGCTGGCCACCAATGAGAGGATGGTGAACGTCATCAACCCGAGTAACCCGAAAAACCGCTGGTACCCCGGATCACCCTGTAGATAGCGGCGTGAATACAGATGAATGACTGTGCTGACACTGGAGATGAGCACCATCATCACCGCCGTCAGCCGATCGACCAACATTCCCACGGTCAGGGAAGGAGCGCCTTCCTGCCCCCAGGACCAGAAGGTGAGGTGAATCGGATCCTGGGTACTGACGTGGTAGAGGGTCAGAAAAGAGAACAGGCTGGACCCGGCCGTGGCCACGATCCCGATCAGCGCGACATGGGACTGCAGACGTTTGCCCTGCCATCCAATCAGCATGGCGGCGAGCAGCGGAAGGAGGGGAATGAAAATAGCCGTGTTCATGGGGAATCAACCACATCCTGGAAGGCGAAGCAGCATCGAGAACGCTCCGATGGCTCGTACGCCGCGACGAGTTTTCCTGTTAATAATATTCCGGCTTGCTCCAATCAAGCATAATCCTTTTACTTAACGATTGATATTGCAATACGCAATAATGTGTTAGACCCAACGCATGGGCCTTTCGGGTTCTCACATGTTGGTGCCTTTGGGGAGAGAAAATCATGCCCGTGGAAACGCGCGGTCAACATCTCAGATCAATGGGACAGAAAATTAAAACCCGATTCTTTTTTAGACGAATGCTTCCTGACAGATCGATTGCCGCGACAGGGACGGATAAACCGGCTTTCACGGTCTGGAAATCGCCCAGAGCTTCACTCGACAATACAGGGCAGCCCCTTCCCTATCATTTGAAAAACAATCTAAACGTGAGACCGATCTATCTAGGAAGGAGGAATGCGCACACAACGCTTTACGCGGGGGCCTGTCCTACTAATTATTTTTCTATTTGTACAGTTTTTAAAAGAAAGAAAATGGGGTGAGTGACGGGTTTCGATTCAGCCTTGCCATGATACAAGGTCCAATAGCACGCTATTCAGTACCACTCAATTCATTGATATCTATATAAGATATCCGTGGTCTTGTATTGATTGATGTTTTCTGAAATTGTCCCCTGTCGGTTGCACTTTATTAGAAAAAAATGAAACTAAAAAAAGCTGCAGGTTTAAAAACTAAGATTTAATGGGATGAGCTTGATTACAATTTATTAACTCCAAGGCATGGCCAATATCTTTTGCCATTCGCACAACAGGATGATGTAAAAACATTGTGCGAGAGGGCTCCCCCCCAATTACGTAGACAGGCTTTTGCGTGGCGATAGCCATCCCTAGCTCAACATACATGCCAAGACCTTTTTCGTGAATCAGCAATACTACGGCGTCAGCTTCAAGGAGCCCACGAGATTCAAGTATACTTGCCCTTTTCGATTCCTCCACATGTTGGTCGTATGGTTTGAGGTGAGGAATTGTAGTCCAATCGAAGGTAATCTCATGACCCGCTAGCTTGATCGTTTCCATAGCTTTTTTTACCACATCATCTTCACCTACTTTTCCCGCCACAAATACTTTCATCGCAGTGTCCAGTTACCAGTTAAATATCATACTAAAAAATACTTAATTCTAAGTGAGAACGTGTTTTTCCAAAGCAGACGTAAGTTTCTCTTTGGAGGGGCTATCGATAGACGGTATAAGAGATGTTAGTTTTTCTCTGAGGGTTGCTGATGTGGTGACCTTCAATTCAAGTGGTACTGAATCAAGTGTAGTAAGGAGAGTTTCTATATACTTTTCTCTTAGTTCACTCGGTATTGAATCAAAGTATCTAGCAAATACGATAATTTTTTTTGCCATTTCTAACTGGAGATCTTTGAAGCCGCTTAGCCACCTATCAAGATCTACGGTAGATTTTTCCCTTTGAATCTTCTCCACCTCTTTTAAAAACTCATTCGCTTCCATTTTACTCTACCTCCAATTCCATGATACAGGTCAGAATAGTCCATAACGGCGGGTTATTTCACAGAATGAAAGTTCTAAATAGAATATCTTTTCTAATCCACTCTGGATCGTCTCACCAATTTCACGTATTTCCTTCCAAAGTTTGATAGCCTGTTGCGATTTAGCATCTTTTAATACCTGCCTAGTTTCCTTCGGGCCAATTATTTCAAGAAATCTATTATAGGACGAAAAAATATTACCTAAAGCAATCTTACCTGAAGAATCAAGAAATTCAGCCGTGCCTGCCAATCTGGCAAGAGCTGGTTTTCTGAATTCATCATATAGATAAGTCTTAATGTCGTTTCCATCGATAATTCTTTTTGAAGTTAGAAATACTGAAGCTAGCGATCCAGCTATCATCAGTTTTCTAGAAATTCTAAGCTTGGCCAAACGCAAAAGCGAATCTTCTGGGGACCACCACCTCTTTGCAGCAAAATCAACTGTAATGGTCCTCCAGTATCGGATTATATCGTTTAAAAGAAATCTAGGAATTCTGGACTGATCTAGCTCTGAATCTTGCTCATCATAGTCGACACAATATCGGTCAATTATATTATTTATCAAAGACTCGTGACTTGAATCAGAATAAACGGAAACGGATTCGGTTAGCAAAAGAATCCTTCTGGTGGTTGTTTTGTTTGTATCAGCCTCAAGACCTATGCGTGTATATAGTTCTGCCGCATTTGCAATCTCGCCAAACAAACCTTCTTTCCCAGGCGGCTTTATACTCTCCTCTACGATAATTTGCTGGAATTCATTGATGAAGTCTCTAATCAAACTTGGTTTGGGCAACCCGTGAAGAATTATTACATAATCAAAATCAGATCCAACTGTAGCTTCCTCTCGTGCATAGGACCCATGGACCACTGCATCAATTTTTGATTCGTCTCCAGCACTAATTGGGAATTTTCTTTGCAGATCACTTCGAAACTGTTCAATTACAGCGCTGGAATGTTCACTTGCAGTGTGCAGGAACTGTAGGTCTAAATTAAGAGACTGGGCAAGATTTATAATGTCCTGATGCATTGTTAGAT
>JBGSSO010000241.1:0-23691 GCA_041737015.1 Nitrospirales bacterium
CAGGCTGAGACCAATTCCTCCGTGTTCGTGGGTTTTAATCCCCATGCACCGAGGCACAGAAGTGTCCAGCCGAGTGAGATGGGAGTCCGTAGATGAGGAAGCTCATGTGAGACATACTGGAGGCTTCGTGCTATTTCGTGCATAGCGGTGTTGCCAGCTAACGCCTGCAAGGCAATGGCCGTACACTCTGGGAGGGGATGTAACTCCCGGTTGAAGACTGTGGTACTTCCATAATTCCATCCACCGCTGGGTAATTGACGGTTTAGAAGCATCTGTTGTCCGGCCATGGCACGAGGGTGGGTGCCCAACCCTACCTTGTGTAACGCCAGGAGGGCGAGAGCAGTGGGTACGACCCAGCTATGGGTGTTAGCAATCCATGGCCAGCCCGGGATTGCAGTGTCGTGCCCAATAATTGAAGGATCCGGGTTTGAGAAATGTTGTCCCGTAAACCCTATTAAATAGTCGACAGCCCGGGATTGCGCTTCTTGATACTGGGGAACACCTTCCCAAGCGAAGATGGCGAGAGGTGTTGGCCAAGATGCTTCTAGGTGTGAGGGAGAGATGCTCACGCGTCCGTCGTTCGCCTGTTGGGAAGCTAAATACGCTCTTCCCCGGTTACAGATTTCATGATCGAAGGCATAGGAAGACAGTGCCATAATAGCCCAAGCGGTCGCATCGGGCCTGGACTGTTCTCCGGAGTGATATGGAAATCCCCCGTTTGGTTGTTGCCCGGATTGGAGAAGCTCAAGGGAATGACGAAATGGTTTTTGAATCATAAGAGGAAAGGTCAGATTCCTATGGATATCAGTAAAGATTCGATTTCTCTTGTTGTTCGGTTTAAACAGGAAGAACCTTAAAAATCCCCAGGCATTGCAACTTTGTTTTCTCCGCTTGAGAGCTCCTGGGGATTTTATAGAGAGACCATGGCACTCGCCTTTTTTTTCTGAGCCCCTTGAGCGGATCCTGGCTGAGAATTGAGGAAACACTAGTTGGTATGACGCCAAGCCCTTTCCCATGGTGGATAAGGAGAACTGCAGGTTCATGGCATTCTGTTGGCGGCAAGACGTAGCCTTTTGATAATTCCTCTCTGAAAATTTGGAAAGTTCGAAAAAAATGTCCTCGGTGATCAACAATGTCAGTCAACCCGTCCTACTGTGAACTAATTTGAAAGATATTCTTCAAAAATCTTCGGCAAGTTTTTCCTGTGAAGGTCGATAATGAAGCATGAAAACGAAGAGCCACAGAATACGAAATGGAAAATTTTCTTGGGTCTACGAGCATTTATTCATGACCATGAAACATGGATTCGGTCGGGTGCCCCTTCCCGATAAGGGCGAACACGCCGAAAGGCGTGGGCGCAAAACCACGGGTCAGGGTTGGTCCCTGATAGCCGGGTTGCCGAAGGCACGGAGAGCCAAGGGGCAACGTCTGCGTCAGAATTTTCCGGGCAGTCTGGCGTAACGAAAGTATTTACCTTCGCCCGTTAAGGAGATGCGCTATGGTTAACCAAGTAATGCGTTTCGTGAATGATGATGAGGGAGCCACCGCTATTGAGTACGGTTTGTTGGCCGCTTTGATTGCCGCAGTGATTGTCACGGCCGTGACTGCTGTAGGGACTTCCCTCAGCGGTACGTTCAATACAATTGCTGGAAACGTAGCGGCGAGCTAAGAAAAAGCTCCTTTCCGCAGAGGTATGTGGAAGTGCCGTTCCCGATACAGCGTATCGGGGCGGCGCTTCGGCGGAATGTGATGAGTGAAGTCCAGAGTTGTGTTGATGAATGAGAGCCCTGAAGTTCAGATAAAATGATAGAGGAGGCCAGCATCATGCAGACAATACTCCTGAATCGCTATCACCATTGGTTAAAGCATTTCCTTCAAGATGAGGAGGGTGCGACGGCCATTGAATACGGGCTCATGGCCGCGCTTATCGGCGCCACAGTGTTAACGGCTCAGGCTGCCCTGGGAAACGCGGTCAATGCAATGTATGTGGGCGCCATGGGGATCATCAATGGAGCATTGGGGAGTTAACAGATTCTTCATTAACCCTGTTCTGAATTGGTGCTGAAGAATCCGTCAGCGGAATGTCTCTCACTCGTATCTATTTCTACCTCCCGGTGTACTGGCATTGTGCGGATTTGCAGGACTTGCCTTCTGATACATCCTGCGATGCCTATGCCGGGGAAACTATAGCCTCAGGTTTCCCCGGTTCCCGTTTCTACCCAATCTTTTTTATGCAACTGGAATGCCCAATCTAGAGCCCAAGCGGGTTGAGCGGATTTTCCCCTTCTGTATGTGACAGGTTTAAAACCGTCAAGTCGGGCTATGTCAGTGTTGGGGGTGAACAAAGCTCTGGGTTTCCCTCAATAAGTAATTCATATTTAGGCCCAATGCCATTGTTTCATCCAACCCTCTATTCCTTTTTATGCCAGCTAGTCGTGGCTCTTATCTGTTTCTCCATGGGTTCCCACGAATGGATCTATCATTTGATTCGTATCGATCAACTATTCAGTTTTGAACTCATACAGAACTTCACCTGAAAGAGGAGAATAAGACAACAACGCATGACTTTGTGAAATTTCATTCCTGGTGCTTTATTTCTGATTTCCCACTTTTACATGGGAAATTTTGACGCATCGTGTATATGTTCTCTCGCTCTATCATGAAAAGTATGCTTGGGATTTAGAGGCCTCAATGCGTGCTGAGTATAAAATGGTTAATGCCCCTCCGTTTTATTTTTTGTATTTCCGTCGGGAATAATGGGTGATGTCCTGTAGAGAAAGGTAGATGCGTTCCCTTGCAGAGATCATTTACTCACAGTGTGCAAAAATCCTGGATAGGGGAAAAAGGGTTGTTCGATGCTTCATGTTGAGCCTGAAAAGAGCGGAGATAGGTTGATTGCCATCTCACAACAACTCTTTAAATAGTCCTGAATGGGTCCTTCCAAGCTTTTATTTTCTCAGAACCATTTTCCCGTGGCCTCAGCACACCGGTAGGTTAAAGACTTGCCTTAAGAATGTCGGGCAACCGTCCGAAACAGAAGCTGTTTGGCAAGCGTGGTTCTTGAATGTTTCTGACATGAAGGGAAAGCGGGATATCCCGTCCACGAGGCACTCGTCTCCTTACAGTACATGACCTGATAGAAAACCTAATTTACGGTTCACTGATTATGGGAACATTTCTACCATTATTTGGATTAGCCATCGGGTTAGTGGTGGCAGCGGTCACTGATGTTCGGGAGGGGAGGATTCCCAATTGGTTGACGGGTTCTTTGGCAGTCTTTGGAATTGGAGTGAATAGCCTGGAGTATGGTTGGGACGGATTCCTGTTCAGTCTCGGAGGTCTGATTATGGGTTTGGTCTGTTTGATATTTTTTTATCTCAAAGGGGGGATGGGTGCCGGGGATGTGAAATTGCTCGGAGCCATTGGAACCATCTTGGGTCCAGGCCAGGTGGTATTTGCGTTTGCATTTGCGGCCATGTTGGGTGGGTTGTATAGCCTAGCCATATTGTCCAATCAGGGTGGCATGCGTCATGCCTGGGATCGGATGTTTCTCCTTCTTTCAACCCTGAAGGTGACCAGGACTATTCCAGTTTCTGGTGCGCCAATTCCAACCGAACCTAAGTTACGGTATGCCCTGGTTTTAGGGCTGGGAACCGTGATCGCCAAAACGTTGTTTTATTATGACGTGTTGTAACTCGCGTTCGCTTAGATCTGCGAGATGAAAATGAGCAATCGGAGAAGATTCTTCTCGTTGTCTATTAAGAATGTCATTTGCCATCCGATATGCAGAGGTAGAGGAGTTGAAATCTTAGGATTGATGAGCATGAATAAAAATTTCGGTCTAGATTTGGTGAAGAAGGGGGAGGAAGTCTCATGGGACAAAAACGTCCACTCGTATTTTTAGGAATTGCGATGATAATTGCCCTGGTGACGACCGTCATGGTGTATCGGTGGCTACAGGGCCAACGAATGATCGAAGTCGACGCCCCTGAAGTCGTGATGGAGGGTGTGAGTGTCGCGGTGGCCAGTGCCGATATTCCCTGGGGGACACCCCTTGGTGAAAAAGCCGTTCGAGTGATGACCTATCCTGAAGAAGGAGTCCCCGTGGGCCATTTTAAGGACACGGCTTCCTTGAATGGTCGGGTAGTGCTGATGAACCTAAAAAAAAATGAGCCAATTTTAGAATCGAAGTTGGCTCCTATTGATGTGAAAACGGGCGGAGTGTCTGCAGTCATGGATCCCAATAAACGGGCGATGGCCGTGAAAGTGAATGAAGTGGTTGGGCTTCCGGGTTTTGTGCAGCCAGGTGATCGGGTCGATGTGATGGCGACCTTTGAGGATCCCAGGGCTAAAAAAAAGGACAATGGCGGTGCGAAAGAGGAAGTGACCAAGGTGGTCCTGGAGAACACGCTCGTGTTAGCAATCGATACGCAAATGGAACGATCAGCAGGGGAGGAAAAGCCCACTCCCGTAAAAGTCATTACTCTGGAGGTATCGTTGGAGGAAGCCGAGAGATTGGCCATGGCTGAAAATGGTGGGAAGTTGCGATTGGCCTTACGGAGCCCACTGAATCCTGAGGTGAAGAAAACAAAAGGTGCAGACTTTAAGGATTTGATGCGTTCCCACCAACTTATTCCTCCACCGCCTAGAGGGGGAAAGCCGAAGGAGCAAGTTGAGGTGATCCATGGGACAGAGCGAAAAACGATGAAATTTTAAGAGGGTCGTCGAGGGTGACGCGATGATCGTTAGGAAAGGTAAGGATATGAATCAGACTCACGGTTTTCCATTCAGGAGCATGGTGTTGGCTCTAGGCCTGGTCCTTGTGAGCTACACGGGAGCCTTGGGAGAAGGTCTCACTACTCAGGCGGTCCACGTCAATGAGCCTCAAAGCCTCCGGCTGACGGTTGGAGAGTCAAAAATTGTGGAGCGGGAGACGGCGTTTAAACGTGCGTCGGTCGCCAATCCTAAAGTGGCGGATCAAATTGTACTCTCCACCAAGCAAATTTATCTGACTGGAATTGAAGTTGGGACGACGACCTTGACCCTATGGGGACAAGATGGTCAGGTCACGAATGTGTTTCAAGTCCAAGTTTCTCCCGATGTGACTCGATTGAAGGAGCAGCTTCACAGGATGCTGCCGGAAGAACCTGGCATTGAAGTGGTGAATAGTCACGAGCATATTACTTTGGCGGGCAATGTCACCAATATGGAATCCTTGGCGAAAGCCTTAACTCTGGCCGAGCCCTATGCCCCGAATAAAATCATTAATCTGATTCAGGTGGGTGGCGTGCAACAGGTGATGATGGAAGTCAAAGTCGCAGAAATGCAGCGCGGACTGATGAAGCGCCTCGGGGTCAATTTTAAACGGGCTCAAAAAAATCACCGTGATTTTTCCATCGGACTCATTAATGATTTGTCCACGGTTGATGCCTATGACCCATTTGCACACAGCCAATCCTCACAAACTACGACGCTGGAATTTCCGAGTGTTAGAACGCTGGCCTCGAACCTGATTTTAGGATTTGGGATCGGTGATGATTTATGGACCCTCTTTTTAGACCTGTTAAAGGAACATGCTCTCTCGAAAACCTTAGCCGAACCGACCTTGATTGCCGAGAGCGGGCAAGCCGCAGAATTCCTGGTTGGGGGAGAATACCCGATTCCAATACCGCAGCAACTCGGTCAGGTGACGGTGAAATTTAAAGAATACGGGGTCGGATTGAAATTTACCCCCACGGTTCTTTCGGAGGGGCGCATCTCCGTGATTGTGAATCCGGAAGTGTCCGAATTAGATTTTGCCAATGGCATTGTCATACAAGGATTTCAGATTCCCGCTCTGACGACTCGACGGGTCAAGACCGTGGTGGAGTTGGGTGATGGACAAAGTTTTGCCATTGCGGGTCTTCTCCAGGAAAATATCAAGGAAACGGTTTCGAAATACCCGTTCCTCGGTGATGTTCCGATCTTGGGAGCCTTATTCCGGAGCACCTCATTCCAAAAAAATGAGACCGAACTGATTGTGATTGTGACCCCTCATTTGGTGAAACCTCTGGACATGGTGAAGCAGACCTTGCCCACGGATCATTATTTGGAACCCAATGATTTTGAGTTGATGCTGATGGGCTATATGGAAGGGGCGTTTCCGGAGCCAAATGTCGCCAGGCCGAGCGAGGCCTACACTCTTGGATCACCGAGGGTGGCAGGAAGAATGCCGTACCGTAAAGGTGGGATGGAAGGGATGTTTGGGCATCTGGCCCCATAGGAAATTTGATGAAAAAGGAGCATAGCATGCAACGCCAATCAATTGTGACAATGGCCGGTTTGATCGGCCTGATTCTGGTGGGGATGGGTGGCTGTGGAGTGTGGCCGGTCATGACGGAGGAGAATGGTCGGCGTCCTCAAGCGATGGGGAAAAGGGATCAGGTTCTCTTGCCGTGGGCGCCTCAGCCCGTTCATCTGAGTGAGGAGTATGGCCTGTCATACCGACAGGCCCTCGAGAATCAAATCGTGAATCCCGCAGCCGCCAATAATCTAGGCCCCATAGCTGGAACGGCCGATTCGCAGGCTCTGCAAAACAGTTTGTCTCGGTATCAGTTGATGTTTGAAAGCCCGCCGTATTCCCCATTTAAATTGAAAAAGGGCGGTTCTGGTGGTGGAGCATCAAGTGGTGGTGCGTCAATTGGGATAATCTCCTCGGGAGATGGGGGAGGAGGAAATTAACATGAAGGATAAATCTTGGAAACCAAAACGTGTGGGCACGGATTCCTCAGGTGCCTCATCCGATATACCAGTCATTGAGCTTTCCATTCGGTCAACAGAATGTAAGGCGACCCTTGAAAGCCTCATTCGGGAAACTGACGGTGTGCGACTCAAGGATGGTCAGGATCCCGGAGTTCCTGCACTCATGATTATGGAACTTGAAGAGAATCCGGAGGACACGTTCTCCCTTATCCGAGAGATGATGAAATTGAATAAAGGGATGGAAATATTCCTTACCGCTGCCCGACTGGAATCCAATATTTTATTGGAAGCCATGCGGGTCGGAGCCAAAGAGTTTTTGGCCCAACCTCTCCAAAAGCAAGAAGTGAGTGATGCGATCATGCGATTTTTGGAGCGAGGCACGGCTCCAGTTCGTCAGGGAGACGGACAACGAGCCCCGGGCAAGGTCCTCGCATTCTTTGGTGGAAAAGGTGGAGTAGGAACGACCAGTATCGCGGTCAATTTGGCCGCCGCTATTAAAAAAGGGCCCAACAATCCGTCTGTGGCACTAGTGGATGTCAATCAGCATGGTGGAGATCTTCCTTTGTATCTTGATCTTCAACCGAACCATAGCTTTCGGGATATTGCGACCGATTTGTCCCGATTAGACCAGGCCTTTCTTATTCGTGTCCTCACCAAAACGGAATTGGGCATTCAAGTCCTCCCCTCGGGGTATGACGACCTCAGCACTGGTCGTTTAAGTCCGGATTGTGTGGAAGCGACCCTTCGACTCCTTCAAGCTAGTTTTGACTATGTCATCCTCGATTGTGGACATGTATTGGATTTGACGACGAAAAAAGCACTGGAGCTCGCGACGTTAATATTAGTGACGTCTACCTTGATGGTTCCCGTGGTTCATCGAACGAAGCGGATTTTAGAATTGTTGCGTGGCTCAGGATTTCCTGCGGAAAAAATCCGGTTAGTGATGAACCGTTTTTTATCGGCGGAACAGGATGTGTTGAAAGAGACGGAAGAAATTTTGAAACAAAAGGCCTTCTGGTTGCTCCCCAACGATTATCCGTCAGCCAGTCAAGCCGTGAATAGTGGAAAGCCGTTGATCGACGTGGCTCCCCGGTCGGCAGTGGCTCAGTCCTATCGGGATCTGGCCAGTTCGCTTGGCGGGCAGGCTTCAAAACCGGCAAGTAAGGGATCGTTAGCCGGGTGGTTGAATCCCTTTAAAGGTCGGAATGTCCAATCATCCCCTTCAGGGGCATAATATTTTTCTATTTATGTTGTTGAGGTAAGCCGGTCTATGTACGAAACAAAATGGGATGAAGTGGGTGCGGGGGCGGGCATTGGGGCGTTAAATCTGGGTCCATTGAAGGAACGACTTCATCGCCAGGTGATTGATACCCTCGATCTGGCCGTTGTCGCGAAGTTGGATACCAATCTTCTCAAGGTCGAGTTGACTAAGCTCGTCCAGGAAATGTTGGAGAAGGAATCCATCCCTCTCAGCATGAAAGAGCGGGAAAGTCTGATTTCCGACATTGAGCATGAAGTCATGGGTTTAGGCCCACTCGAACCGTTGGTGCAAGATCAATCCGTGAACGATATTCTGGTCAACCGGGCCGACCAAATTTACGTGGAACGGGCGGGAAAACTGCAATTGACTGATGTAAAGTTTCGTGATGAGGCTCATCTCCGAAAAATTATTGAAAAAATTGTGTCCGCCGTTGGGCGACGAATCGATGAATCCTCGCCCATGGTGGATGCTCGTTTGTTGGACGGGTCTCGCGTGAATGCCATTATTCCGCCATTGGCCCTGAATGGATCTTCCATTTCGATTCGAAAGTTTTCCAAGGATAAGTTACAGATTTCGGATTTGGTGAACAAGCGTTCCCTTACTCCCGAGATTGCGGAGCTTCTTCGCGGGATTGTCGAAGCGAGACTGAATATCTTGATCTCGGGAGGAACGGGCTGCGGAAAAACGACCATTCTGAATATTCTGTCGGGATTTATTCCCTCCGACGAACGAATTGTGACGATTGAGGATTCAGCGGAATTGCAGTTGCGTCAGGAGCATGTCGTCCGGCTCGAAACCCGCCCTCCCAACGTGGAAGGGCGAGGAGAAGTGACGCAGCGGGAATTAGTCAAAAATTGTTTGCGAATGCGGCCGGATCGAATTGTGATGGGTGAGGTGCGAAGTGGGGAATGTCTCGACATGCTTCAGGCCATGAATACGGGGCATGATGGATCTCTGACCACGATTCATGCCAATACCCCACGTGACTGTCTGACGCGGGTGGAGACATTGGTGGCCATGGCCGGGTTGAATCTGGCTACGAAGGCGCTTCGCCACTATATCAGTTCCGCTATCGATGTCATTCTCCAAATGACTCGCTTGTCGGATGGATCGCGGAAAATGACCAGTTTGTCGGAAATTGTGGGGATGGAAGGCGAAACCATAACTCTCCAGGAAATATTCTTGTTTCAACAAACCGGACTTGATGAAGAACGAAAGGTGCATGGGCAATTTAGAGCAACTGGAGTGCGGCCGAAATTTGTCGAACGGTTTAAGGCATTAGGAATTTCTTGTGATCCTAGTATTTTCGACCCCGAGAAAATTTATGAAGTTTAAAAACCGTTATTCCAATTGTTCCACTTTCACGATGGCCTTATTTGTAGTGGTTCGTCTTGTTGATTCGTCATCTAGTTGGGAGGGCGTATCATGACCGTGGCCATTAGTATTGGAATATTTCTGTCCATTATTCTGTTTGTGGAGGGAGCCTATTATTGTTACCACCAATATATGAATCCCCAGAATCGGAATCTCAAGCGGCGCTTGCGTGGTGGATCAGGAAAACCGGGAGATCTTCAGAAACCCCAAGAAGCACCCGGAATTCTTCGAAATCGGAAAATGAGCGACATTCCGTGGATTCAAAATTTATTGGCTTCTATGACGACGTTGGGGGGACTGGAGAAATTGCTCCAACAGGCCAATAGTCAAATGCCTATTGGGGTGTTTTTTCTGTTATCCGGAGTGCTTGGAGGAGCAGGATTACTGGTTGCCACTTTTCAAGACTATGGGATGTTTGCTGCCATTGGTCTTAGTCTTATGGGCATGGTTTTTCCGTTGCTTCAGATGAAACGGAAGCGGAAGCGTCGTTTTAAAGAATTTGAACGGCAATTGCCCGAAGCCTTGGATTTGATGGCTCGGGCCCTTCGGGCGGGACATGCCTTTTCCGTGGGTATGAAGATGATCGGGGATGAATTTCCGGATCCGATTGGTCCTGAGTTTAGTCGGACCGTGGAGGAAATTTCGTTTGGAATCGATGTCCCTCAAGCGATGAACAATTTAAATGGCCGGGTGATCAGTACCGATTTAAAGTTCTTTGTCACAGCCTTAGTCGTCCAACGAGAGACAGGGGGAAATTTAGCAGAAATCATTGAAGCGATTTCTCGACTCATTCGGCAACGATTTGAGTTACTGGGTCGAGTCAAAGCGCTTTCGGCGGAAGGCCGGATGTCGGGGATTATTTTATTCTGCATGCCGATTGTTATGAGCATTCTGTTGTGGTTCTTGAATGAAGCCTACATGCGTATTTTGATTGAGGATGAGATTGGTCGAATGATGGCTCTAGGTTCAGGTCTGTTAATGCTCGTGGGGGCCTATGTGATGAAAAATATGTGTGATATTAAAGTTTAGAGGGATAGCATGATGGATCCATTATTCTTGATCAGTGTTCTGGTATTTTTGGGGGTTCTCGTTGTCGGCTGGGGTGCGTGGAGTTATATGCAGTCTCAGGAAAAGGTCAAGGATTGGAGTATACGGGCGAAGGGCCAGTCTCTTTCGCAGAGTTCCTCGCAAAAAAATGACAAGAAAACCAGCTTAAAAGATCAAGGGATGAAGCTCCTTGAGCGATTGGGCCAGGTCAATAAGCCCAAGGACCAAGCCGTCACCACTCGTTTGCGTGCCTCTTTGGCAACGGCAGGGTATCGAAACCCACGAGCGATTGTGGTGTTTTTGGGAACCCGGATTTTTCTGGCCATTCTGCTAGGCCTGACCTTTCTTGTTTTTGGTTCCGAGGTGATGCAGGGAAAAGATCCCATGTTTTTCCCCATTGTGCTGATTGGTGTCATGATGGTGGGATTTTACGGTCCCCAACTGTGGTTGAGCAGTGCCATCACTAAACGAAAAGAACGCTTAGTGAATGGATTTCCTGATGCGCTTGATTTGATGGTGGTGTGTGTAGAAGCGGGGTTAGGGCTGGATCAAGCCATTTCGCGGGTGGGGCAGGAAGTTAAGCAAGGCCATCCCGATCTTGGTGATGAATTTATCTTGTTAAACTTGGAGCTACGTGCTGGCTTAAGCCGGGAACAAGGACTTCGGAATTTGGTCAACCGGACGAACCTCGACGATATTCGTAGTTTGGTAGCCTTGCTGATTCAGACGGATCGATTTGGTACGAGTATTGGCCAGGCGCTTCGAGTCCACTCCGATTCCATGCGGTTAAAACGAAGGCTAAAAGCTGAAGAGCGAGGGGCACAGCTTCCAGTAAAATTGATGATTCCTCTTATATTGTTTATTTTCCCGGCATTGATGGTAGTGATTATTGGTCCGGGTGCTATTAGCCTTATGCGAAATTTAATGCCGGCTATGGGAGGGTGAACGCGTAGGAGAGCCACGAACGATAGATTCGATAAACATTTCAAGAGTGTAGAGGAAGGCAAAACATGGGAGTTCCATTCCACGAAACAACAAAACAGGAAATTTCAACAGCGAATATGACCGTTTGGTCGATTGTTTTACAGGCGGTAAACGAAACCTTTCAGGTGAGGTACACAATGATGAAGGCGAGCCTGCTCGTATCTTTGTTCGTATTATTCAATTTGGGTGCCGTTGGGTGTGCCCAAAAAGAACAGTCCATGTTCACCCTCCAGGATGAACATTACCAGCAAATCATGGAACGACAGAAGGCGGGGATCATTCCGGAAACTCAAGCGCCTGTGGATCTCACTCAAGTCATGAAGGGCGACGAGTATGAAAAACTGGGAGATGCCCATCTCCAACAAGGGGATTTCAAGACGGCAAAAATTCAGTATGAAAAAGTGTTAGAGGCCTCGCCCGAACAGATTCCTGCGCGGTACAAGTTGGCGGTGATCTATTTGGAAAAAGGATCTCCTCAGAATGCCTATGACCAATTTCACCAAATCCTAGATTATGATTTGAATTTTGCTCCAGCCTACGAGGGGATGGGGCGGGCCTTGCTGAAGATGGAGAAGGATCAGGAGGCCGAGCAGGAGTTCCAGGCGGCCTTGTTGTATGATGCTGAAATGTGGACCTCCAAAAATTACCTTGGGATTGTGGCAGATCGGCGTCATGATCATAAAGAGGCGATCCACCTGTATGAAGTCGCCTTGCAAAAGAGGACAGACGATCCTTCGATCTTGAACAATTTAGGTATGGCGTATTACCTTGATACCCAATATGAAGAGGCGGTCAGAACTTTTCAACATGCGATTCAGGTTGGAGGATCGAACGACAAAATTTCGAATAATCTAGGATTAGCTCTCACCAAACTTGGGCATTTCGATCTGGCCTACGAAGCCTATGCCCGAGGAATGGATCCTGCCAAGGCCTATAATAATTTAGGTGTGGCATTTTTGGAAGCTGGGAAGTTTGCGCGAGCTTCCCGTTGTTTTGAGAAAGCGATTGAAACTCAACCGACCTTTTATGAAAAGGCCAAAGAGAATTTATTGCTCAGCAATCGGATGCTGGCGAAACTCCCCATGGTTCAGCAGCAAACATTAATCCGACGGGATCCCGTGTGTGTGTCCGGGGCAATTTGAACGCTCTCCTTGATGGAATCGTCCTTTCAATGCCTTCTGCCAAGAATTGATTGGCCGGCTTGAGTCATTCTTGATAGGGATGACCGGGAGTTTCTTTGTTGTGTATGAAATGGACTTCCTCTGACATTCAGTTGTAATGATCCTTGGAAAGATCCTCTTCGAAACACCTCCAGGTAGCATTCACCCCTATCAGGAGGGAAAATCCTCTAGTGGTTCTTCCATCCCTTGAACGCCCCGTATTGAATCTGTATGACCTCAAATTGCGCATGTCCTGTGTGCTTTTGCGTGTGGCTAGTCGGGTAAGGCGTCTGGTTTCCTGACATGCGCCTTTTTTTCTTGAAGGAGGCAGTCTCCTGAATGGCTTCAGACACGGGCGAAGGTGGGATAAGATTACATGTCCAATATCAAATGGTTGGATAATTCCTTCTTCTCAATTTCTCTGTCATCTCTGCATTCTTCTCTTTCTGTTCAGAAGTCATTCATGTGATATCCTGGTAGAAAATGGTAGGGAATCTATCCTCTACGTCGAATCTGCTGGATCTTAAAATTGAGATAAAGTCCCTCGTCTTTGTTCTTTCTGTGTGACCCTTCATTATGAATATGAGGGTTGGGCAGTCCGTCTTTCAGGAAAAGACTCGAGTCAGATGCCCCACCAACTACCATGAGGTTCTCGAGGACGTCAGTGGGTTGTCTCACGCGTGATTCGAGAAAACATGGATTCAAGAGTTTTTGCGAGGTCGAAGATTTTATAGGGTTTGACCAAGATTCCTTGGAATCCATGTTCTTGAAAATCGCACATAATGGGATCGTCCGAATATCCACTGGTGATAATAGCTTTAATGTGAGGGTCTAAATTTCTAAGATGTTGAATGGTTTTAACCCCTCCCATGGCGCCTGGAATGGTGAGATCGAGGATCACCACTTCAAATTTCTTTCCATCCCCCAGGGCCTTGGAAACCAGGTCGATGGCCGTTTGCCCGTCTGGCACGCCGACCACGTCATAGCCGAACTGGGTCAGCGCATCTTCAACCATACGGCGAATACTGTGTTCGTCATCCATAACCAGGACCCGTCCTCTGCATTTTTTGGGAATGACCGGAATATTCTGTGTCTCATCTTCTGCCGTGACATGTGTGGATGGTAAATACACGGTAAAGGTTGTGCCGACTCCGACTTCTGATGTTACGCTTATGTGTCCATGATGCTGCTGAATGATGCTATGGGCGGTGGCTAAACCCAACCCGGATGCGCCTGGTTTGGTGGTGTAATACGGGTCAAAAATATTTGGCAGTTGGCCGGCCTCAATTCCGTTCCCCTGATCTTCAAAAGAAACTTGCACATAGTTCCCAGGGATGAGTGACGATGAGGGAAGAGCCGAGGGATCTTTCAGTCCGACGTTTTCTACTTTGACGCTTAAGTGACCACCGTCATTCATCGCCTGTCTGGCATTGAGGGTAATGTTTTGAAAGACCTGCCGGATTTGACCGGGGTCAGCATTAAGAGGCCAAAGGTCATCCGGGATGTCAAAGTGACAACTGATCGATGCCCCTGATAGAGCAAAAATCGTACTTTTTCGAAGCAGATCTCCTAACGCGATGGATGTCTTAATCGGCGCTCCGCCCTTGGCAAAGGTCAGGAGTTGTTGGGTTAATTCTTTGGCGCGCAAGCAGGCTTGCTCGGCTTGCTCGAGGTTTTGAGTCAGAGGGTCGCTCGAGACCATTCGCAATTTGGCCACGAACACGTTGCCCAATATCGTCGTGAGGATATTATTGAAATCGTGAGCCAGCCCTCCCGCCAAGACCCCCAAGGAATTGAGTTTGCTAATTCGTTGTTGTTCTTCTTGGTGACGGGATTGGTCGGTGATATCCCGGAAGACAATCACGGTGCCCACGAGATGACCGCTATGATCGCGTATCGGTCCCTCTCTCAAGGTAATCTTTCGTTGCCGGCCATGTTTGGTCAGTAATTGATGAGGAGCATCCAGCTCAGAGAGGACAAGCGTTCTGGATGAAAACTGCAAGGACGGCTCATCATCGTTTTTTTGGGTATCACCGGTCAGGCGGAAAATTTCTTGGAATGGTTGGTGCAAGGCCTCACGGGTTGTCCATTCGGTGATCTGCTCCGCCAAAGGATTTAAGAAAGAAATGCGTCCTTCTCGATCAGTCGTGACGATGCCTTCCGCGACCGACTGAAGCGTGGTGACCAGGTGATCCTTTTCAGCAATGAGGGCATGCTCCAGGCGTTTCCGGTCTGAAATATCTCGAAGGATAAAACCGTAATGGGTGTCCATGCCGACTTTCCAACTCGTGGATGAAATTTCCAAGGGAAATGATTCGCCATTTTTCCGTAGGCCGGTGAGTTCCAAGGGCTGCTGAAGAGGAAAGGTCGAAGATCGACCATAACTGATATCTCCCATTCCTTTCCGGTACATGTCTCGATATCCTTCTTCCAGTAAGGTCACAATCGAGTGTCCGAGGACCTCGTCAGGCTGATAACCGAAAATTGACTCGGCTGCAGGATTCCAAGAGACAATGGTTCCGTGTAAATCGGCAGAAATGATCCCTTCATGGGCGGAGTCCACCAGTGAGGAAAATTGAGAATGGAGTTCGGTCATCGTCTGGCTGACCCGCACATGATGCGTGATATCCAGGCCATATCCCCGCACGAGACCTTTTTCTTGGAGAGGAGAGAAGGTCCAATCGAAGTGGTGGTGCTCGACAATGACCGTGAGACCCCTGATGGTGGTTGTCGTTTTGAGGCATCCCAGGGCGAGCTGTGTCAGTGTGGCTGGGAGCACCATTGGCACGCCGTCTTCCCGAAATCCATAGGTGTTGAGGAGGCGGATCATGGCAGGATTGGCATAGGCCAGGTGTCCTTGAGCGTCCACTTCCACGATGGGATTCGGGCTTTCTTCTGGCATCGACGCGAGGTGTTGATGCGCTTCGTGTTGCTGGAGTTCCTGGCTGAGATCACGGAAAATAATCAGCGCACCCGAGTGGGGTGGATTTGTCAGTGGTGTGCATTGGAATTCCACCCATCGGGTTTCTCCACTTGGCCGTCGAATCAATAGTTGAGGCGTCCATATGGATTTTCCCGTGGTGATCGCTTTCGTGATTGGGCAATGTTCTCCTTGTGTGACAAGATCAATATGGAGACATTCCGCGTGTCCATGAAAGGATTGCCCGAGGCATGAGGTTTCGGTTCGATGAAGAATCCTGGCGCCTTCCAGGTTGAGGGAAAGAATCTGGCCTTGGGTATTCACGTGGCAGATGCCAATGTGAATGGAGTCCATCAGGGTATGCACAAAGGCTTGGGATGAACGTAATGCCTTCTCTAGTCCAGGGATATCCATTTGTTTGAGTTCTTGAAAAAAATGTTGCCGATCCACTCAGCGAGTCCTTCCTGTCATATTGACGACATCGTGTGAACGATACCGCGTCTTACCATAAGGCTTCAAGGATTTT
The DNA here is from genome assembly GCA_041737015.1 of Nitrospirales bacterium. Taxonomy (GTDB): domain Bacteria; phylum Nitrospirota; class Nitrospiria; order Nitrospirales; family UBA8639; genus Nitrospira_E. The sequence goes on from JBGSSO010000241.1 coordinate 16,014, forward strand.
CGACATATCCCATCCTTCCCGAGAAGGGTCCAAGGCTTTTTCAATCGATCGATGAGGTGTTGTTGGGCTTTGTGCCGCCAGATCAATGATTTCCTGCTCGGGATAGGGTTGGTCCAAGGAGTCCTTGAGTAATTTAATGGTAGGGGTCATTCGACTATGACTAGAAACCCACACGACTACGGCCTGTTCGCCGGTATTCAGGCGAACCAGGGAACCAATTGGATACACCCCTAAGAGTTGGATTAATCGTTGTACGAGATAAAGATGGTATTGCCCTCCCACAGCAGCCTGATACAGTTCGGATAAGGCCCTGGCGGGTGGCACGGGTGGACAGCTGCATCGTCCACTAATTTGTGCGTCATACGTGTCGGCAATGCTCAGTATTTGGGTGAGTTCCGAAATCTGAAGACCTCGTAAGCCCTTGGGGTAGCCGGATCCGTCAAGCCGCTCATGGTGTTCCAAGACCATCCGTTTCGACTCGTCAGGAATATCGGGGAATTGTTTAAGAATGGCCACGCCCATTTCACAATGCGCCTGCATAAGTTTCTGCTCTTGCGGTGTGAAGCGTTCCACCTTACGGATCATATTCAATGGGAGACGAAGTTGTCCGACGTCGTGGAGAAGTGCGGCAAGCCCAACCAGTTTTAATTGTGTCGGATCGCAGCCGTGTTCTTGTCCGATTGCCATGGCTAACATTCCTGTATCTACCCCATGAGAGGCCAGGTTAGGATCGAAGCGACGCATTTGAATCAGCGCCACCATGGCGGCCTGGTGGTCTAAAATTCCATCAAGCAGGAGGCTGACCACACTTCGGACTTCTTGGACGTGCTGGGGAGTGGGCGCCTCCATCTGACGGAAAAATACCTCCATGGTGGAGATAGCTTCTGCGCGAAGGAGACGCGCGGCTTCAATATCTTCCGGATTGGGACCTGAACCAACCCTGGGGGATGTGAACGGGGTTGTGGGAGAAAGGTCGTGGTCCTCCGACGTGTGCTGAAGGTCACTTATCTCGGCAAGATCGCATCCTTTTTCCGTGTCGATCTGGACTTCCTTAATTCCGTAATTGCGCAATAAGGCAATCTCATCCTCTCGTTTGATTGTCCATTTGTGGCGGAGAAACGGGGTTTTAAACCAGGACCGGTCCATGCCGGTAATATACATGCCAGGCCGCAGGTCCTGAATAGAAATACGTTTATTCATGGTGCAAGGTCGGGCAAAAGGGGATAAAAAACGCACCAGATGAGATGTGAGATGTCCAGATGGGTACCAATCAGCCGAGGACTGGATAGAATGGCGCCAATGGTAACGATATTCCCGTAAAAGGGCAAGAGAGGTCGGAGTCGAACCACCACGCCCATGACCCATATAAACCGATTGACGCAAAATCGAAACGACCAGCAATGTAGGGGGAAAACCTGAGAAGGATTAGGAGGAGCGTTTGAGAATCCGATCAATGCGGCCGGCAATCTCCGTCGCCTCCTCCTGGTGATCTCCAGCCAGTAGGAGGGCATGGTAGGTTTGCAGGGTGGAGAGTAATTGCGGGTCTGATAGTCCCCAGGATTTTTCACGAATGGCCAAGGCTCGTTTGAGAAGTGGGCGGGCCATCTCCAATTGGTTTTTCTGCTGATACAACGAGGCGAGGGCAGCTAAAGGATCGGCCATCCGAAGATGTTCAGAACCCAAAGATTGAGCCAGCAGGGGCAAGGCTTCCCAATAATAGGCTTCGGCCTGACTCTCTTGTCCTTCCAACCGTGCGACCTCTCCCAGCTGAAAAATCACCAGGGCATATCGTTCATCGGTCGGCCCCTGTTTGCGAACCGACGGTAACAAACGATGAAGCAGGTCTTTGGCTTCTTGAAATTGTCCACTGGAGAGAGTTGTCTGGATCTGTTCCCATTGCCGATCCCATTCGGACGATGTCGGGCACCCGGTGAGCAGAAAGATGAGGCCTGCTAGCAGCCACGATAAAATCAATGTTCGGTTTGGGATGTGGTTCATAGATATGGGAGGACGAGCCTTTACAACTGACTGAAGAGCCAAGTGAGCAAAGGACTCCTCGTGTTAGAAATTGGGAACCATCATAGGAAAATCTTGTGGCATTCTGGACATTTTCTGCCACTCTTTGTAGGGTAGCCGCGTGTACAGCCGGTGAAAAGACGAAGATGATTGACCGAATACTGCAATATTGCCAACATGACGTGTGGAGGGAGGATGTCAATTCGCTGACCGGCCTCCGGCAGTTCGGCGTAAAAGGTCTGCGCCTGGTATTGGTGGCGGTCGCCGAATTTCAGGAAAGTGTCCTCAGTATTCGAGCCACCAGTTTGGTCTACACCACTCTCCTCTCCCTGGTTCCGTTTTTAGCGGTCACCTTTTCGGTCCTCAAAGCCTTCGGCATTCATCAAAAGATTCAACCGATTCTGGCGCAAGCGTTGGATCCGCTCGGGCCCAAAGGAATTGAGATTACCACGAATATCATCCAGTTTGTCGACAACATGAAAGTCGGGGTCCTGGGTGCGGTGGGCGTTGCGGGACTGTTCTATACGACGTATTCGCTGATCGAAAAAATTGAAGAGGCCCTGAACTCGATTTGGCGGGTTGATGCAGGTCGCCCGTTGGCCAGACGGGTAACCGATTATTTAAGTGTCGTACTCGTGGGCCCCGTGTTCGTCTTTACGGCCTTCGGACTCACTGCCTCGGCGCAAAGTCATTGGCTTGTCCAAAAAATTCTGGCAGTCCAGCCGCTTGGCCATCTGATGATCGTGCTTACCAATCTGCTGCCCTTCTTTTTTATGTGCCTGGTGTTTACGTTTATTTACAAGTTTCTTCCCTATACCAACGTCAAATTTAACTCCGCGCTTGTGGGAGGGGTGACGGCAGGACTACTCTGGCAAGTGGCTGGATTGGCGTTTGCATCATTTGTCGTAGGGACAGGACGATATAGCGCCATTTACTCGGGCTTTGCCGTGCTTATCCTCTTTCTCATTTGGCTCTACGTCGGGTGGCTCATTGTGCTGGCGGGAGCTCAAGTTGCCTATTATCATCAGCACCCATCCGCATATCTGCTTCATTTGGGTCGAAAGCGCCAGACTCCACTCTTTCGAGAATACCTCACGCTGTCATTGCTCACGCATATCACCCGCCGGTTTTTATTGGGAAAGCCGCCTCTCCAGGCAGAGCAGTTAGCCCGCGCGCAGGGTGTGCCTCTTACCTTGGTGGAGTCGCTCATCGATGATCTGGTGAAAGGGCAGATGGTGGTGAAAGGGGATGACCCCAAAGGATTGGTGTTGGCGCAGGCACCAGAAAACATTCGGGTTGTCGAGGTATTACGGGTGGTGCAGCATCAATCCCATGGCGGACCCCAGGCCTTTACGGTAGGGACCGATAGCATTAGTCGGGTGCTTATGCGCCGGGATGCGGCGGTGGAGGCCGCTTTGGAAGGTATGACATTGCGGGATTTACTACGGCGTCAATCTGAAGTCGTTGAAGAAGAGAACCTAACCGACCATTCTCAGGGTCAAGATCCCGGTGGGCCTTTTCACCCTGAGTCGGAGGGTGAGGTTCCCGGTCGTCCAGACTATCTCCAAGAAACCAGACAAGCCGACCCTCCTGTCGTTAGGAAAGGGCCTGCAAGGTAGTCAGCCTAGCTGATAAGGGAAAGAAGATGAATATGTGGATTGTCCCGGGTGCGCCGTTGACGGAGGGCCAAGGCTGGCGGATTTGGTGTTCGCAAAAAGGGGAAGGCAACTTTTCTCCGCCGCAAGTCGAGGTGCGGCACAAAAATGCGACGGTTCCGTCAGAGACTACATGGACACTCCTCCCCCAACTTTCAGGATTGAAGCGGCGAATGGGTGTGATGGTCCTCACGCTCAACACTCCAGGTCCGCCGGAAGGCGCTCTCTATTCGGTCACCCTGTCAACGAATCAAGAGAGCCAGGACTTTCAATGGTGGACGATGCCCTATCAACTCAGCGTTCAACCGGTGACCTTTCTGTTTGCTTCCTGCTTTTGGCATAACAATGACCGTGAGGGATTTTACCGGTCCGGTCTTCAGGAGTTGGGACAGTTGGCTCATCCGCACTTTAAATTATTACTGGGTGATCAGGTGTATGGAGACTGGCCGAATGCGTGGGATTTAGGCGATGAGGGCATCGAACTCTATGCTAAGCGATATGCCCAATATTGGGGAGATGAGGCCTATCGGGAAGCCTTACAAATCTGCCCGAACTTTTTTACCTGTGACGACCATGAATACTGGAACGATTACCCTGAAAAACAAATCCAACTCCCTCAGACCTGGGATCCGAAGAATCGCCAAAAATACGGAGGAGGGGCGGAGGATCTCTATTACCAGTATCAACGATGTCTGAATCCCGATGAGGCTCGCTGGTACCGGTTTGAGATCGATCCGGTCTCGTTTTTTATGACCGACACCCGATCCGAGCGCGAAGGGTGCAACGACAAAGGGACCAGTCATTTTATGTCAGAGGAACAATGGGTGGCGCTGGAAGCCTGGCAGAAGGGATTAACGGGACCAGGAATATTGGCGCTAGGCCAACCGCTCTTTCAAAAAGACGGGGATTTTCGTGACCATTCCTTATCGAATTTCAAACAGGATTATGCCCGTCTCTGGCGGGTGATCGAACGATCGTTGGCCGGGGAGAATGTCCAACAGCGGCCACATGACATTCTGATCCTGTCGGGAGATATTCATACGGGACGTTATGCGGAAGCCCATGGGCCATTTCCCGATGCGCCCTATGGGGTGCCGGAGTTCATCGCTTCTCCGGCAGCCATGATTAATCCAGGCAATACCAAACCCGAAGCCCCGCCAGGCAAGATCCGGGTTCTTCCCAATGCGGAAGGGAAGGAGTCGGTTTGGCGGATTGATCCTCATGCGAATATCGACATCATGACCATTCAGAATAATGTGGGTCTCGTGCGCATGGTTCCCGGAAGTCAGATCGGAGGATCGCCACGAGTACGATTTGAGTTGGAATTATGGAGTCTCCCTGCCAAAGTTATTGAAATTGATTGGGATGAAACCGCTCCACCTCAAGGTCTTGGTGGTCCCTTAACGCGCCTGTGGAAGAAGGAGTTGTTGCTCCGGTAATGGGAGATATTGACATTTCAGCCATGGGTGCCCAGGCCATGTCTGTAGAGTGTTTTCTGAGCCACTTCTAGAAAGGAACTCATCATGCGCCATTCTCAAACTTCGACCAGAAATCCGGCTATTAAAGACTGGACCAGCAAATATGGGAAACGGACAAACTTGCAGTTTTTTGATGAGGCCTTTGCCTCCTTGCAGAAAGAGGGGATTGGGAATCGTGGATTGATGACCGTTGGGCTGATCGGCAGCCGGGATGTTCCCGGGCATACCTTACGATCGGCCCAGTCCATGTTGCGTTGGGATCTCCGGCCGAGTTTCTGGTCGCATGTCTTTGTGGTGGCGGAACCGGTAACCTCTCGCACCTCGTTGAGGTCCTTGCCGATCCTGGAAATCCCGCTCCATCCACGGAATGGGATCTTCCCCAGGCCGGAATGTAATGGTATCAACGAAGGTACCTTAGGCCTGTATGAGAATAAAGAAATAGATTCCAATGTGGGGTTGGTGGCGGTGAGCATGTCAGACGAGGATGCCAAGAAACTTAAGAAACGGGCGGTGAACTGGAATCAGGATCGCGTGCGTTACAATTTTTGGGAAATGTTGGGAGTATGGCAAAGCTATCTCTGGTCCCAAGGGGCCAAACGCAATCCGTTGCGAGAAGGCACGCCGATCGCCGCGTCCTCCTACATTGAATTCATCTTTGAAGGATTAGGTCTGGGTGTGACGCCGGGTACCTCGGAACGTAATAGTGCTCCGGAGCATCTCTGGAATGCGGCCTGCTGGTGGCACAAGGCTTTCAAGGAGCAAGACCGGAAAGTGGCCGGGATGTTTGTCGCGCGTGACCGCGGGTGTGCCATGGCCTGCTGTAACGAATAGGTTCTTTATGTATAAGGACGTCATAGGGAAGACCGTGGCAGGTATTTGGTCATCCCCACAGTGGTAAGCGGGGATCCATCCAAAAAGAATGAGAATGGAGTCCCGATGAACGATGTTGGGAATGATGCCGTGTTTTCTTGTTTCTCGGAGGGAAAGCCTTTTCCCCTTTGTGCCGCTGATTCCCAATTTTTTCCTTCCTTACTCTTTAGAACAGGCATTTTTTCTGAAGAAGACAAGGTAACCAGGTGGGGTAGAAGTGCCATGTGGCTTATGAACTATAATAGGGCACTTTGCAATTGTTGACGGTACGGCTTTGATATTCCTACCTCTCCCAAATGCATTGTGCGTTCTGTAAGGCGCGACCTTTGCTTACAAATGAGGGGGGTATGAATTCGTAAAAATGAGGATGAAAACGTTGTGAAAATCGGATTGATTCAAATGGCCTGCTCGGCCAATTCTGTTGAGAATCTGGAGCGAGCGGTGGACAAGGTTGAGGTAGCGGCACGAAACGGGGCGAAAGTTATCTGCCTGCCTGAGTTGTTTCGCTCCCAATACTTTTGTCAGAAGGAAGATGCGGCTCTGTTTGATTTGGCAGAATCCGTTCCTGGGCCATCCACTGAGGCTTTTGCCAAAATTGCCAAATCCCATCGTGTGACGATTTTGGTGTCGGTGTTCGAACGGCGGGCAGCCGGGGTGTACCACAATTCCATTGCTGTGTTGGACGAGCGGGGAGAGATAGTCGGCCTGTATCGGAAGATGCACATTCCGGATGATCCGGCCTATTACGAAAAGTTTTATTTTACCCCAGGGGATCGGGGTTTTCAGGCGATCAAGACCACGCACGCAACTGTTGGGCCGTTGATCTGTTGGGATCAATGGTACCCTGAAGCGGCGAGGATGACAGCTTTGCAAGGAGCGGAGATATTATTTTACCCCACGGCCATTGGCTGGCATCCCAAGGAAAAATCAGAAGAGGGCCAGGCCCAACGCGATGCCTGGATGACCATTCAGCGCAGTCATGCCATTGCGAATGGCGTGTTTGTGGTGGCCGTGAATCGGGTCGGTCATGAGGCTCCGGCTGGCGGTGATGGGTTGGAGTTTTGGGGTAGTTCGTTTGTATGCGATCCGTTTGGTGTGGTGCTGGCTCAAGCGTCAGTTGAGAAAGAAGAAACATTGGAAGTGGATATTGATCTCAAGCGCATTGAAGAAGTCAGACGCAATTGGCCTTTTCTTCGCGATCGCCGCATTGATGCCTATGAGGGAATTACGAGGAGGTATTTGGATGAGTCGGTTTAGGCGTGGCAGGGTGACCGTTTAATGCGCTCCGCCTCACCCTAGACCTGTCTCCTCTTCTAGGCCATGGTCTTCCAGGGAGATGGAACCAGTGAATTCCCACTCGCGTACGTTCTTCATGGGAGGGAGAGGGGAGCACCCTATTTCCCCAATGGCTATTGCTTGGTTTTTAAACCCTCCTAACCAATTTTGTCATTTTCCCTATGGATAACCTGTTTTGCAGTCTCGTACATTTCCTCATCCCAATGGAGAGAGGGGTAGAGTGAGGGAAACGATGAAGCGGATTTTACCGAGATTGCGATCCTTTGCCGCTCGTTTCCAGGGGAATCAAACTAATGCTGAACAGACGCTCTGGGACCGGATTCGAGATGGTCAGATTAAGGAATGGAAGTTCCGGCGGCAACA
>JBGSSO010000276.1:0-3085 GCA_041737015.1 Nitrospirales bacterium
GATCCCGGAAATATTCCGCAATGGCCGTAGCCACAAACGCCGCCCGGACCCGGACTAACGGAGATTGGTCGGAGGTGGCCACCACGACCACGGAACGACGGAGCCCTTCCCGCCCCAAATCCCGTTCCAGAAATTCCTTCACCTCTCGTCCTCGCTCCCCCACCAGCGCGATCACATTCACATCCGCAGAGGTGTGACGACACATCGTTCCCATCAAGACACTTTTCCCGACTCCGCTTCCGGAAAAAATTCCGAGTTTTTGCCCGACCCCGCAGGCCAGGAGAGCATTGATGGCTCTCACGCCCAAATCCATTTGGGTGGTAATGCGCTCCCGGCGCATTGGAGCCGGAGCAGCCGCATAGAGGGCATAGCGGCGGGTACGAGACAACGGACCTTTTTCATCTAACGGGTGCCCGAGTCCATTCACGACCCGTCCCAACATTTGAGGCCCGACTAACAATCGAGGAGAGGTCGGATCGTAGCGGATGAGGTTCCCGGCGGCGATGCCACGTACAGCCCCGAAGGGCATAACCACCACTCGTTGTTCGCGAAAGCCGATGACTTCTCCCTCAATTATCGACTGGCCTCGTGTGCTGAAAATATGGCATCGCTGACCAACCGATGCCCCCAGACCGGTGCCTTCCAGGGTCAGCCCCACGGCTTTGACGACGCGCCCGGTAATCGTCACCGGAGCAATGTCGTCTAAACGCTGCTGAATCGTGGCGAGGCTCATGATCGGGGAGTTTCCAATCCGAATTCACTGGCCACAAGCTCCAGTTGTTGAGTCAGCCGGGCATCAAACAGGAGGCCGGCCTGTTCAACCAGACAGCCACCCGGATCCACATCCTCATAGGCTTCAAGCACGAGATGATCGCCATCGGCCCATTCCGGTCGTAATGTGTGCTGAAGGGGTTCTAAGATCATGAAGTCTTGCGGATGGACTTTCAGCGTGACCAGGGTTTGGGCGGGGAGCAGTCCAAGAACCTGACGGACCTGTCGAACCACGATTTCTTTATCGATTTCAATTTCCCGTAACAGGATTTTTTTGCTTATGACCAGGGCAACCTCCACAATATCCCGTTCATGTTCTTCTAACGCCATCACCCGGGCCCGACCGATCTGATTGGCCAATCGAAGCGCCTTCTTGACTTCTTCTTCCACGTGGGCTTGACACTGGTCCCGGCCCTCAGCGATACCGGTCTGTCGTCCCCGCTCAAACGCATCACGTTGGAGGTCCCGACAATCATGCGGTTGGGCCTCCTCGGCGCGCTGCTTCGCGGTTTTGTGGACTAATTCCACCATCTGAAAACGTTTAATTGTGTCATCCTGTTCCATAAGCGGGCGCACCTTAGACCATTTGCTCCTCACCCTTTCCTCCCAGAGAAACGCGGCCCTCAGTAGCCAGGCGTTGAACGGTTTTGATGATGTTCTGCTGGGCGGCTTCCACATCACTGAGTTTGACGGGGCCTCGAGTTTCCATATCTTCCTTAAGGGATTCCGCCGCTCGACTGGACATATTCTTGAAGAATTTATCCCGCAACGGACCATCAATTGGTTTCAGAGCCAGGAGTAATTCTTCTTTGCTCACTTCACGCAGCACTTCCTGCATCCCACGATCATCGACATTTTCCAGATCTTCGAACACAAACATCTTCCCACGGATTTCTTCGGCGATCTCCGGGTTTTTGGTTTCCAGAGCTGTCAGGATTTCTCCTTCCACATTGCGTTTCACGGAATTCAAGATTTCGGCGACCAGTCCGGTTCCGCCGATAGCCACGGCGTTCTTGGAAGACCCCAGACGCAATTCCTCCTGAAGGACCCAATTCAATTCATCCAACATATTGGGTGACACCTCTTCTGTCGTGGCTAACCGGTAAACAATGGCATCCCGCTTGGTCGCGGGGAGCAATGACAAGATCTGCGCCGCGTGATCGGATTCTAAATTGGCGAGAATCAGCGCTCCCGTTTGCGGATGCTCAATAGTCAGCAAATTGGCAATCGAGGCCGCATCGAGCGACTTCAAGGTTTCAAACCCTGCATTTTCAGACGTATTCAAAGAACTCAGAATTCGACGGGCTTTATCCTTGCCTAAAGCCGCATTGAGGATTTTTGAGAGATAGGTTTTCCCTTCTACGGAAAGACCTGCCGTCCCTGCCAATTCTCGGAATTCTTTTAACACCAGCCGATGTTCATCCTGTCCGACATTGACCAATGCCCCCAAATACGCGCCAATCTGCCGGATATCTTTTTGGTCGAGAACTTTCAGCACTTCCACCGCGGCGGTTTCCCCGATAGCCAGCAACAATATAGCGGCCTTTTCATATCCGGATAATTGACTGTTCACGGATTAGGCCTTTTCTCCTTGCTCTTCTTTAATCCAGGTTCGAATGACTTGGGCAGCCGAAGCCGGATTATCTGCCGCGAGCTTAATGGCTTGCTCCTGGGGGCTTTCTGAAATTTCCGCTTCATACTGGGTCACCGTAGCTGGCAATCCTTTCTGTGGCAGGACGACACCTCCTGCTGTGGGCTTGGTGAGATTCAATGCAATCGGTCGAACGACAAACCACAACACCATGACCCCCAAGAAGAAAAAGAGTACCGGTTTGAGGAATCCGCCCCAGGAGGCCAGGAACGATTGCACACCCGCGGTCAGACTCTCCTCACCCTCAAGGAGGGTGGGAGATTCAAATGGCACATTGATGACTTCGATTTGATCCCCACGTTCTTCAGAGAATCCGACCGCCTTTTTCACAATTTGCACCAGATTCTGGATTTCCTGTTCAGGCCGTGGCACATATTTCTTTTCGGCGGTATTCTCATCCGCTTTTCCCTCAGCACCTTGAGCCGCTTCATAGGTCCCATCCACTAACACCGCCACGCTTAACCGCTTAATGGCACCGGTCGGCTCAATGATTTTGCTTACTTTACGATTGACTTCATAATTCAATGTTTCATTTTTTCGTTTAGCTTCTTTTTGCTCTAAACCGTTTCCTGACTTGAGCTCGGTCGGCACATTGCTCCTGACACCAGGAACACCAGGCCCCCCGTTGGTCGAACCGGATTCCAACACCTTTTCTTGACTCCG
>JBGSSO010000303.1:0-9624 GCA_041737015.1 Nitrospirales bacterium
CTGGAGCAGGCCATTCTCTCGAAGAACGACCGACTGGCCGAACGGAATCGCGGATGGTTGGCTGAGCACCACATTCTCGCGTTGAATCTGGTCAGTTCACCCGGCTCGGGCAAGACGACCCTTCTGGAACAAACCATTACCGATCTCCAGAAGGAGTTTCCGTTATCGGTGATTGAAGGCGATCAAGCCACGCTCCACGATGCCGAACGTCTTCGCCGAACAGGCTGTGCCGTCGTGCAAATTAATACCGGAGCCGGTTGCCATTTGGAAGCCGATATGGTCGCTCGAGGACTGGAGTCCCTCCGGCCATCGGCCCAATCCGTCGTCCTCATTGAAAATGTGGGCAACCTGATCTGTCCAGCTCTCTTTGATTTAGGGGAACAGGCCCGAGTCGTCATCCTGTCCGTGACCGAAGGCGAAGACAAACCCTTGAAATATCCCCATATATTCCAGTCGGCCCACCTCGTGCTCATCAACAAAATTGACTTGTTGCCGTACTTGTCATTTGACATGGACCAATGCCTACGGTATGTCACCATGGTGAACACGACTGCTCCGGTCTTTCAGATTTCGGCTCAGACCGGTGAGGGCTTGGCAGCGTGGTACCAATGGATTCGACAACACCGGCCAACTGGCCAGGCTCACAAAGGATCATGATGCTCAGTATTCTTGGATTAGGATTTTTAATGGGGATGCGGCACGCCTGTGAAGCGGACCATGCGGCGGCCGTAGCCTCCTTAGCCACTCGAAGCGGATCGATCGCCCAGACGGTCAAACAGGGCATGGTCTGGGGATTGGGACATACGCTGACGTTGTTGATCTTCAGTTCGCTGGTCTTGATGTTGGGAAGCATCATTCCCGAACGATTCGCGCAGGGGTTGGAACTCATGGTGGGTGTGATGCTGGTTGGGTTGGGAATCGACCTGTTCCGACGGATGCGAAAAAACCGGATTCATTTTCATATTCACCAACATCCGGATCGACCACCCCACTTTCATGCGCATGGGCATACCGAACCTGCACACCCTGACAATACTTCACACGATCACGCCCATGGCTTTCCTTATCGTGCATTGCTGATTGGCTTGATGCACGGGATGGCCGGATCAGCCGCACTGATCCTGTTAACCCTGAACACCACCCTTTCGGCGAGCCAGGCCATCATATATATCCTCCTTTTTGGTGTAGGATCGACCATCGGCATGGGTCTCCTGTCCTTGATCATGGCTATCCCCTTTTGGTATTCGGCTCGATCCCTGACATGGCTCCATAACGGGCTCCAGGCCTGCGTGGGTGTGATGACGACCATTCTCGGGGTGCTGATGGCATTCTCCTCAGGATCGTTACTGTGGCATAAACGAATTTTTTCCTACCCATCCCGGCATTAGACCAATCGATACGCATCCTGTTCTGACCGGGCTTCCTTATGGCACACCGGCCGATTCTTCCTGAAACACAAATCCATATTCGATTCTTATCAATTGTCTTTTCACAGAAAAAGGCCATAGGATAGGAGACAGCCAAAACTAAACTGGAAGGAACATGCCAATGAGTCAATTGGTCCGCTTTGGGGTTTCTCTTGAAGAAACACTCCTTGCCGCCTTTGATCAACACATCAACCGGAAAGGATACCAGAATCGCTCTGAGGCGATTCGAGACCTCATCCGCAATCAGCTTGTAGGGGAAGAATGGGGCGGAAATAAGGAGACCGTCGGGACCATTACTCTCGTGTACGACCATCATCAATCAGATGTGCTGCAACAATTAACCCACCATCAGCACGAATACGGGAAGCAAATCATTTCTAATCTGCATGTGCATTTGGATCACGACCATTGCCTGGAAGTCATTGTGGTCAGAGGGCGAAGTTCAGCCCTCGTGGATTTAGCCAATCTGCTGATTAAAACCAAAGGGGTCAAGCATGGACAACTCACCATGACGACCACCGGAAAAGCCGTGAAATAGCGCTCATTCCTCATCTCAAAGCATCTTTTCCACACCGCATGGCCTCCTATCCTCTCCATGGCTCCTCTCTCCATAACCTTACCGCGCGATTTTGAATTGACAATATCACCGGACCTTGCTACAAGTCGTGTCACTAATTATACTTTCGTGTTACTGCTGGATTTTTCGCTCGCTCCCCTGCTCGTTTCTTTTTTGCCAATTCCATGGTTATGCGGCACCTTCACATGCCGGCGGTATTTCTCCCGGCCTGTGTTCTCTTCAGCCTTTTGTGGGCCGATTCGGCATCAGGCCATGACCAAGAGGAGGTCACGGTTTTAGAAGAGGTGCAGGTCGTCGGAGAACGCCCTATCGCGGCATCGTCCAGTCGAATCATTCTGAATGAGGATATTCTGCTTCAGCCTCAAGGCCGGCCTGCCGATTTATTACGGTTGGCTCCCGGTCTTATTACGTTGGAACATTCAGGCGGCGCCGGAAAGGCTGACCAGTTTCTCCTGCGCGGCTTTGACGCCGATCATGGCACAGACCTGGCCCTTCATGTGGATGGCATGCCGATTAACATGCGCAGCCATGCGCATGGTCAAGGATACGGAGACATCAATTTCATTATTCCTGAAACCATCGAAGAAATTACGGTAAAAAAAGGACCCTACCATGTGGAATATGGTGATTTTGCCACCGCCGGCGCCGCCAATTATGTCACCCGTGAGACAGTTCCCCAAACCATGGTCCAATCCGCCGGAGGGAATTTTAATACCCAACGGCATCTGTTCATGACCTCTCCCTCTCACGATAGATTCCGCACCCTTCTTGCGGGAGAATTTTATTACACAGACGGCCCCTATGATTTTGTCAATCGCAATACCCGATACAACGGACTGGCGAAACTGACATTTGATCCCTCAGCCACATCCCAACTCAGTGTGACGCTTTCTCAATATTATGGACGATGGAACGGGTCAGGGCAGATTCCTTTGCGGGACGTAACGTCTGGAGGGGTGGACCGCTTTGGTTCCCTTGATCCTTCAGAAGGCGGCAAATCGTTACGGAGCACCGGTCGATTGGATTACCATTTCGATCTACCCGGCGGAGGGACAGTATTCGCCAATCTGTGGGCTCAATATTATTACCTGTCCCTGTTCAGCAACTTCACGTTTTATCTTAATGATCCAGTAAATGGTGACGGGATTGAGCAGACCGATCGACGATGGTTGACCGGAAGCGATATCGGTTATCGGCAGATTTTTCGCCTGTTCGATTATGAAGGCACCATGACGGCAGGACTTCAGACACGCTTCGATAAAATCCAGGTGCGATTGGGCACACAACAGAAACGTTCGTCCCTGGCGATCACACAGGAATCAGACATATTCGAGGCCTCCTATTCTCCCTATCTGAAGTTGGACCTTCAATTCCTCCCCTGGATGCGATTTGTGGGAGGCGGCCGTGTCGATGTCTTCACGTATAATGTGAAAGATCGTTGCGGGACAAGCTGTTCGGAACGACCAAACGGGACAGCCTCTAATGCCATCGCCAGCGGAAAAGCCAATCTCGTTTTTGGTCCCTGGTACCAGACGGAATTCTTCTTGAATGTTGGAACCGGTTTTCACAGCAATGATGCCCGTGATGCCGTGGAAAATCCGTCGACGAACAGCTTAACCCGGGCCATTGGCTATGAAATCGGTATCAGGAGCCGCCCGTGGACCTGGTCCGAACTTCTAGCCACATTTTGGCTGCTGGATCTGGGATCTGAATTGGTATTCGTGGGGGATGAAGGGACAACGGAACCGCGAGGAAAGACGCGTCGCCTGGGAACAGAATTCAGCTCTCGAATCACCCCGCTGGATTGGCTCACCATTCGAGGAGATATTACGTATACGCATGCCGAGTTCCGAAAAACGGGGGATGCCGTCCCTTTGGCGCCGCAGTTCACGGCGTTTTCATCCGTCACAGCTCGCTTCCCGATTGGACTATCGGGAACGTTGCAAATGTTGACTGTGGGAAGCCGTGCCGGCACGGAAGATGACAGCGTGAAACTGGAACCATTTACGATTTTCGATCTGGTTCTTCGCTACCAAATCCCTCTTGCGCCACCAAGCGGACGCCTGGAAGCGTTTTTTAGCATCCGCAATTTGACCGATACCGATTGGCGTCAGGCCCAGTTTTATTATGAGTCCCGTCTTCCCGGAGAACCCGCTGGAGGTGTTGCCGATATTCACTTTGTCCCCGGCACTCCACGGATGTTCATGGGCGGACTCACGTGGTTTTGGTCGGCATAAGAGACAGGACAACGATCGCATTCACCAGGCTTGCAACAGGCCTCCTCTGTAAACTTTTTCACCATACACTCACCCCTCCATCATTTCATAAAACAGGGCTTTCCAGGATTCCATTGGCAATCCCGGAAAGCCCTTGACCTCAAAAGGTAAAGTCAGGTTACTCAACCCTCATGCATGTGCTGGCTGAGATAATTTTCGACGCCCACCTGCTTAATGGTTTCCAATTGGGTTTCGATCCAATCGATATGTTCTTCCTCACTGGTGAGCACTACTTCCAGTTTTCCCCGAGTATTGAAATCTCCAACTTTGACGCAATGCTCAATCGCTTCAGTTAACAGCTTCACGGCTTCCTGCTCCAATCCCAAATCAGATTTAAGCTGTTCCGGCACCGTTTCGCCAATTTTCAGAGTTCCCAACCGTTGCAAATTCGGAAATCCTTCTAAAAAAAGAACATGCTCGATAAGTTGTTCCGCATGCTTCATTTCATCAATCGCATGCTTACGAATTTCATTATGCAACACGGTATAGCCCCAATTGCCACACATTTCACCGTGCAGGAAATATTGATTTATAGCCGTCAGTTCGTTTGTAAGAATTTTATTAAGAAAATCAACAACACCTTTTTTCGCCTTCATACCAAGTCCTCCTTTATTGAAAATTGTCTCAGACGTAAGAAATTTAGATTTCTGGTTCGTTAAACATCATTATTTTATCGGTCCAGCTTCGCCATGGTCAATGATTTCATTTAGGGAAAATTAATTAATATTGAATTCCTTTCTCAACTTCGTTGATCTAAATGTTCAAGTTCAACTATTCCCGTTCATGAAGATTATGAAGTTCCTCTTCCGTCACTCAGCACTCAGTCAACCCTCACGGCAGTTCCGCTTACACTCACCATGAGCATGCTCCCGGTTTCTCCCATGACTTCGTAATCCAAATCGATTCCAACAATGGCATTGGCTCCCACCCTTAAGGCTTCTTCCTGAATTTCCTGAAAAGCGATTTCACGCGCGCGTCGTAATTCCTTTTCGTAGGCCCCTGATCGGCCTCCAACAATATCGCGAATATTAGCAAAAAAATCCCTAAAAAAATTGGTGCCTAAAATTGCTTCGCCTGCCACCACACCTAAATAGTCTTTAATCTGATGGCCTTCAACATTAGGCGTCGTTGTCAGAATCATGCCCTCTCCCTCCTTTTACATGAGAAGCAAACGCTTCAGATACTTTCTCAATTGATGTCCATGATATTTTCATCGTAGGTTTTCCCATCGCAACTTTTCCACAAACAGCGCGTGCATGTCAGTTATGTGAACGCGACATAGGATTAAGAACGAATATGATGAGAAAAATAATATCTCTGAAATCAGGAATTTCCCTGAGCATCTTTGTGACCCAACCCATGGTAGGAGTTTCATCGTTCAATACTATGCCTACCAAATAAGCAATCTGCTTAACTCATTCCCTATCTTGCCTTTCAATCGGATCCTAACGATTTATCCACATACTTGTGCCCATTTTTTCTGGATTACTTTATTTTCATTTCTTCTCATGATTTCTTCGATTTATTCTTGCAATTTTTGAAAAATTCAGAAACCAGACACCGGGTGGTTTTTCAGATGGTGATTCCATTTGACTTCACTCGAGGTGCTCATTAGAATTTTTACGGAAGGATCATATGAGTGCCAGCACAATTCGTTCATCTCCATCTTCACACCCAGTATAGCCTCCTCGACGGGGCCAACCAACTTACACCCCTGTTCCAACAGGTGAAGAATTTCGGTATGCCCGCCGTCGCCATGACCGACCATGGCAATCTCTTTGGCGCCATTGATTTTTATCAAAAAGCCAAAGCTCATGATGTCAAGCCGATTATCGGGTGTGAAGCCTATATGGCTCCAGGCAACCGCACACAGCGGGCAGGACACCTTGCGCATAACGAATATTTCCATCTGATTCTTCTTGCCACCAATCAAGTTGGCTACCACAACCTCATTAAACTCTCCAGCAAGGCCTATCTTGAAGGCTTTTATTACAAGCCTCGCATGGACAAGGAATTATTACAGGAACATCAAGAAGGTCTCATTGCCCTTTCAGGCTGTTTAAGCGGAGAGGTGCCCCAGCTCATTAACCACCAGGATATGGAAGGGGCTCTCCGGGTGGCCGATGAGTATCGGTCAATCTTTGGAAAGGACCGCTATTACCTGGAAGTGCAGGCTAACGGTTTGGACCATCAACTTGTTGCCAATCGGGGATTACTAGAGATTCATGAAAAGCTTGGCATTCCGCTGGTAGGCACCAATGATTGTCATTATCTCAATAAACGAGATGCGCGTCCGCATGAAATCATGTTGTGCCTTCAAACGGGAAAAACGCTCAAAGATCCCAACCGGATGAAGTTTGACACCGATCAATTATATGTGAAGTCCACCGAAGAAATGATCGCGGAATTTGCCGAATTTAACCGTGCGGTCTTGAATACCACCCAGGTGGCCGAACAGTGCGATCTTCACTTGGAGTTCGGAGCAACCTATCTGCCGGATTATCACGTTCCTGAGGGCCAGACTCATAACTCCTACCTTCAGCACCTTGCGGAAGAAGGCCTTCGAACCCGTTTACGAGAACGCCCAACGGCCATAGCCTCCGAGATCTACCAGCAGCGACTCCACACCGAACTCGCCGTGCTGAATGCCATGGGATATGCCGGGTACTTTTTGGTTGTGTGGGATATCATCAATTTCGCGAGATCCCGCAACATTCCGGTCGGCCCTGGGCGAGGATCTGCCGCCGGCAGCCTTGTGGCTTATGCCCTGCGAATTACGGACCTCGATCCCCTCACCTACAACCTGCTTTTTGAGCGGTTTCTCAACCCCGAGCGTGTCACCATGCCGGATATCGACATGGACTTTTGCATGGACCGCCGTGGCGAAGTGATCAACTATGTCATTGAGAAATACGGAGAGGAGCATGTGTGCCAGATCATTACCTTTGGCACACTAGGTGCCAAAGCGGCCATCCGGGATGTGGGGAGAGTGATGGACTTCCCCTATGCCGAAGTTGACCGGGTCGCCAAGTTGGTTCCGACCCAACTCAACATCACCCTCCAGGATGCCCTGAAACAGGAACCACGTCTGCAAGAGCTTGTCGATCAAGATGTCAAGATGAAGGAACTCATGGACACGGCGATGGCTTTGGAAGGCTTGGCACGACATGCCTCGACTCATGCCGCCGGGGTGGTCATTTCGCAAAAACCCCTTATGGATCATGTGCCCCTCTACAAAACAAGTAACGACGAAATCGTGACCCAATACACGATGACCGATCTGGAAAAAGTCGGGTTGGTGAAATTCGATTTTCTGGGACTCAAGACTTTGACGATGATTCATGACGCGGTCCGGATGGTCAATACCAGGAATTCGGATGAGCCTCCATTGGACATCAACAATCTGGCCTTGAATGATCTTCAGACATTTGAGCTGCTCAGCTCTGGAAAAACTTCAGGAATTTTCCAACTGGAAAGTTCCGGCATGCGAAACCTGTTGGTTAAAATCAAACCGGAAACGTTTGAAGATCTGATCGCCATTCTCGCGCTCTATCGTCCCGGCCCCTTAGAGAGCGGCATGGTGGACGATTTCATTAAACGAAAACGCGATGCCTCCCAAATTGTCTATGACCCCCCGCAATTGGAACCCATTCTCAAAGAAACCTATGGGGTGATCGTCTACCAGGAACAGGTCATGGCCGTCGCCAATCAGC
Organism: Nitrospirales bacterium; assembly: GCA_041737015.1. Lineage (GTDB taxonomy): Bacteria > Nitrospirota > Nitrospiria > Nitrospirales > UBA8639 > Nitrospira_E. The sequence continues at coordinate 7,994 of JBGSSO010000303.1, forward strand.
TAGCGGGATTTTCACTGGGACAAGCCGACTTACTCCGCCGGGCGATGGGCAAGAAAAAACATGAGGAAATGGCCAAACAAAAGGAATTGTTTGTGTCGGGAGCCAAAGGGAAGGGAATTTCGGAAAAACTCTCCGAAAAATTATTTGATCAAATGGCCTTTTTCGCAGGGTACGGATTCAACAAGTCTCACTCCGCCGCCTATGCGGTGGTCACATACCAAACTGCTTACCTGAAAGCCCATTTTCCCACTGAATTTATGGCTGCCCTGCTGACATCTGAAATGGGAAATACCGACAAGATGGTTGGCTATTTTACCGAATGCCGTGAATTGGGGGTACACATTCTGCCCCCCGATGCCAACCAAAGCTTAAAAAACTTCAGTGTGGTACCTGAGGGTATTCGATTCGGGTTAGTGGCGATCAAAAACGTCGGCGGAAACGCCGTGGACGTCATTTTAGAATCACGAGACACGGAAGGCCCATTTTCCTCCTTTATTGATTTTTGTTGCCGCATTGATTCGCAAAAGGTCAACAAACGGGTGCTGGAAGGACTCATTAAGGTCGGCGCCTTTGATTCGATGGGTCTCACGCGCGCCAGTGTGTTTCAGGTCCTGGATGAAGCCCTGGACCATGCCTCGACGATTCAACGCAATAAACGGGAAGGCCAAACCAGTTTGTTTGAAATACTGGCTCCGGAACCGGCAGCGCCAAAGCAAGATGGCTTTGGTTTCGTCATTCCACAGATTCCCGAATGGTCTCAGAATGACTTACTCAAATATGAAAGAGAGCTAACCGGTTTTTATATCACAGCGCATCCTCTCAATCGCCACAGCGTTGGGATCACTCATTTTTCTACCTGCTCCACCCAGACTATTCGCGACGTCGGCGACGGACGAGAGGTCAAAGTCTGCGGGGTCATTTCAAGCCTCAAAATTACCACGACGAAAAAAGGTAACAGGATGGCTTATGCCCAATTGGAAGATTTGCACGGGACCGTTGAAGCCATTATTTTCCCCGAAACCTTTAAGCAACACGAAGAATTATTAGGACCGGAATCGGTCGTTCGGATTACGGGAACCGTGGACCTGATGGATAACGGCGCCCGCATCAAGGCCACCAAAGTCGAATCCCTCTCCCAATTAGAGAATGAAACGGTGAAGCATGTGACGCTTCAGGTCCACGAACAGGACGTTCTCCCGCACAATCTGCTAGACTTAAAAGACATATTCGAACGCCACCGCGGTCCGACCCCTATTTCGTTGGCGTTTCACTTGCATCCCGATCTGACGGCGAGCATGTCAGGATTATCGGACATCGGCATTTCTCCGTCCCCGGAGTTTTTAGAAGAAGTGGAACATCTCCTCGGCACATCCACGGTCACCTTCCAATAATTTCCCTCTACCAAGGAGCCTGTCCGTGCGTGAATACCTGGACTTTGAAAAACCACTGAAGGAATTTGAAGAACGCATTGCCAAGTTGGTGAAATCAAAATCTAAAAAGGTTTCGGTTCAGGAGGCCATCGTCAAATCAACTGAACAACTGGCAAACCTTGAGCGTGAGATCTTTGCTAATCTCTCCCCATGGCAACATAGCCAAATCGCCAGACACCCACAACGCCCTTCGATTTCTGA
>JBGSSO010000309.1:0-14010 GCA_041737015.1 Nitrospirales bacterium
GCAGACCGAGTATTTCACCTTTTTTGATGTCGAAAGAAATATTATCGACGGCGGTAAAGCCCTGAAACCGCTTGGTGAGGTTTCGCACTTCCACAACAGGGGAAGCCATGGAATCGGAGACAGGCATTAAAACAAAAATCCACCAATCTTATCGGGTAAGTGACAGGTTTCACAGCGGTTGCTCAGCACTTCGCCTTCGTACCGTTGTTCTCCATCATGACAACGAAGGCAATCGGCCATGTTTGCCTTCCAAAGCACCGAGTCTTGTGGATGATCTGGTTCATGAGGCTGGTCATCCAATTTGACATGCCCGCGCGGAATCACAATGGGATACGCTTTAATCGGCGCCCCATGCACGACGCGCCCGTGACAGGTCGTACACCCCTCCCCTTTTCCGCGTTTCTGAAAGGCCTCCATGTGTTCCCGGTGATTCATGATCAGTCCGACATCCTTCACTGGTGCAGGTAAATCACGGACGGAGACTTCCGTCACCCGCAAGATGGCTCGATGACAACTGATGCACACGGAAGAAGTCACATGGGATTTAAGATTGTGCGGTTCGGTTGGAGTTCCCAAAAAAGTGATCGCGACGTCTTCTAGTCCGGCAAAGACTTTATCCTGAATAAACCCGGAGATACCTGGACGCACATGGCAATCAACACAGGTGACATCTTTATGACTGGATCGTATCCAGGAATCGTAGGAAGGTCTTATGGTATGACAACTCGCACAGAAGGTGGGCTGATTGGTCAGCGGGATAGCCGCAGCCCCTCCTAAGGCCAGCACCAGGAGTGTGGCCGCCATGAGGGTCAGGCCTTTTCCCATGAAGGTTACGAATCCCTTTGCAGTGGGAACTGTTTCATGATCAGCTGCGCCAGCCCCTTGACGTCGTCCCGATCAAACCAGGGAGCCGAACATTCGATGCGTTTCATCGAGGCCACCGCCAACAAACCATCTAACGACACATCCACTTCTTGTAATTGCTCACGCACAACGACGACTTTGGGAAAGCCATGGCTTTTCCAGCCTTCGGCAATAATTAAATCGATTTCTCCATTTATGAACCGGTCCCGAACCTGATCGACGGGAAGTTCTTCAGGAACATCCGCAAACATGGCCAAGCTACCTTTGGATAAGACGATGACCGCACTGGCCCCTGCACGCTTGTGACGCCAACTGTCTTTGCCTTCGGTATCCAGGTCGAAACCATGCCCGGCATGTTTGATGGTGGCCACTCGATAACCCGCATGTGTCAGTTCCGGGATCAGGCGTTCGATCAGAGTCGTTTTGCCACTGTTGGAGCGGCCAACAAAACCCAAAATGGGAGGTGTCATGGTGAACCCTATATTTCCTTCTGTGAAATCGGATAATTCCCAATTGCCGGTGTGAGTGCGAGAGAAATATTGCGTCTGTTGCTTAAAAGTTTCGAGATAATAATTGGACGTTCACTGAATCGCCGGGCTTAAGGGATTCGACCTCTTCCGGTACATCAATGAATCCATTGGCTTTCACCATTGAGGTGAGTATCCCTGAACCTTGCCCACCGGTCGTCCGGACCGTGAGGACGCCATTTTCCTGTTGAAGAATGCCGCGGAGGAAATGACGCCGATCCGTATGCTTGGAGAACGTTTCCTGAAAGAGTGCCTTGACCACCGGGCGTTCCCACTTCCGATGTCCGCCCATTTTCAGCATGGCCGGGCGCACGAGTTGATCAAAAGTAACCATGGAAGAAACGGGATTTCCAGGCAAGCCAAATGCCAGTTTGCCTTGGATTTTCCCGAACGCGACCGGTTGCCCCGGGCGGATCGCTAATTTCCAGAAATTCATGTCTGCCCCAAGTTCCGCAAACACCGGTTTGGTAAAATCGTAATCTCCCATGGAGACCCCGCCTGATAACACCAAAATATCACACGTGAGGCCCTGTCGGATTTTATCTTTTAAGGAGTCAGGGGTGTCTTTCGCAATTCCCAAGAGGACCGGGATCCCCCCTGATTCCTGCACAGCAGCAGCAATACCATAACTGTTGGAATTGACGATTTTATGCTCATCAAACGATTCATCCAGATCTGCCAGCTCATCCCCGGTAGAAAGGATCGCCACTCGAGGACGCTGGGACACCAGGACAAAGGATTTTGCCAGGATGGCCAACATGCCGATTTCCCCTGAACGCAGTTGTGTCCCTTTCGGAATGATGCACTCTCCTTCCGTGACATCTTCCCCTTTTGGCCTGATGTTGGAACCCTGACCGGCTTCAGCCTTCATGATACGAACTTTGGTGCCCGCAGGCTCAGTGTATTCCACTCGCACAACGGTATCGGCTCCAGCCGGCATGGGAGCCCCGGTCATTATCCGAATCGCTTCCCCTGGACCGACGGCTTTGGTAGCCACGGCCCCTGCTGCCACATCTTCAACAATGTTCAATTCGGGAATGCGAGTGATGGCATAGTCCTGCTTAATGTCGGCCCACCGGACCGCAAAGCCGTCCATCGCCGAATTGTCCCATGGCGGATTGGATCGTGGGGCAAGAATATCCTCTCCCAATACCCGCCCCAAGGAATCAAGGAGCCCGATTTTTTCACAGCCCAGGGGATGCGCCGCATCCAGGACGGTTTGTTGAGCTGAAGTTAACGAAGTAAGCTGATCCATGTGTCTTGCCTAATCATGCCGAAGGTTAATGTGGCTCTCTAAGTCCCCTAGACCCTACTCAGAGTCTCACCACGGTAGCACACAAAAAATATATTTTCGTTCATGAAACAGTAGTCAGAATAATTTCAATTTTTGAAGATCCGACCATCCCAGGCCGTTCTGAGCAAATAGTCAGATAAGCCGAGAACACCTCGCACACTGTTCAAGGTGCGGGTTAGGCCTTTTTGAATGGAGCCGGCCTGGCCGACACCTTCACCAGGGAATCTTTTTTCTTACAGAACTCCTCAACTTTGTTCGCGATCCCATGAATAGCGTCGGCCGTAGGAAGATCCGAATGAAAGAGCGCATAAGGCTCCCCACGATCACATTGGAGAACCATTTCCGGATCCAGTGGCACGCGACCGAGGAAGGGGACACCCATGTCCGCGGCTGAGGCTTCGCCACCCCCTTTTCGAAACAATTCAATCGATTGATGGCAATGGGGACAATCTAGGCCGCTCATATTTTCCACAATACCGATGATGGGAATCTCACTGTCTCTGGCGAAAGTGACCGATTTGCGAGAGTCTAGTAGGGCCACCTCCTGAGGGGTGGACACAATCACGCAACCCGTCACATCACCAATGAGATCAATCGTCGTCACCGACTCATTCCCGGTCCCTGGGGGAAGGTCAATGAGCAGAAAATTGAGGTCTTGCCATTCGACTCCACCCAACAGTTGGTTGATGAATTCAAACTTATACGCATCCCGCCAAATGATGGGATCATCGGAGTTTTGAAGTAGAAACGACATCGAGGCAATTTTCAGATTATAGGCTTGATGCGGAATTATTCCGCCGCCTGTACTGATTTTGAGTTTTTGTCCTTCGGCTCCTACCATTTTGGGAATATTAGGGCCATGAATATCCATGTCGCATATTCCCACCTCATAGCCTTTGAGGGCCAGACTAATGGCAAGATTGGTGGTCATCGTACTTTTTCCGACCCCGCCCTTATTACTCATCACCAAGATGGTGTAATCGATGCGCTCCATGCGTTTTCCGACCAGCCAGCGACTATGACCTTCACGGTCTTTTTGGCAGGTTTCGGTCTCGTCACAAATTGCACAGGCCCACATATAGGTACACACATCCCCACTCGAACTCGAGGATGGTTGAATCATATTCAGCTCAGTTGCCATGAATCCCTCCACATACATCCACTACGATGATATTTTTGGATAATATAAAATTCGGCCACACCAAATGTCATGGCGTGGCCATGCTCCCCATTTTCTCCACCATATGCTCTAAAAGCGGTAACACCATATCTAAATTTTCTTCCACACCTTTCACGCTACCGGGCAAATTCATAATCAGGGTGGTCCCCTTTATTCCAGCCGTTCCGCGTGAGAGCATGGCGGTCCGGACTTTTTTAAGGCTTTCAGCCCTCATGGCTTCTCCGATCCCAGGGATCTCTTTTTCGATCACGTCTCTGGTTGCCTCCGGAGCCCAATCGGTTGGTCGCACCCCCGTTCCGCCCAGGGTCAAAATGATCTGAGGTGCACTGGTCTCACAAAGTGTCGCCAACCGACGAGAAATGGCCTGACGATCATCCGCCACAACATCATAGGATAAAAGGGTCAATTGGTGGTTCGTCAAGATCATTTCCAATGGTTTCCGATTTTCATCGGGGTTTTGGCCTGACTGTATCTTGCTACTGATCAACACGACAGCTACCCGTATCATCAGGCGTCCCCGCAGACATTCATATTACCGAGGACCAGAGTCCGGGACATCGACATAATCCTCATCCCCTCCAGATCCGGCCCCAACAGGTTGGGGGGCTAAGGGAGGACGCCGAACGGCCGGCGGGCCGGAGGCCGGAGCGGGTGCCGCAGGATCCTCACTTTCCGAAGTTTTTTTCTTGCCAAAGACTTGGGCACTGATAATGCCCACTTCATAAAAGAAATACATCGGGATGGCCATAATACATTGATTAAATGGGTCAGGCGTGGGCGTCAGAATAGCCGCAAAGAGAAAGGATCCCAGAAATGCCCATTTCCGGTATTTTCGTAATAGAGGAGCATCCACCCACCCTAATTTCGCCATCAAGGTCAACGCGAGCGGAACTTCAAATATCAATCCAAAGACCAACATGAACCAGAGAATAAAACCCACATAATTGGCAATAGATATTTGTGCAATAAATCCCGAAGCCAGCCCATAGGAAATCAAAAAATGCAACGCGAAGGGCAACACGACAAAAAAGCAAAAGGTCAATCCTAAATAAAAGGCCACCGTGCTAATCGCAGTGAAAGGCCCGACAAATCGGCGTTCCTGGGCATGTAATCCTGGAAGAACAAATTGCCAGACTTCCCACAACCAGTGCGGAGTCGACAAGACAAGTGCACATAATCCGGCAACTTTCACATTTTGCCATAAGGCTTCAGCCGGGGAGAGAAAGACGAAGGGGATTTTTGGCAAATCCGATGGCATCCATTCCCAGGAATCTAAAATGAAATAATTTTGCAGAGGAATCCGTAGCCAGGACACTAGGGTATCCGCATAAAAAAATGTCCCAACAAAAACACAGGCCATGACAATGACTGCCCGGGTAAGCCGCCATTGAAACTCTTGCAAATGCTCCATAACGGGCATTTTCTTGTCTTCCAGTGGCTTAAAGACTTTCTCTTCAAACCAGGAACCCATTTTGCTTTGTTTGGCCATGTTAGTTCTGTATCCAAAAAATTTGAGGGGGGCTCACAGTCGCCCCCCTCAGTGCTCGCATCCCTTATTGAGGATTCACTGCGATAAACAAATTATTGCCTCGCCGGTTGACCAACAGAACGGCCAACTCATCTTTGGCAATTTTTGACGCAATCTGCTTGAAGTCGTCAATCGTTTTCACGCTTTGGCGACTTACTTCCTGAATGACGTCACCGATTTGAATCCCAGCAGCCTCCACGGCGCTGCCTGATTCGACTTTCGAGACGACCACACCTTTGATTTGTTCCGGAATATTGAATTCACTCCGGTTTTCGCCACTAATCGGTGCGACCGTCATTCCCGACAACACGTTATCGAGTTTGGCCATGGCCGGAGTTTTCTCTTCTTCAACCGGCCCAGTCTTTGCGAGTGCTTGATCGGATGGCCGTTCTCCCAATTCCAAGGTTAGCACCGTCTCTTTGCCCTCGCGTAACACCTTAATCTCTTTTTTCTTTCCGACCTTTGTTCGGGCAACAATATTACGAAGATGATTGACATCCTTGACGGCTTCCGCTCCATATTCAAGGATGACATCTCCCCGTTGAAGGCCGGCCTTTGCGGAAGGGCCATCTTCATGTACTTCACTGATTAATACCCCACCCTGTCGACCTTCAGGTAATTGAAATGATTGCGCTAAGGCGGGCGTTAATTCCTGAATGGCCACTCCCATCCATCCTCTAACCACCTTCCCCGTTTCGATCAGACTTGCGGCAATATCCTTCGCAATACTGACTGCGATCGCAAATCCCACGCCTTCGGAACCACCCGTCCTGGAAAAAATGGCCGTATTGATCCCGATAAGCTCCCCTTTCATATTCACCAGGGCCCCACCTGAATTTCCCGGATTAATCGCGGCATCTGTTTGAATGAAGTCTTCATATTCCGTTATACCGACACTCCCTCGGCCGAGGGCACTGATAATTCCCAAAGACACGGTATTCCGTAATCCGAAGGGACTCCCGAGGGCTAACACCACATCTCCAACACGAAGGGATTCATATTCTCCCCAGGCCACTGAAGGAAGTGGGCCATTTTCAAGTTTGACTTTAATAACCGCTAGATCGGTCTTCGGATCGGTCCCGACGACGGTTGCTGACATTTCTCGTCCATCATGAAAGGACACCTTGATATCACTCGCATCTTCCACGACATGGTTATTTGTCAGAATATATCCACGAGAATCAATAATCACTCCGGACCCGGCACTCATACCTGGAGGTCCGCCTGGACCACCACCGGGAGGTCCACCACCAGGAGGCCCTCCACCAGGAGGCCCTCCACCAGGGGGTCCTCCGCCAGGAGGCCCACCAAACGGTCCGGGAGGTAAGCCTCTCGATGGTCCACCACCACCAGTCACTGCCACGTTGACAACCGCCGGACCTACTTTTTCAACAATTTCTGAAAAACCTTCAATAAAGGCTCCGGGTATAGCCGCTTGCGTCTGGGCTGGAACAAACCACCCGTTTCCCAAAAATCCACCGACCATCCCCAGTCCTAAAAATAGGACAAGGAAACCCCATGGAGGGGCAATTCGAAACGGCCTGGCAGTGCCAGCAAACAACCGTGACATGTGCATCATCCCGATCTCCTGTTCAAAAAATTTAATAGAAACGGCGTGAATAGGAAAATTTCTATCTCACAACCCTGGGTGTTCTCAAGAAATTCCCCAAGACAGATCGCCTCACTTCGTATAACCGTTTGATTCTACAATAATTGTTTTCCCACGTTCAAAGTCAAATCCCCAGTTTTTTACTGCCACCTGGACAGGTGTATGACCAGCAGAGTCCCGTCCATCTTGTCAAGACTTTCGTTCTAATAAAGAAAAAACACTCTTGGAGGACATAAACATCTTCAGAACCGGCTATTTGGATTGATGAAGACACAACAATGCGTCGTCCTCATGAGCGAAAAGCCCATGATATTACTGCACGAAATATTAGACGGAGAGAAAAAGTTGGGATCGAATGAGGAATGGTTACATTCAGGCAGGAGGCATTACTCGGTAATATCCAGGAGGGATCCTAAAATCTTGTCCTGAATTCTGAAGCTGGCCATATTGGCTTCTATGAGATTCACCGCTTGCAGATTGGATATTATTTCTTCGCCAAGATCTACATTAGATCCTTCTCGAAGACTAAACGAATTTTCACTGGAGAGAAACTTGGGGCCGGGGCGTTCATCTGTTTGCAAAATCACCCTCACCCCACCATCGGCTGACGATTCTTCTGAAAGAGCACGGGTTCGTTTAAAACTTTCTGTCTGGGCATTGGCAATATTATGCGCGCCGACGCTGAGCATTCTTCCCCCAGCTTGAATTCCAGAAAGCGCAGAGGCCATACCGGCAATCATCATGACATCTCCTTTGATTCGACGGGCATCTCACAGCCATCCATACACCTTCACGTTATCGACCAAAGTCTCAAAACCTTTCATGACAAGATGGAAGAGTTTTCGCAACACGCCGAAAATTAGATAAACCATACGTTGGAAACTTGTCTTACTGAATATTCATAGAAATTGATGAAGATTGACAGCATTTTTGCTATGGTTCTCTCTGCTCATTTTCTAAGGTATTTCATGAAGGAACGGTATGCGGGGATTAGTTCTTCATCAGGAGCTTCAACTTCAAACTGACCTTCCCCTTCCTCCGCGTCCACATGGGGAAGCCAGGATCAAGGTCATCCAAGCTGGAATCTGCTCCACCGATCTTCAGCTGCTCAAAGGGTATATGGCCTTTCAAGATGTCTTGGGGCATGAATTTGTTGGGATAGTCGATGAGGCCCCCGATACAGAAATGATTGGAAAACGAGTCGTCGGAGAGATCAATGCAGCCTGTCGCGCTTGTGAAACCTGCACCAATGGACATCCCACCCATTGTCCTCATCGCACCACATTAGGAATCCAGGGCCGAGATGGCGCCTTTGCTGATTTCCTGAACCTCCCGGTTGAAAACCTATATGTCGTGCCTGATTCTATTTCCGACGATCAGGCCGTCTTTATCGAACCCTTAGCTGCGGCCTGTGAAATTCCCCAATTAGTCTCGGTCAAACCAACAGACCGGGTGGTCGTCATCGGAGATGGGAAGTTAGGGGTACTCTGCGCACAAATTCTTGTGCTTTCAGGATGTGCCGTAACCCTATTGGGTCGCCATTCAGACCACGACACCTGGCTTACCCACATGGGAATCAGAGTGACCTCGCACCCAGCTGATATTTCTCGAGGCGCAGACATGATTGTGGAAGCCACCGGAAACCCCGAAGGGCTATCCACGGCCATGCAATTAATTCGGCCAAGAGGTACACTTGTGCTCAAATCCACGTATCATGGAGACGTGTCTTTGAATATGGCGGCTTTTGTCATTCAGGAAATATCCTTAATTGGGTCTCGTTGTGGCCCTTTCCCTCCGGCAATCCGCCTATTAGAAACTGGGCACATCCGGGTCGACCCGCTCATCCATGCTCGCTATCAACTCCGGGATGGCGTTCTGGCCATGGAAAAAGCCGCTCAACGTGGCATACGAAAAGTCATCCTGCAAATGGCCTAAATCGTGGCTAGTCGGAAAATATTTTTTATGTATTCTTTTTATGTATCCGATGCTGGTTGAATCCTTCCTCCTTTGGTATGATGGTTCTTATATTCGCCGAGCTGGCGTAGCTCAATCGGTAGAGCAGCGGTTTTGTAAACCGCAGGTCGGAGGTTCAATTCCTCTCGCCAGCTCCATACAACCTATGACTGCCAAGATTCGGCAGGAGTGTAAAAGTACCGGTATCATGGGAAAAGTCACGACCTGTTCTATTAAAGATTCAGCAGTTCCCTCCAACCCTTCCAACGTGTTGAACGCGACCCGCTTGTTCAAAAACATTCTAATACGTCCGGAACCATCTCTCACTTCCTGAGCCTTGAAATTCAGGATACGAGGCCTCATATCTTCAATAATGTTAGGCGTTCAACCGACTATCCAAACACACGGTCGCCAGCTCTTGTGTCATACTTATTGAATTTTTACATTAGGAAAAACTGCTTTTGTTCAAGAAGTTATCTGTTAAAATATTCTGACATGCCGATAGATCGTTCCCGCAAGGAATTGTGAGAGACCCCATTCCGGCATTAAGGGAGAAACATCACATCCTCTAACAGGACAAAAAGCCGCAGAAGGATTAGGAACGTTCCCAACAGGCACCCATCTCCTTTCGCATGTGCATGCTCAGATCGCGCACACCATGAACGACGATAAACAAACTACGCTGCCCGCGGAAGAAACTCCCCCCCCACCCCAGGCTGATCACACAAAGCCTGACAGTCTCAGACGACAATCAGTTCCTGTCGGAAAGTCTTCGTCTAAGGGCCGAACACCCAGCCTGAACTCGCCGGAATCTTCACATGCAGAAACCGTGTCCATGCTGAAAAAACAGTACCAGCTTGCAAAGCGTCAGAAACGATGGATAAAAATGGCAGGGCTTATGGGAGTGGTTGTTATTCTTTTGGGTGGGTTGGGCACATGGTTAGCTGGGGAGAATAAGGCTTTTAAAATGTCCATTCTGACAGTCGTCGCTCCGGTAGTGAGCATTCATCTGGATCCCGAAATGGTTTCAATTCCTGCCGGAACTTTTCAGCAGGGGGATAGCCGGGGAGAAGATACGTCAAGCGAACACCCGCTGCGAGAGGTCCATATCAAAAAATTTGCTCTGGGGCGATTCGAGGTCACATTCGAAGAATATGACCGGTTCGCCATGTCGACGGGTCAGCCGCTTCCGGGAGATGAGGGATGGGGACGTGAAAGGCATCCGGTCATCAATGTCTCGTGGGAAGACGCGGTGGACTATGCAACCTGGTTATCGCAGGCAACCGGATATCGCTATCGACTTCCCACAGAGTCTGAGTGGGAATATGCTGCCAGAAATAGGGAAAAAGACGAAATTTGGGCGGGAACCTCAGAACAAGAACAGCTAGTGACCTACGCCTGGTTCAACACCAACAGTGCTGGAAGAACTCAACCGGTTGGAACCCGGCAAGCCAACGGCCTCGGACTTCATGACATGAGCGGAAATGTATGGGAGTGGGTCCAGGATTGCTGGCACGACGACTATCAGCATGCCCCAAAAAATGGGTCGGCCTGGTTGGAGGCGAATAACGGGAGCTGCGGAACACGTGTGAGGCGAGGCGGTGGCTGGACTAACGCTCCGATGTCTTTGCGTTCTTCGTTTCGAAATGGGTACAGCGCCGACTCGCGGAGCATCCAGATTGGGTTTCGCCTCGCGCAGGATATCGAATAGCTTGGGTATCTTCCATTTTCCTTTTCCCTGCACCTTCCTTTCTTCCCTAAATATCCTTTATATAGAACGGCCGCCATGGGGATGACGATTCAATCCTTAGAAGGTAGCTCCAACTCCTAACGTCCAGACCGCATCCGGACGGAGCCCTTCATTTTTATTGAGGGGAAGTTGGACCGCTGCCTGAACCAGAGTATTGGGAAGAGGCGCCCATTTTAATCCGGGAGCCAAATCGACGATGTCCTTTCCGCTATTATCCTTATCGTCCAATTCGTGACGGCCCAGGAGATCAAGCGAGAAAGCAAAGACCGGTATAGGAGCCAGATCGAATCCTGCCACATAGGTAAAAAGATTCAGTTCGGATTTGTTGTTGACCAGCACGAAGCCCGTATTCACATGGGGCCCAATCATTCCAATCGGGGATGAATAATATTTAGAAGCCACAGCCAACCCCTCAAACCTGAATTCTCCGACTCCCATGAAGTTATCTTCGTTTCCCGTGGGAAAGGAAACGCCCCCACGTACACCCAAGTCTGGTAAAATCTCGTGATTTTTTAGGAAGTTATATTTGGTTCGAAGGAGGACGTCTCCGATCCCGGTTTTATCCCCCGACGAACTGTCTTTTGAAGGGTCTCCCGTGCCGGGTGCCGTTCCATTGATCACGTATATACCACTGCAATTTCCACCTTGAGTACAAGGGACACCATTTGCATCAAGCATGGTCGCCTTCGCCTTTGCTTTGATCTTGTTATTGATGAGAGGAACAAGAAGATTGACGTCCCAATTATCGGTTAGGCCATACGTGCCAAAAAATCCCACGAAATTTGTAATGACTTTGACGTCCAGGTTAATTTGTAATAGCTCATCTAATCCTGGGGCATTCGGCGGAGTTCCAGGACCGGCGGTGGGAGAGACATCTTCACTGAGAGAAGACAGCTTCTGCCCATTAAATTTTTTGTAATTGGCGTTTGACCAAACGACCTGAAAATCAAATCGCCCTTTTCCAAGCGTGTCGGCCCGTTCCGCAAAAAGAGGACCGAGGCTTTTGGTGACTTCAACAGGAACCCCACGCTCAACATCAAACCGATACGCTGCCACAGTAGAGTTCACTGCAAATTGCCCTGTTTGAGCCCCAATGCCATTGGTCAGTTCATTAAATGAATTAAACACCGCATTGCCAAAATCATTGGACCGATTGCCTGCAAAATTAGGATCTGTTTGAAACCCATTTCCCCCATAAAGATCAGGAATCACATTTTTTAAGTCTTTGGCTAGAGTCACAGCGGGACTCATGACGACCATGGCCAACAGAAAGAAACAGGCCAACGGCTGAATTCGTCTACATAAAGGGTTCTGCGTGAGCCAATAGGTCATTATGGTTCCTCATAAATTAGATTTAACAAAAAAGGTTCCCCCAAAAACTCCAAACAAAGAATTTGGCGCGATGGTCCAAGCGCAATTATCGACTTTATCTATGGGTTTGGGGGATGGTACGCTCAACACCACAGGTCACAAAGGAGGGTTTCAATCACACCCCTCTTCAGCTTAAGTGGCTATCAGATGGAATCATATCCAAAAAACGCGATACTTATGCAGTAGAGAAAACCAGGCGATCCTATAAACTCTTTCCCATGAAGTCAATCCATAATTCCCAGAGGGACCGGCTGCACCTGCCCCCCACTCAGGCATAGGCTCCCAACTTTAGGGAAATGACCGACAGGCTTCAAGTAGGAAACGTCTCTTATTTGTTGAATCGTGCACGAGGCCAACATTGGCATCTCTGACGCAAGACCCAGTAAACTGGTCTCAAGAACTGACAAGGCCACGAGACCAGCAGCATACCAATTACGCCTTCTTTCAATCGTTGCCGTACACGTTGACCTAACGAAACGAAAGAAGGAGACCAAAGAGGAAATTCTGATGCATAAAGAGAATGGGCCATTGCCTATTTTCTTCCGGGAATTTTCTTGAGTAAAATCGACACAATCCACAGGAGCAAGTGATCGGTGTTCGATCGCGTTCGACATAATCCCACTCTGAGAAGAGGATTCCTCCCCTCTCCCAGCATCTTGCTGCTCTCTCTCTTGTTATGCAGTTTGATCCCGTTGCTCTTCCCGTTACAGACACACGCGGATACCCCAAGCATTACGGTGAACGGAAAAGGTCCTGCCCAATATATAGCAGAGACCAAGGGAAAATCCTGGGCCGTGGTCATAGGGATTGATAAATACCTGAATCTCGCCAGCCTGGCCTATGCGGTCGATGATGCGAAATCCGTGGCCCGCATGCTCGGTCGTCAAGGATTTACCGTCACATCACTTTACAACACCCAAGCCACCAAAAAAGCGATACTTCATGAATTGCGGCAAAACCTTGTGACACGAGTACAAAAGGATGATCAAGTGCTCATCTTTTTTGCAGGTCATATTGGAGAAACCCCCGGCACGGGAAAGCGACAACCCGTGGGCTATATGATGCCCGTCGATACCGAACCGGGCCTCCTTGCGGACACCGCAATCAGCGTGGACCTTCTTCGTGATCTTTCGGAGTCCCTTCCCGCCAAACAGGTCTTATTTCTCATTGATATTTGTTATGGAGGCATTGCCGGCCGTAGTCAGCGTTCGTTTCCCCCCATGACCAGTAATTATCTGAAGATGATCGCCAGTGAACCTGCCCGCCAATTGATAACCGCCGGTGGAACCGGACAACAAGCCTTAGCCGGACCGAAGTGGAAACATAGTGTGTTCACCTATTATCTTCTGGAAGGCATTGGGAAGGGCCGTGGTGACCTGAACGGCGATGGCATCATTCCCACATCCGAACTCTTCGCCTTTCTCGATGAGCATGTGCAATCGGCAGCTCTCACCCATAAACATGTGCAACGACCGGAAATGTGGGGGTTGAGTCCGGATAAGGGAGAATTTGTGTTTATTCCGGAAAAAAATTCCTCCAACCCCCAAATCGCGAACACCCCCAATCCTCAAGGAAGGACAAGCAATCCTGCAGCTGGAACGGTTGAGACCATTGTCGGACTCTTAAAGAGTTTTGGAAATCCCTTGGATGTCTTCAATAACAACGTACCATCTGGAAAGAGCGAACAAGCTGAAAAACAAAAAACATTGGCAGAAGAGGCTGCCGCGCTAGAGGCAGAGCGGGAAAAGTTTGAACTGCAGGCTCTCCAAACGTTGAAGGAACAACGACAGCGGGAGAAGGATCTTCAAGCGCAACTGGCCGAAGCCCAACGCTTGGCGGCGGAAGAAGAGCGGCGACGGCTGGCGGCGGAACAGGCCCGCCAGGAACAAGAGACCCTCTTAGCTCAACAACAAGCCGCGTTGAAAGCCGAACAA
>JBGSSO010000317.1:0-11290 GCA_041737015.1 Nitrospirales bacterium
CTGGAGCACATGACGGAAGGTTTTATTGAACTCCATGGTGACCGCCTGTTCGGCGACGACCACGCGATCATGGGAGGGTTTGCCACATGGAAGGGCCGCTCTATTATGGCTATCGGTCATGAAAAAGGGAAGACCTTGAAAGAACGCATGCGCCGAAATTTTGGTATGGCCAAACCAGAGGGCTATCGAAAAGCGTTACGGCTCATGAAATTAGCGGAACGCTTCAACCGACCAATCATCACCTTTATCGATACTCCAGGGGCGTACCCCGGCGTCGATGCGGAGCAGCGCGGCCAAGCCGAAGCTATTGCCAGAAATTTACTGGAAATGTCCAGATTGCAGGTGCCGATTCTTGCCGTGGTCACAGGAGAAGGCGGAAGCGGTGGAGCGTTGGCCTTAGGTGTGGCAGATCGGGTTCTGATGCTCGAACATGCAATTTATTCGGTGATTTCGCCGGAAGGCTGCGCCGCAATTTTGTGGGGAGATGCCTCAAAATCCGCCGATGCCGCTACCGCCTTACGAATGACGGGACCGGAGTTACGCAAACTCAATATTATCGAAGAGGTCATACCTGAACCCATGGGAGGAGCCCATCGAGATGCGAAACTCATGGCCGACCGTGTCTCGCAGGCACTCGACACCCATTTCTTGCAATTACAGAAATTGTCGCCGGCAGCACTCCGCAAACAACGAGAGGCCAGGTTCCGGAGTCTGGGGTCCTTTGGCTCTTCTCAGGCCACGCCCAAACAGGTGAAAACGGTCAACTCGTGACCTGCATAAAGTCTGTTACCGGTTCCAAGCTACCAAGAACCCACAAAATAATTTTCTTTTGATTTGTTCGCACGTTCTCCATACGATTGTTCATACCCCCCATTAGGTAACACGAGGTTCACGGTTCGCAGTCTCATTATTTTTGTTCTCCAGACAACTGCCGCCATTTACAGCGCACCAGTGCCCCGAGGATGATACTCCTCTGAGCAGGGAAGATCTTCTATCTGTCAGAGTGGGGAACCGGCCAAAGAGATCTTCAACCGTCAAGATAGAGGATTAGTTAGATGAAGATGAGGGAGGATTCAAATTGTCTGGAGGAGGTTCCCACTGTTCTAACCGCTCGACCAAAGGACGGGCTTCCGGAGTCGATTCGCGTGTCGGTTCACTTGGTGGATGATCCCAGGTCAATTCAACAAAACCATGCTCCTCGAAGGTCTGTCGAATCACATGGACCAAGGCCTCCAGAGTGATTTCATCACTAAGGGTCAAATCCAGGACCCGCTCTTGTGTCTTCACTGGCGGATGGCTTTCATGCATTAATGCCCAACACCGATTGAAGACCGTCTCTCTCACAGAATGTGGGGCATTCATCGTTTCGAGATCTGACGTACATAATGCCAATACCATGAGGACAAATTGGATATCGGGCAATTCGGGATTAAAGAGATCAAGTCGTTGCATGGTGGAAAGAGACGCGTAGTAGCACATCCCCCTTTACTTAAGGATTAAAGGTGTACTTCATTATGAAAAGGCTCTAAGCATTTTGGCAATGCTCACCAAACTCACAGCTGCTGCGATGACTATGAGAAGAGGTACTGCCACCGCGAGAAGCACCATGGCGTTACTTAGATCAGCTTGGGCAATGAAATGAACGATGCCGTAAAACAGCGAAACCAGGTTGCAAGCCGCAGCGGGGATCAAGAGTGGCCTAGTCTTTCGAAGTAGCGCAGGTATTGTGACCATCGGAGTGATACTGAAGATGATGGCTACGAACATTCCCAACGTCCCCTCATCGTAGCTGAGTATCCGTAGCATGTATACGAACTCTCCAGAATTCACCAAGAGAAAGACTGGGAACAAGAGCAATAAAGCTTGAAGAAAAATTGCCATGCTCAGGTTCTTATGTTCATGAGTGAAGAAGAGAACGTCCTGCCTAAGGGAGGCTGCGCGGCTTTATCGGGCAGGGTCCCTTGGAGCGCAGTGCTGCTAAAACTTTTCGAACAGAGTCTCAACAATGCACTTATCACCAGTAGCACTAGCTCGGCCTTTTCTCTGAAGTTCACTAATATACGTTTTCGGGCTATATTCCCAGTTCTTATCCGCAAAACATATCCTTATTTGAGACAAAGGATAAGCCAAAAATATTTGACTTTAACTCTGATCCCACTTGGCTGACAAGCACATGACCCATCACCACGACCAAGAAGCCTTTGCCAAATTAGTGGACCGTATCGGGCCTGATCATGCAGGCCAACGCATGGAAATGCAGGCCCACTATTCGGCTCTCCTGTTAAAAGGCTATCATCTCCACATTCACATGGAGGAATTTCCAGCCATTGCCTGGCTCATCAAAACACTCTTAAAAACGACCGGCCTTTGGCCGCTGGCTGTCAAGAATACATCCCAATATCGAATTGTCGAGCACACCGTCCCGATTCCTCACCTGCCCGAATCCTTTGATGGATTTCGAATTCTGCATTTGTCGGATCTTCATATCGAAGGGATGATCGATAAAGGCCAAGCGCTTCAGACCGCTCTGTCCACCTTGCGATACGACCTGTGCGTCATGACCGGCGATTTTCGCTTTCTCACGTATGGCCATTATGACAAGACACTGACTCTCATGGAGTCATTGGTCAATACCATCCAGGCTCCCTATGGCGTCACGGGCATTTTGGGGAATCACGATTGGCTGGAAATGGTGCCGGGCCTTGAGCGGTGTGGAATCCGAATGCTGCTCAATGAAGCTCAATCCCTGGAAAAGGGATCGGATGCGATTTGGCTCCTGGGGTTAGATGATGTCCATTATTACGAAACGGGTGACCTGGAGAAAGCCATACGCCTCGCGCCCACCGACGCCGTCCGAATTCTCCTAGTGCATTCCCCGGAGATTATTCCTGAGGCATCGACTGCCGGAATGGACCTGTACCTCTGCGGCCACTCACACGGCGGCCAAATCTGTCTTCCAGGAAGCCAACCCATCATTACCCATTGCCGCTGCCCCAGGGCTTACAAGGCAGGCCCCTGGGAATATCAATCCATGCGCGGGTACACCTCTCGAGGAGTCGGCACCTCCCTGTTTCCCATTCGGCTGTTCTGCTTTCCCGAAATCATCATCCATACGCTCACACGAGCCCCTAAACCTTGAGCGTCGCCTGTCCCCAACTCACACGGAAGCTCCTCGACATCATGGAAAGAGTCAGTAAAGATCAGGATGGACAGCCCATACACATTCCTAAAATTATTTCTCCTTTACAACCAGATTTCCGCCGACCATCAATGCATAAACGGGCGGACAGACTCCTCACACAGTCTTATTAACCCCAGCAGCAATCTTGCGGCCCTAGGTTCCAGAATACGCTTGACCTGTACTTCTCTCTTTTGCCACGCTATGCTCTGAGCGATCACCTGTTATAGCATCCTCCTTCGTTTTTTCATCATGAGTTCCCAGATCACGACACCCTCACCATTTCCATACGACCTGATTTGTATCGGTAGCGGACCGGCTGGACAACGGGCGGCCATTCAAGCAGCCAAAGTAGGAAAACGCGTGGCGGTGATTGAAAAGAAGCGTGTCGGCGGCGGTGCCTGTTTAGAGACCGGAACCATTCCCAGTAAAACTTTTCGGGAAGCTGTCTTGTCCTTTACCGGACCCCATCAACATTGGGGTCGTTTAACGGATATCACGAAAATTCGACCCACGGCCGAGCAACTGATCACTCGCGTGGCAGAAGTCATTCGTATCGAAGGTGAGGTGATCAACGATCAATTACGAAGAAACGATGTGGAATTCTTACAGGGGGAAGCCTCCTTTGTGGATCCTCACACCCTATTGGTTCACACCGGCCAACACTCACAAACCCTGTCGAGCGCCCACATTCTGATTGCCGTGGGAACCATCCCAACGCCTCCACCCAACATTGCCATTGACGGCCAATATATTCTCGATAGTGATAGCATCATCCATCTGCAACAGCTTCCACGAACCATGACCGTAGTTGGAGCCGGGATTATCGGCATTGAATATGCCTCAATGTTGGGAGCCCTTGGCGTCGAAGTCACCCTTGTGGATTCACGAATCCGACCGTTGGAATTTCTGGATGGCGAAATTGTCGATGAACTCATTTATCAGATGCGAAACCACCAGGTCACTTTTCGCTTGGGTGAAACTGTCGAAAAATTAGAAATCGCGAGCACACCATCCTCAAAAGTCGTGATTCATTTGGCCTCCGGAAAACGACTGGTCTCAGGCCTGGTCCTTTATTCCGTCGGACGAACGGGAGCCACATCGACACTCCAACTCGAGAAAGCCGGATTGTCCGTGGATGCCCGTGGCCGTCTGCAGGTCGATTCGCAATATCGCACGACTGTCCCGCATATTCTAGCCGCGGGCGATGTCATCGGCTTCCCAAGCCTGGCGGCCACATCTTCCGAGCAAGGCCGTTTAGCGGCCTGCTATGCCTTCGACATGGAAGCCACACCGATGACGAACCTGTTTCCTGTTGGTATTTATGCCATTCCGGAAATTTCTATGGTGGGAGCCACAGAGGAACAACTGACGCTCCAGAAAGTTCCGTATGAGGTGGGTATAGCCCGTTATCGCGAAATCGCGCGAGGCACAATTATGGGAGATCCCAATGGCATGTTGAAACTATTATTTCATCGACATGATCACCGGCTACTGGGTGTGCATGTGATCGGGACGGGAGCCACCGAGCTCATTCATATCGGGCAAGCCATTCTTCATACCGAACGGGGACTCGAATACTTCCTCACGACAGTCTTCAATTATCCAACGCTAGCGGAATGCTACAAAGTTGCAGCCTTGGACGCCTACAACAAGCTTTGTGAAATATAACACCCATTTCACGTAACAATTAAAACGGGAGCTTGAGTCCGCCGGGAAGATCCTTCAACCCTTTGGTCGGAAGACTTTTTTCAAGAAGACTGTTGAGGACGTCATTATGCTGCGTGACCCGCTTGGTCAACTCACCGGCAATTCGTTCAAACCCGGACAAGTTATCCTTGAGTTGTTGCATCGGTTCTGCAATTTTCGCCGCAATCGCCGATTGAAGCTCGGCACCAAACTTCTCAGCCAATTCATTTACCATCTTGCCTGCCGCATCCTGAAGGATACGATCCAGGTCGGAGGATACCGTGACATCATGTTGCTCCCATGTCCCCGTCACATCCGCCTGAAGAGACAATTGGGAAACGCCAGCCACGGCAGAGCTGAGGGCTTGGGTCAAAGAATTGGGATCACCCTCCTTTCCTGCCGACAGGTGAAGGTCACGGAAATTCCCTGCGCCATGAACCGTCAAGGCCTGGCCCTTGAGTTCCGCGTTCAGATTGATATCGCTCATCCCACTCGTCAGGGTAACCGGCCATTTGGCATCTTTGGACAATGCGAGATTGGTTAGCTCATACCCTTTCGCCTGCACGATTACCTGGTCCTTGGAATCGGCGGGCTCCACGTGGTTGAGAGCCCCTTCCAATGCAACAGACTGGACCCCTTTTAACCGGTCCCCGGAAAAGGCAAACGTCGTGGGTTGTCCCAAAGTCGGTTGGTCGGTGGTGATATTATGAACAGTCCCCGCCAAATCCCCGAGGTCTAAACCAACCGATACCTTCGTCACACGAATCAGAAAGTCCGGAAGCGGATGCGCTTCCTTGAAATGCACATCCAGGCCCTTCCCACGCAAAGGCTTATGCACCTGAGGGCCATCCTCCCCTCCCACTGTGCGTGCTCCTTCCAGAAGCGGCTTTGCTCGCTCATACCAAGCCGCCCCCTGGTGAACCCACGATCCGATCTGGGGCCCTAATAAGGTTTGGCTCATATTGGCCAATCCTTGCGGAGACAAATTGTATTTGGTCTTGAGGTGTTGAATATCCCGTTGTGGTGCGGTTTGAATCTGCTTATACCGAGTACGTAACAACACCACAGTGTCTTCAAATTCCTTTTTGGCGCCTGTTAGAGATGCAATTTCCTGTTCAATATCCTGCTTCAACGCTTGCACTTCCCCCACTCCACCTAGCAAGCCCTCCAATCCCCCTTTCCCGGCTTTTTTTAAATTTCTTACGCGTTCCTCATATTGGGCGAGCTGGGCTTTTCCCGGTAAACCCTTGAGTCGTGATTCCCACACCTCTTGTTCCCGCTGCATATCCGCCTTCAGCGCTTCAAGCAATCGGAGGGTTTCCAGGCCTTCTTTCTCTAAAATATTTTTCACGTCAGGCACTTCAAGAGCCGGAAGCGAAAGAGAAAACATCCCGGTCTCTTCCTCTTCAGGAGACACATCTGAGCCTGGCTTAACGGCGCCGGATGTGGCTCTGGGAGTGCCCAATCGAACACCTTCCAAAGCCATTTCCTCAATAATGACTTTTCTCCGCAACAGGTTCAGTCCGTCTAGACCCGTAATCACCCTGGCCACTTCCACCGCATTCGTCATGGGCCTCTTGGGATTTGTCACTTGCAGTCTCGTCAATGAGAGGCCTGCCGGAAACAGGCTGAGATCGGCCGCATCTACCTCCACCTTGGCTCCCACAGCTTTTGTTCCCGCCGCTTCGATGACACCTTTCACCCATCCATCAACAGCAAATATCCACACACAACTTAAAATGGCCGCAAATACCACAAACGCCCCAAGCCCCCACCACCGAATCCATTTCGTCATCAGCCTGGCCTCCATGACGAAAGGGTTTCATAGGTCTGATACAACTTGCTGGCTTTAAACATTTGCATAAGCCGGCTTTTTTGCACCCAGACCATGACATGTTGACGATAGCGACGAATCAGGAGGTTCGAAAGCAGAAGAACAGGGACAAATATTGACACAGAAAACATCAGGCTGCCCATCACAATGGAATTATTGAAATGCTCCAATCGCCACCACATCGATTGATAGAGAAAGGTCCAAAGATCTGCCAGGGACGGAGCGGTCAGAACGGTCAACCCAAGCAGGTGGAAAAGCGGATCAAGCAGATAGGCAATCCCCGTAAACAGCGCCAGTCCCAACAAAAATGCTGAGAGATTCACACGTAGAATAAATACCAGCAGGAGCACAAAGAGGTTGTGCAAGCTCAGAAGGGGGGTGAGCCCAAGGATCATGGCAAAGCACAATCCTAAAGAAATTTGCCCAGGATCGGTTTCAGAATTCAGAACGCGGAGCAGTTTGGCAAGAAGCTTAATCATTCGTTAACAAGACAGGCAATAAGGTCCCTCTAGCAGAATACCTCCGACCCCAAGGCAAGTCTACATGACTGAATGATCATTTTATATAAAACCTGGTCAAACCCAAGGTTGAAGAGGAAAACGGTCCTACCGCAGCAACTTTTTCCCTTCCACAATGGCTCGCAACCAAGGCTCAGGGATGCTGACCAGGTAGGGAAGAAGTGGAACCATCGGACCGAGGGCTGCGCCGACGAGCTCTGAAAACGATCGCAGGTCGAACGGGACAACCCGCATGGCATGAATATGGTCATACACCTGATTGAGTGCCTTCAGTCCAATCAAATCGCTGCTATTCATGAGTTCATAGTTCCCGCTCGAGCAGGCTTTCAACCATTTTTCTTCGAATGCGAGAGCCCGCTCCATCGACCGCTCTTGAAATATTTTCATCGCGCACATCTTCGCGTGGTAGAGCTGTTTGGTAAACATAAAAAGCGGAATGGTGAACAGCAGAGGCGCACCAATAACAAAACTCACGGCATACCCCCACACGGAGAATACCGCTATTGACGCACCTTCAAACGCCAGCTTGTATCCAATGGTCGGCGCCACGTAACTGATACCGTAGGCGAGGATCACCAGACCGAACTTGGTCTGGACATCACTCAGAAATCCGATACCGCCGGTCTTGTCCGGATGCGATGCGACGAGATTCAATTGAAGTCTAGACAGTCCATACAGATACCAACTCCAAATGCCAATCTTCCAGGACCAGCGCAGCCACCAATAGGTCGTAAGGGGACCCACAAATCCCAATTCCAGCAGGCCGGGCCATGTGAGCGGCTGCGGTGATTGATGCAAAAGACCCTGCACCCCCGACCAGGAAAAGGGCTGCGTTTGAACGATCGGACCCATGGCATGCCATGTGTCACGATCGTTGTACATTTCGGGAAGGACCCAGGCCACCGTCAGGAGATAGCCGATGCTTATGCAAATCAGCTCTGGCCATAGCTGCTTGCGTAACCGTCGCACTTGTCGGCTGAGTTGAAGGAGACGCGGTGCATCTCCCGGCCGGACCACTCCCGTGGTCAGGAAGGATCGCTCCGCGTTCCGCGTATGCTGATCGATCACGCGCTCGGCAAGAAGAAACATCGGCAGACCAACAAGTAACTGCCCATAGGCGGCAAAGTCCAAAAAGAAATTCTGTCCCGGCGGTTGAACCCAATGTACCTCCGAGAGAATCGCCAACAGTGCGAGGGGCACCCAGGTGATGGCGATCAACAACACACTTCGCTTAAGGAGATCCCCAGCGTGATAGGTGCCCATGCCCAGACGCGCAAAGATTCGGGAGACGAGGTCGCCTTCAAAGAGGGAAAATGGAATGGGATCAGGGAATACTGCGTGGGGAGACTGGTAATGAGCTGCCATAGACCTCTCACCACAAAACAAGGACGGGGCTAATGGGCGGCCAACTATAGCATCCTCACAAGTCGGCTTTCACCTGGCTGGTCGTGAGCTGCCATGTTAGGAGAGAAATGCTCATAGGCTTCTCGTCGCCCTCTCATGGGCATTTAGGAGCCTCTTGCTTGCAAACGGATTTAACCTATAAAATTTGATCCCTTTCCCGCTTTGGCGAAAACGGTTTTCTTACCATTTTCCTGTCAAAGAAGGAGGTTTTCCATGACCTCATTATTCCGCGTCACTTCGACCGTCATTGTAGCCATGTTCTGCCTCAGCCCTCCTTGTTTTGCCGCGCTGACATCCAAAGCACTCTTACCCTATGTCCAAGGATTGGACGCCCTAAACGAAGGTCGCTGGTCAGAGGCCGCAACGGCATTCTCCCGCGCCCTCGAGGTTTCTGGTGATGATCCGGACATTGTCCTCGCCCGCGGAGTCGCCTCTACACTGGCCGAGGATTTTCCTCGAGCACAGAAAGACTTCGAACGGGCTTCACGATTAGGCCTTAAAAGCCGCGAACCCCAGTTGTGGATTTGGGCGACCGAGGCCATGAGTGGAATCATTCTCATTCCGGATCATGCGTTGGGGGGCGGCCCCAGAAGCCTTCGCTCCCAACGACCGGCGGTGGTTAGTATTCCAGGTCATGTGGCACAGGGGGGAGAGGATTATTCCTCAGAATACGGCACTTTTATCGTCTATCAGCTCGCCATGGAATATCAAACGCATCGCCTTCCTGCCGACTTCGGCGGATCAGGCAACCCCAATGGGACAAAAAGTCCGCAGATGCGACAAGCGATGCTGAAAGCCGGGCAATTGTTTGCTGAACGCAACTATCGAAGGCCGGAGCTGGCCTCGTTGAACACCTCACGCGCGAAACAGAGGACCGGCCTTCAGGGAGCCGTTGGGTCCCTGGCGCATGTGGAGCGCGCACTCGCCGGAAATTCTGGCGATCCGGATGCACAGTATCAGGCCGGCAAAGCCTGGCTTGATGCCAGACATTCCGCCAGTGCTCGTCAAGCTTTCACAATCGCCTTGACGCTCAGGACTGATTTCCCCGATGCCTATCTGGGGCGAGCCACAGCCGCAGCGCGGCTGGGCGATGAGAAGCGAATGGCCGCAGATCTTGTGGTCTTTAAGCAAGGCGGTTGGTTTGCGACACGCTCAGCCATATCCACCGTCGAAGACGAATTACGCTCGTACAAAGTGAAGGGTTCGGTCGAAAAAACTCTGGCCGAGTTGCAGGATGCATCGCGTTCCGGAAAGCCTATGGAGCAATTGATCGCCCTCGCATCAAAAGTGCACCGCATGATGGGTGAGCAGCGGCTTCGTTATGACGAACTCTATCAAGACCGTCTGCGCGTTCTCGAAGATGGCGTGCGGGACAATCCCAAGAGTCCGGACAAGTTGGTCGATCTGGCTGCTTATATTGTGGAGGAGGCCGAGAACCGTGGGGAGAAGGTCGAGCCGCGCCGTGAACAGCAACTCTATCGATTCCAGATGTCCCGTGAAAGGGAATTGAAACGGTCGATTGAATTGGTAGACCGTGCCCTGACTTTCGATGCCGGGCACGTCCGGGCCATCATGCAGAAAGCGGTGGCCTTGACGGGACTCAAGCAGTACAACCAGGCGGATACCCTGGCCGATCAGGCCCTCAAGCTGGCCGGCAACAATCCCGATGCTTTACGGCTCTATGCTAAATTCCGTGCGATGCGCGCGAACCAAATATCCGCAGAGGCGGCAGGCCTGCGTCAGGAACGTTGTTCGAGTTCCTCGCACGATGAAACCAGGAGTGATGGCGTCTATCGGGTCACGACGACAACCTGTTATCCGCCATCTCAGGCGGACCTGCAGCGGGCTGCCCAGCTGGATGCACAAGCAGGTGAACTCCGGCGGCGGGCGAAGTCGGCGTTGGAGACCGCCGCGAAAGTCACGAAGGGGACCGTCGACGGATTTCTGATTCTCGCCGACCTTGCCTTATGGGAAGGAAAAACTGCGGAGGCACAGTCAGCCCTTGAGAAAGCCGTCAAGCTCGACCCAAAATCGTTAGAAGCTCAGAATCGCCTTGTGCAGTTCTATGCACAATCCGGCCAACAAGAGAAGGCGGAGGAACAGCAGTTGATTGCCGCCAACCTGATTCATACGACGGCGGCACCTCTGTTGCGATTAGCCTGGAATCGCATGGAGAAAACCGCGTGGCAGGGAGCCATGGGCTACCTCAGCCGGGCAAGTCTGATAGATCCGGAAGATGCCCGCATCCCCGCCTACCTCGGAGTGGTCCTCGAAGGGGACGAAAAGATCAAGGATGCGACAGCGGCCTATCAAATGGCCTTGGCCTTAGAAGAGGCGCGATTGCAGTTGGACGAACCATCGAATCCAAAAGACAAACCTTTGAATCGTGACGCGTTGGAATTTGGATTGGCCATTCAATCGCGTTTTCATCTTGCCACTCTGGCGGAACGGTCCGGCAAACAATCGATGGCGTTGGAACATTATCAAGCGGTGCTCGGCTATGAACAACGGATGCAGCGCGGATTTGAATCCCGCCAAATGTTTACGGCGATGTGGCCGGATCAAAAACCGGACAAGGGAGCGGTGATGATTGCGCCAAAGAATGCGGCCACACTCGTGGCGAACGCGCATCTCCTTACCGGCAAACTGTTGTCGACGATGGGCAAA
>JBGSSO010000357.1:0-5888 GCA_041737015.1 Nitrospirales bacterium
TCATGCCCCTTCACCGACTTCGCCGTCGACACGTACGGCGCATGTTTGGCCATCGTGACGTGATACGGAAAGGCCGGGTTGTACTTCGCCCGGATCATCAACCGCGCCACCTTGTAATACGGGTCACTGGGCTTCCAGCCACGATACGGCCGGTCCACCGGGTTACCATCGACGTAAACATAGTCCCCGTCGTTGATCCCACGATCTTTGGCCGCGGATGGGTTGATATGGATTTGATGCTCACCCACCCCTGGTGTCCGCTTATCCATCCGATAGGCATCGCCAAAGTTGGATTCGTACATCTGCACCCAGTCGTTCACCGACCATTGGCTATGCACCCGATGCCGGGTCTTCGGCGTCACGCAATAGAACTGATACCCCTTCTCCCAGAGCGGATTGGCGTACCGTTTGATTTCCGACCATGGCAACTTGATGTTGCGGACGGTTTTGTCGTCATGATGTTGCGCCGTGATCGGCACCCCATAGTCATCCGGCCGGATATACGGATTGGATGACATGATCGCATTCGGCAAATAGGGAGTGGCCTCGGGCCCTTCACGATGGACAATGAAGTTTTCCCCATATTCAATGGCTTCCGGCTCCACCCGGTAAGTCTCCACTCGTCCACTGCGGGTCCACATCGGCTTCGATTCGTTGGTCTCTTCCCAAAATGGATGTCGAGGATAGGTCCGGGTCATCACCATCCAGCCCTTTTCCGATTTCAACATCGTGTCCGCGTTATAACCATAGGAGGTGTTGCCGGCATCCAACAATCGTTGGAGATACACGTCCACACGATTGTCATACACAAATGTAAAGTAATCGCGGAACCGGCCATCACCGGTCATTTCGGTGAGTTTGGCCGCGACGCCCGCCACCGTATCCAAATCGTTCCGCGTGTCATACAACGGCCGGATGCCACCCTTCCATACTTGGAACCAGGGATTCGACACCGTCGCCGTATGTTCCGGATAGGTAAACTCCATCCAGGTATTCACGGCAAACGACACATCAAAATGGTTGACATCCGAGGTCATTTCCACTTCCTGATGCACGAGACATTCATTATGCGGATCCACATTCTTGACCATGTCATAATGGTGTTTCGAATTATTCAACACATTCACGTTGGCCACCCAACGGAATTTACTCGGCGTCGGCATATGTGTCTTGCCGGTAAACACCCGACGACCATACTTGGGCGTATTCACAATCAACGCCGTATCGCCGTGGTTCCAGTATCCGACTTCTTCTCCATAATAATAACTTCTCGTTTTTATTTCTTTTCCATGTGCATTGGGGTCCGTCGTAATATGAAACGGATCCTCTCCGGTATGCACAGAAAGTCCGGCTCCTGCCCAAGGTGTGGCTGCCCACGTACCAGCTTTGTAATTTCCGGACCAGGTATGGCAACCGCTTCCGAATTTCCCCATATTTCCGGTATAAATGAGCGTCAATGCCGCCGCACGACCATTTTGCGTCATGTGGAAGTAATGACACACACCTTCCCCGTTGTGAATAGCGGCCGGTTTGACCGTACCCATATCTCGCGCCCACCGAACGATCAAATCCTTCGGCGACCGACAGATTTGATGGACAGTATCCAAATCATAGTCTTGCAGATGGACTTGATACATTTGGAAAATCGGCATCACGTCCACTTCCCGACCGGTGAGCAACCGAACCCGATGAGTCCCCGTCAAGGCCGGGTCAATGCCACTCTTTTTGAAGTGCCAACCCACCAATTCCCGATGAATGGGTACCGCTTGATTTTTATTCAGATCCCAGACCATGATTCCCCCTAACCTGGCGATTTCCGCAGGTTTCAGGGTCTGCACTTTTCCCGAATAGGTCTTAGTAAAATCCGGGAACTGGTAATCTTTAATCACATCACGCGGATCTAAATACTGAAGGGTATCGGTACGAACCAGTAATGGCATATCGGTGTTTGCCCGAACAAAATCAGCATCGTACAAGCCCTCATCCAACATCATTTTGCACGCCCCTAAAAAGAAGGACCCATCTGACTCGGGACGTATGGGAATCCAGTAGTCGGCTCGGTATGCCGTCGGATTATATTCCGGGGTAATGACCGCAATTCGCCCACCCCGTTCAATAGACTCGAGTTTCCAGTGGGCTTCCGGCATTTTATTTTCGACGAAGTTTTTGCCCCAACTGGTGTTAAACTTACAGAACCGCATGTCACTCAAATCCACGTCGCAATTTTGAGTCCCATTCCACCATGGCTGGGAAGGATCCTGGTCGCCGTGCCAGGTATAGTTATTCCAGTATCGCCCTCCTTGAGCATTTTCAGGCCCAACTTTTCTGACGTAGGTATCCAATAAGGCGCCGCAGCCGCCATTCATTCGGGTGATGCCCATTTTCCCAATGATCCCCAAAACAGGCATACCGGCCCGGAATTTAAATGCCCGGACTCCAGAGCCTTTCATCATTTCAATCATCTCCGGGGGATAGCCTTGCTCACGCAGTTTGCGCGCCCCATATTCTCCGCTATACCGGTTGGCGATGATGATCATGGCTTTAGCCAAATAGGTAAACGCGGTATCCCAGGACACCCGCAACATGTCGTCCAAATACCGCGCATTAAACTTGTATTTCGTCTGAATAGAAGGCGTAAACTCCGGACTCCCGTCATCCATCCATTGCTTCCACCCTCGACGCATCAAGGGCCCCTTTAAACGGTATGGGCCATACACCCGACGATGCATCGTAAACCCCTTCAAACACATACGGGGGTTGTGCGCAAACGTCCCACGGTTGCCATAGAGATCTTCATATGTTTGATGATCATAATTTTGCTCAACCCGCATCACCACCCCGTTCCGCACAAACGCCCGAATGCGGCAGGCATGGGTATCGTTGGGGGAACAACACCAGGTAAACGAACTATCATAGCGATATTGATCGTGGTAGACCCGCTCCCAGGAACGGTCAGGATATTCCCCAAGGGGGTTACCCACTTCGATGACCGGCTGCAAGGCCGTTAAGGCCAGAGCCTTATCGGCAAGTGCGACTGCCGCCACAGTCCCCGCAGAAACTTTCAAGAATTGACGTCTAGAAAGAAACATTAAAAGACCTCCTTTTTTTTTAAAAAACTCATTACGGATAGCCATTTTGATAAAGATTTCCGTAATTGGACTTCAAACCAGACCTGCCTTGCACCTCCTTTCTTACCATCCCAATTCAACAAACCAATGGACAAACACTGTTCATCAGTGTCCTCACATTCATCCTCACCTTTGAATAGCAATCTTTAGTCCAAACACGTGGCCTCGACTTATTCTTCTTAACTCATTGAAAATGAGAGGTTAATTTAAGTTAATGCTTGTTAAGGAAAAATAGTCAGCCCACGAATAACACGACTAAATCATCACGAAACATTGAAATTTCAATGTCACGTGTTTTTAAGTTCGCGTTTCGGTCGTTCGACTTTTTCAAAAAATGGAAAATTCATAGTCCTCAGCTTGGAATACCAACAACCCAATCGTTCCAAGCAGAGCTCATACCCGATCTACAATACGACTTCGCTTTGGTGTTTTAAGAAACTAGGAAAGGAAAGAAGTTCAAAAGGGGAGTTTGCGGGGTTCTTATTGACGACGAGGACCGCCAGAAATAAACGAAGCTCTCAAAAATAAAAATCCAGATAGGCACAGAAGGACTGAATGCTGGAGATGCCAGTTTTATTAGGAAGAGCCTGACAGACATCAGCTTTGTTGAGCGGTCGGGTCTTTGCTGGACCCGACCTCACTTTAAATTTTGATGAGCCTCTGCCCGACTACGCCGGATATTGAAATAATGCCCACCATCATGGAACCAACTACTACCGACCAACAGGTTCCTTAGGTTAATCATTCACAATCAGGTCGCTATTAATGATGCGACGATCTTTCCTGCAATCAAGGTAGAAATTTCGGCTAGGATGATTTTTGAGGACGCACGGTGGAAACAATCTCGACCCCCTTCACCTAAAATCTCTAATCCAAATGGAGGGTTGTCCTGCATTTCATGAACACTACGGCGACCCACGGAAAATTGGCATGCACCTTTCGCAGAAAGAATCCCATTGGATTCACCGGTCACTCCACGGGTTAAATGCTTTTTTGCTCCGGCATGCCAGACGGATAAGGTATAGGTGTCTGGTGGGGGTAGAAACCCAATTAATCCAAAACGCGTAGATGTGAAGCCGCTCGCCCGAAGACAGGGAACGCCGCTGGCGGACTTTTTCAACACGTCCTTACGGCGAGAGTTGGCATTCCAGGAAACTTTTTCTTCTCTAGGATGTTACCAGGGAAGATGGGCCACCATAACGAAGTTGAGCACTGGCAAGAATTCGCCTCTCTAGAAACAGATGGAAAGAAACAACTCAGCTCAAAAGTTTCCGGCTCCCAGAAACAGGACCATCCTGCTAACCTATGTGATAACCTCTTTATGGTATTTGTTATGAGGGATGTTGAAGACGAAGCGAAGGAATGATGACTTCTTCCCCTAATAATCCCAAACCAAAGTGAGGGTTGTCCTGAATTTCATGAACACTGCGGCGACCCATGGGTGATTGATATTCAAAATTCTCAGTAAGAGTCCCATGCGATTCAATAGTCACCTCACGGTTTAAGTATTTCTTCATTCCGGCATGCCAGACCGATAACGTATAGGTTCCTGGTGGAATGTCGGATATCTCAAACCGGCCATCCTCGGTTGTGATCGCATAATAGGGATTGTCAACCACCACCCCCCAAGAAAACATATAAGGGTGAAATCCGCATTGCATCACAAAGATATTCCGATCCTTCTGCAGATGAATTTTTTCGATCATTGGCTTACCAGGTAAATGATCATGCCTATTGATCAAATCCAATACTTTATGAAAGGGATTCATGGGAAGAGGGCGATTAAATAAGACCCTCGCACCACGATCGCGAGCAGTCTCGTATCCCTGGATATCATGTTCCACTGGATCCATATTAATGACCGTCAGTTCATTTTGATCCCGTAAGACATTGACAAACGGGAGAAAATCACAATCCTTCGCCTCAATTGTCACTTTCGGCAACTCAAACGCTTTTCCTTTTTCAATACCCTTGAGCATCACGATAGCGTCCTTCAGCGAGCCCTCAGGTCCAAGAATGAAGTCTTCAACAATACGCCATCCTGTTCCGGTTGAAATTCGCCCACAAAATACCGGATCCGGAATCGTCACCAAATTAAAGGCCATGGCTTTAGGCATCCCGCCGGCCAAGATTACCTGACCACGAATCGTTCCTCCCTGTTCGACCTTGCCTTCTTCATAAGCCCATGCCGGAAAAGTCCCCATTCCCAGGATACTCAGAACCACCCCAATAATTTGTATCGTCTTTCTTCTCATTCGGTCCTCCGCCAGCACTATATTCATTACGTTTCTCCAGATTTAGATTTTTTGGACTTGGAGCAGCACGGGGAAGCCACAGGAGGACCTCCCCGTTCCTAAACCCGTCAACTAAAAGTCGCGCCGGTTCATTTCAGTCCGACGGGTTTAATATTGTTCATTTCCGGCTGGAGCACCTTGGCTTCTTTAACGTCTATGGCGGCACCATTCAATGGTAGAAGCCGTTGATCCCCACTTTTGTGGACACGGAAAAGTCCCCATTGTCCGGATTGAGAATAGGGTAGCCGTTGATTATTCCAGACATATTCTCCAGGGAGATGGAAACGGCCGCCTGCGGAAGGGATGAACACATCCATCACCTCAGAACCACCAAACTCAACAACGCTGAGCAAATCGGCCCCAGGCATAAAAGGCTCAATCGGCCATTCATGTTGTTCCACACTAAACATCCCGTTTTGTTCACTGCTGGCTCCTAACACATGGATACGCACCGGATCACCGGCAT
>JBGSSO010000390.1:0-12736 GCA_041737015.1 Nitrospirales bacterium
TGCCCCGCCGTTGCATACCGAAGGAGGCGCGTTGAGCATTGCCACACCCCAACCCAGATCGTGAAATAATCACCGTCGTCGGTCATAGGATATTGTTGATTCAGACTCGTCAGGATTTCGCCGGGATCGTAGGAGGGGAAGGTTTGTTTGATGTGCTCCTTTTTGAAAAATACGGATAACGACACGGCCCGCAACGCGGGGCCAATCCCATGTCCCGACATATCCAACATCATGAGACCGAGATGATCGTCCCCCCATCGGACAACTTGAAAGAAGTCTCCCCCTAAATGCGAAGACGGCAAAAATTCCCACTCCACGCGGACTCCAGGGACCACTATCCCCGTCCGGGGGAGCAGCGCTCGCACAAAAGTGGAAGCCGAACGAAGTTCAGAGTGTAATTCCGCCTGCTTTTGTGATAACAATTGATTGGACTTTTCCACATCCAACTTCAATTGTCTGGCTCGAAGGCCCACTCGGATTCTTGAAACAATTTCAAGATCGGAAGCTGTTTTAGATAAGAAATCATCGGCTCCCCGGTTTAGCCCTTCGGCAATTTGTGTCGGGTGATCCAATGCGGTCATCAGAATAAAATGGATTGTGCGGTAGCGTACGTGTCGTTTAATGGCCTCACAAAGTCCTGGACCATCAAGAACGGGCATCATCCAATCCGACAGGATGAGATCCACCGGCTCCTGATTAAGCAGGGCCAGCGCTTCTTCCCCATTCTTGGCCTCCAACACACGGTATTGCAGTTTGGCCAATCGCTTCTTGGCGACCATGCGAACAATTTCATCACCGTCCACAATGAGAATGGTATAGACAGGATCGCAGGCAGGCGCTTCTACACTGGGGACATCTTCCATCGTAATGTATTTCATGACACTTCTCTCAGAACGCTTTGAACAAGGGTATTTTCTTTGTGGCTTTCGGCCCTGGCCGCCCCAAAATCAAATCTGAACTCATTCTAGAAACGCGACGCCAAGATCACACTTACCCACAGGACCGGTCCAGAGAAGTACCGTGGCAATCCCTTCGTGTTGAAGCAGAAGGCTTTCCCCCTCCTCCCCATCAAGGTGAGTCATCCGATAGGTCTGATATTTAAAAAATTCTGACATGAGACGCAGCATAAAGAAGACAGCCTCAGGGAAGGCCCGGTTTATAAGATTGACCTAGGCTCCGGGCGAGCCCCACACATACCCTTCCCCATAGACCCTATTTCTAACAAGTCCCAACCAGCTATGGACCGAGGCGGGTATGGAGAAGGGCCTTAAGGCGAATCATAGCTTGGGCATGTAACTGACAAATTCGGGATTCCGTGACGTGCAACACGACTCCGATTTCTTTCATGGT
This sequence comes from Nitrospirales bacterium, assembly GCA_041737015.1. Classification (GTDB taxonomy): domain Bacteria; phylum Nitrospirota; class Nitrospiria; order Nitrospirales; family UBA8639; genus Nitrospira_E. The sequence goes on from JBGSSO010000390.1 coordinate 1,351, forward strand.
CAGCTCTTCAAAGTAATAGAGGGTCAACACCAGCCGTTGACGTTCCGGCAATCGCTCAATGGCATCGACTAACGCATGGCGAGCATCCTCGGACACCAGAGTCTCCAACGGCGAGGGTTGATCTCGATCCGCCAGCGCATCCAGGATGGGATGGGAGTCTTCATCATTGGAGCCCAAATCATCAAGACTCAACACCACGGCTCCTTTGGCTTGCAGAAGAGTCTCGTCCACTTCTTGAGCCTCTATGCCTAAAGATTCCGCCAACTCCTCTTCCGTCGGTGGCCGGCCTTTGCGTTTCGTCCACTCATTGGCCGCATGTTGGATTTTCCCGATGCGTTCCCGAAGAGACCGCGGCACCCAGTCCATGGCCCGAATTTCATCGAGCATCGCCCCACGAATACGAAACTCGGCATAGGTACGAAATTTAATTTCTCGTGAGGGATCGAACTTGGTCAGGGCATCCAGAAGCCCGACCATCCCCGCACTCATCAGATCTTCCACATTGAGCCCACTCGACGCTCGCATGGCCATTCGCATGGCCATGTATTTAATGACCGGCAAAAATTCCTGAACCAATGTCTCGCGTTCCTGGATGGAAAGCGAAAGTTTCGTCGGAATGGACGATGCTGGTTTCTCCGAAACCGGTCTCTCTGAAACCGTTGTTACCGCGCCACGTTTCATACGTTATCCTTCCGTCACAGTTCGAGTGGCTCCCAAGGCAGCAGGACCGAACAGTTGAAATCCCCCCTGCCAGGAACAATCTCCTCTCCAATCATTGAGGGTCTTCACCAACGAAGAAAAGGCTCGACTCGCCGGTGCGCGCGGATAGACATCGCACACCGCGCGTTGTTGAGCCACGGCCATCGTCACATAGTCATCTGCGGGAACACAGCCGAGGTAATCGAGCGAAATATTTAAAAATCGATCCGTCACCAAACTCAACTTCCGAAATACATCTTTGCCTTCCTGGGTATGTTTCACTTTATTGACCAACATGCGAAAGGTCCGCAAATGATACCGGGTGGAAAGGATTTTGACCAGGGCATACGCATCGGTCAGAGACGTCGGATCCGGTGAGACCACCACCAGTGTTTCGTGAGCCACTAAACTAAAGTACAACACATTGGCCGAAATCCCTGCCGCACAATCAATGAGCAGCAAGTCCGGCGGAGAGGCCAACTGAAGAAAAGCCGATTGCAAATGGAGTTGCTGCTCATGCGTCAGCTGAGTGAAGGCCTGGCCTCCGGACGTTGCCGGCAACAGGCGAATGCCCTCGGGCCCAGTCACGAGGACCTCCTCCAAGCCTCGTTGCCCGGAGAGCACATCTTCAATCGTATACTGCGGAGTGAGTCCCAATAGGATATCGACGTTCCCTAAAGCAAGATCCGCATCCATGATCAACACCTTCCGACCCTGACGAGCCGCAGCCACCGCTAAATTTGCCACCACATTACTTTTCCCCACTCCTCCTTTGCCGGAACTCACCGCAATCACCTGAATCCTTGATGGATTCTGATGGTTGGGGTTCATGGCAGCACGTAAACCACTGGCTTGATCATGCCGTCGTTGAACGGAGACGCCAGCCACCAGTAACGGTGTGGATGATGACCCAGCCATTAGTGCGCGACCCCCGTCAACGGCACACGTTCCTGAAGGACCAGGTTCGGTAATTGTCCCCAAGCCAATTCCACAAGGCGTGTTCGAGTGGCAATCTCTAAATCTTCAGGCACACGCTGTCCGGCAGAGAGATAAGAGACGGGTAGTCCCGTCTGTGACAAGACGTTAAAGAGCCCGCCACCCATCGACACCTCATCCAGCTTTGTAATCATGAGCTTATGAATGGGAACCGATTGATAGCGGTGGATCGTGTCCATCTGCACCGACTCCGCCATCGGTGCCGCTAACACCAGATGCGTTTCCACATGCAATTGACCTCTCGTGATCGCGAGTAATTCATCATACCCGGCTTGGTCCTTGGGACTCCGCCCGGCCGTATCAATCAACAACAAATCTGCATTCTGATGTCGTCCCATGCATTCCATAAAATCCTTGTGAGAGACCGCCACCTCCAGAGGAATTTTTAAGATTTTCGCAAATACCCGTAGCTGCTCCACCGCCGCCACACGATACGTATCCAACGTAATCAACACCGTCCTCCGATGCTCATCCTGTTGACGGGCCAACCCAGCCAGTTTGGCAATGGTCGTGGTTTTCCCCACGCCCGTCGGCCCAACCAACATCATTATTTTTTGGCCATAGTGTTTGGAGACTGCTGGACCCGAGACGGCCACGGCCTCCTCCATCCGTTCCCACAACAAACTTTTCAATGCCTCGCGATTCCCCACGCCGGCCGTCCCGAGGGTCTCAACCACTCCGCGGACTAGATGATGCGCGGTCTGAGGATTCACTCCCTGACTCACCAAGGACTGGTAGATCTCCATCACGTCTCCAGGTAACCCTTCAACCCGTTTGTCCATCTGACTACCCAAGACTTGTCCTACCACAATCCGCAACCCTTCTAATTCTTGGCGCAAGGGCCCCAATACCCGTTCAGGATCTTGTTGTTCTTCCCGCAACCGTTGAATTTCCTGGCGCATTTCCTGAAGGTGCTGTGTCAAAGGATCGAGCACGGTTGCAACCTGCAGGGCTTCCGAAAAGCTGGAATCCGTTTTGGGTTGCACCGGTTGACGAGTCGGCACCTCAGGCACGAAGCGTTTGGCCATGAGAGACTGAAGGGATCGATCAACACGTGCGGCAGGTCCTTCCTCCGCCTGTGCCGAACGATCCACCGCTGCGGTGACCTCAATGACCGATTGACTGAGCAGGCCGAACAGGCCTCCCCCTTTTTGAATCCGGCGCGACGAGACGATCACCGCCTCAGGCCCCAGTTCGGCTTTCACCGCTTGGAGAGCTTCTTGTAATGAAAGGGCTTCAAACCGTTTCAGCTTCATGTGGCATCCTCACGACTTCAATTGCTTGAATTTGAGTTTTAGGGTCCAACTCGTTCGGGGAGAGCACCGCCAGCGCATGCACGCCCGGCGAGACTAACCGATAAAGTTGGGATCGAATCGACTGGGAACATAACAGCACGGGTTGATATCCTTGGCTCACGACTCGCTCAATGGCCTGACGGACCGACAGAATCACCTGATTCAACAAACTGGAAGGCAACCCCCCTTGTTCTCCACCACCACTTGGCCTCATCGCCTCCATCAAACGGCGATCCAGCATCGGATCCAAACTAATCACCTGGAGCAATCCTTCCGCATTGGCGTATTGGGTTGAAATGGTTCTGGATAAATTTTGCCGAGCATATTCAGTCAGGGTGTCAGGATCCTTACTCTGAGTGGTGTAATCCGCAACAGTCTCCAAAATGGTCCGCAAATCACGGATCGACACGCGTTCTCGCAAGAGATTCTTGAGGATTCTCACCACCGCTCCTAACGATATTTGAGTTGGAATCAAGTCATCCACCACCTTGGGATACGTCTTAGCGAGGTTATCCAGCAAATTCTGGACCTCTTGCCGACCAAGCAATTCATGCCCATTGGTTTTAATAAATTCGGTCAAATGAGTGGCAATAATGGCCGGTCCATCGACGACCGTATAGCCATCCATCTGGGCTCGCTCTTTTTCTGCGGAGGCAATCCAGACCGCCGGCAATCCGAAACACGGATCTTTTCCGGGCTTCCCTTGAAGGCCCTTTTTTGCATGACCGGGATTGATGGCCAATAGATGCCGAGGAACCAGTTCTCCCTTGGCGACCTGCATCCCCTTCAATAAAATACTGTACTCATGCGGTTTGAGCTGAAGATTATCCCGGATATGCACGGCGGGTACGACAAAGCCCATATCAAGAGCCGTTTGGCGTCGGATCGCCCGAATCCGTTCTAACAACTCCCCACCCTGGGCTTGATCAACAAACGGCACGAGGCCATAGCCGACATGCAGTTCCAATAGATCGGGGGGAGTCACGGTATCCACCGATTCCGTGGTGGAGGACTCCGACGGATCTTTTTTCTTGGGGAGACTTTTAAGGCGGGCAGCTTCTTGCTTCTGATTCCACAACACATAGGCTAAGCCAGCGGTCATCGATCCCAGCAACAAAAACGCCACATGCGGCAACCCGGGAACAAATCCTAAAAAGAACAACCTGCCCGCCACGGCGGCCACGAGATGGGGATTGAAAAAGATTTGGTCGGTTAAATCACGTCCAAGGCTGGTTTTCGTTGAAACCCGGGTCACAATGATACCGGCGGCTGTCGACATAATCAGCGCAGGAATTTGAGCCACAATGGCATCCCCGACCGTCAGCAGCGTAAAGCGTTTGGCCGCTTCCACGATGGACATCCCATGTTCCAGCACCCCAATGCCCAACCCGCCCAGCACGTTAATAAAAATAATGAGCAGCGCGGCAATCGCATCACCTCGAACAAACTTACTGGCACCATCCATCGAACCGTAAAAATCGGCTTCCTGCGAAATGGCCTCCCGTCGCTTCCGTGCTTCCGACTCGTCAATCATTCCCGCATTGAGATCCGCATCGATACTCATTTGCCTACCGGGCATGGCATCCAGGGTAAATCGCGCGGCGACTTCCGCAATACGGGTGGCGCCTTTGGTGATCACGACAAAATTAATAATCACCAGAATGGAGAAAACCACAATTCCAACGGCATAATTTCCACCGACGACGAATTCCCCAAACACGCGAATGACTTCACCGGCGGCAGCTGGGCCTTCGTTTCCATGCATGAGAATGGCCCGCGTCGAGGCAATATTCAACGCAAGCCGGAACAAGGTGGTGAGCAATACCACCGACGGGAAGACGGAAAATTCTGCCGGACGCCCGGCATGCATGGTCACCAACAAAATCAAGACGGCCAGGGTTATGCTGAAGGATAAAAAGAGGTCCAGGAGAAACGAAGGAAGGGGCAGCAGCATGAGGAGGAGCATCCCCACTACCCCGATCGGCAAGAGCACATCACCATAATGCGCGGGAGTGAGTTCGTTTCGTAATTTTTGAGAATCAAATGCCATATGAGGCTTTACCCGGTCTGATCATGCATGTGACGTAAGCGATACACATAGGCCAGTACCTCCGCCGCCGCCTGATACAAGGCACCGGGCACTTCCTGACCAATTTTCACCGCCTTATACAACCCTCGGGCCAGACTGCGATTCTCGATAATCGGCACTCCCGCATGGCGAGCGATTTGCTTAATCTTGTCGGCCATAAATCCCGCTCCCTTTGCTACCACCACAGGAGCATCCATTTTCCCCGTTTCATACCGGAGTGCCACCGCCACGTGAGTCGGATTGGTAATCACCACATCGGCTTTGGGTACCGCCTGCAACATTCGCTGTCTGGCTCGTTCCCGTCTTAGACTGAGCCGGCGGGCTCGAATCTGCGGATCACCTTCTACATCCTTTGACTCGTCTTTCACTTCCTGTTTGGTCATCTTGTGATCTTCGGTATGTTGCCACCGCTGGTAGATGAAATCGATGATCGCCAAGAGGAGCAAGGACCCTCCTACCGACCACACGATCTTCTCCAGAATTCCCCACACACCGCCGACCGCTTCGGTTAACTCGAGGAGAGGAAGCTGAAGAATCGCCGGCATGTTATGAGACAGAATCCAATAGGCAATCCCACTCACTCCTGCCAGCTTCAGCAAAGACTTCAAAAGATCGACCACCCCTTTCCATGAGAAGATGCGCTTCAACCCATTGGAGGGGTTCAATTTCGACGGCTTGGGTTGCAAGGCCTCTTCAATCCACAGCGGTCCGGTTTGCAAAATTATGGCGAGAAAGGCGAACACTCCAACCAAGAGGCCGAAGGGAATGAGGGGAACAAAGGCTTGATAGACAATATCGAGCAACAGGACATGTGTGGACTGGGCATCTAACTGAAGGGTGCCGGCTTGCGCCAGCCACTGCCGGTAATGATCAAAGAATTGGACAAACGCATGAGGGGCCCAAAGAGAAATCAGCCCGACCCCACCCAACAAGACACACAACGAAGGCAATTCCCGGGTCATGGGCACCTGGCCTTTGCGACGGGCCTCCGCTAGGCGTTTCGGACTCGGTTGCTCTGATTTATCTGCCCCGTCTTTATTTTCAGCCATGCCCTAATTCCTGCAACAAGTCCCACAAGACCGCCTCCATCCCGACAATCGAGTCTTGAAAGACCAAGGCGATGAAGGGCAAACCCAGGCCTAACACCAACAAGCCTACCGCGATCGTAATGGGAAAACTGGTGAGCATGACGTTCATCTGGGGAACCAGTCGGCCAAGAATCCCCATGATGAGATGAACCAGAAATGTTGCAGCCATGACCGGAAAGGCCAGCTTCAATCCGGTGTCGTAGGTTCGTTGGATCACTCCGGTCACATCGCTCAGCAAGGGAGAGCCCAGTTGGGCGCCGAAGGGTGGAATCAACAGAAAACTACTGCCCAACGCCAATAACACCAAATGATGCCCGTCGACTTGAAAGTACAGGAGGGTTGCCAGAATGGTCAGTAACTGACCAAACACCGGAGTTTCCACTTGGGTGACGGGATCCAACACTCCGGCCATGGAAAATCCCACTTGAAACCCCATCACGCTTCCCGCCAGTTCCACCGCCGTCATGAGTAATCGCATCGCCAAACCTAAGACCAGCCCTACGAATATTTCGGCACACAACGCGATGACCAGATTGCCAGGCTTCAACCAATTGGGTGGGAGGGTAAACGTCACAACGGGCATCAACAGTATCGCGATGATGACTGCCATCCCGATTTTGATGCGATTCGGAACCGATCGCCCTCCCAGTAATGGTAATGCCGACAAAATGACGGCGGTGCGAACGAGCACGACCACAAATTGCCACACCTGCTGAATTGCAAAATCCCATTGAAGCACCGGTTACCGGCCATCTTTCTCACACAGGTTCAATGTCGACTCCCGGATCAATGGACAAACTCCGGTATTCTTGCCCATACCCCCGTCATGAATCCCACAAGGATTTCCACCATCCAGGGAAACAAGACCAAGAGGACCACAAACATGGTGGCCACCTTTGGCAAAAAGGTGAGGGTCATTTCGTTGATTTGGGTCATGGCTTGAAACGCACTCACGCAGAGTCCTACGACTAAGCTGAGGCCCAACATCGGACCTGCCACAAACAGTATTGTTTGAATCGCCTCCTGACCTATGCCCAATACACCTTCGGTTGTCATCTGGTTCGTCTTTCTTGTGAAGAAGGAAAAAATGGTTTTAATGAAAACTATTCATCAGTGCTCCCACGACCAAAAACCACCCATCGGCCAACACAAACAACACCAACTTAAACGGCAACGAAATCATGATCGGTGGCAACATCATCATACCCATGGACATTAAAATACTGGCGACAATCATATCGATCACCAGAAAAGGCACATAAATGAGAAACCCACTTTGAAACGCGGTGCGCAATTCACTCGTAACAAACGCCGGCACGAGGACATGAAACGGCACATCATCCGGCGTCTGAGGGTGGGGCACTTTTGCCATCTCCACAAACAAGGTGAGATCCTTTTCGCGCACCTGTTTCAGCATAAAGGTCCTCAGGGGAATCTTGGCCCGTTCAAGCGCCACTTCTTGAGTCACCTTGTCCTCCAACAACGGATTGAGGGCCTCGACCCGAATCTGCTCCCACACCGGCATCATGATAAACACGGTCATAAACATGGCCAATCCAATCATCACCTGGTTCGGTGGCGCATGCATGGTCCCCAACGCTTGCCGAAGAAGACCCAAGACAATCACCACACGCGTAAATGCCGTCACCAACATCAACAAGGCTGGCGCAAGCGTTAAGGCCGTCAGGAGAAAGAGAATACGAAGACCGAAGGTCCAGGGTTCTGTCCCGTCCAATCCCGACACCTGTAAACTGATGGCCGGATCCTTGGAGACCTGGGCAAAGGCCGAAGTCGACAACCCCATGACCAGACTCATGGCGACCCATCCCAAAAGGACGCGTCGTCCCTGAAACCCGCAAGAAGGTGGGATCACGAACGCTCCACTCCTTTCCCCCGTGCGCCATCTTTTGACATAGGGATGGAAGATTCAGATGTCAGAGATCCCCCTTCGGCCTTTTCAAATGCCTGCCGGGTCCATTGTCCACACCACGCACCTAACCGCCCAACGATCGGGTTCGTGATGGAGCGAAGCCGATCAATCCGTTCGCCATCCGCAATTATGGTGAGTAACGTCATCTCCCGTGCCGTCATCCCTAACACCAACACTTCTCCGGCCACTTCCACGAGCATGACGTGCTTGCCCGCCCCGACTCGGAGTCCCCCTAAAATGCGCATCACCGCATCTCCGCTTTTTCCCGGCACTTCCCCAAATACGCGCCGAACCCAGACTAATCCACCAAGAAGGACCACGACCACGAAGGCCAAGGCCCCTGCCATTTTGAGTGCTTCATGCGTGAGATCCATAGTTATTCGTCAGGCATATAAGTGGAAAATCCTCGTACGACTTACGCCTACCCCCGTGACATCCCTATCGAAGTTTATTCACACGCTCGGTGGGGCTGATCACGTCGGTGAGACGGATGCCGAATTTCTCATTCACCATCACCACCTCCCCGCGCGCGACTAATCGTTCATTCACGAGCACTTCTAACGGTTCACCGGCGAGTTTATCCAATTCCACAATTGATCCCGGTCCCAATTGCAACAAGTCCTTTATCAGCATGCGGGTGTTGCCCAGTTGGGCAGAAAGCACCAACGGAATATCTAAGATACGATTTAAGTTCTGATCGTGAGACGTATCCAATCGTGACGCTTGGCTACTGTGACTCGTAGTCAGCTCCTGATTTTTTGCTGCAGTGTTTTGTTCTTTCGCAGCCGCTTCCTGAGCTAACGCCGCCTTCATTTCTTTTTCCGCATCAAACGTGTCCATGTCGACGTTGTCTTCTTCACTCATCGTTCATCTCCATGTTTCCATCGTCATTTTCTGCCCGGGGATTTCCTGCCTCCATAGACCTTTATTCTCTCCCTAGAATTATGTCCTTGATCTGAAACGATTGCATGCCCTTGGTCGTTCCTGGTGACCCCAGGAATTTTGGCACCCCTTCCACCCTGGCGATTAAGGGCTGGGTGGTACTCTGTTTCAACACAATCACATCGCCGGACACAAAACCCATCAATTCCTCCACCGAGATTTCTGTTTCCCCCAAACACACGGATAGCGTGACAGGGGCTTCTTTCATTCTGGATGAAAAGCGTTTCAACCACCCATAATCCGTTTCAAACGAGTCTCCCTGGAAACTTACCTGCAACCGTTCTCGAATCGGCTCCAACATCGCATAGGGAAGACAGAGATGAAGATCTCCCACTGAATTGCCTAATTCAATGCCCAGGGTGACCACAATGACGATATCCGCCGGCAACACGATGGCCGCCAGCTGAGGATTCATTTCCACCCGAACCGCATTGAGCGTGAGTTTCTGGACGGGATCCCAGGATTTCTGGAGATTCCCCAGGCCCATGAGCATGACCTTCTTCATCACACGCTGCTCAATGATGGTAAAATCTTGACCTTCCGGTTTGACGTGGGTCTGCCCGGCTCCCCCGAAAAAATGATCGACCAGTAAATAGACCGTCGCGGCGTCCGTGGCGATCATGGCTAGCCCTCGCAGCGGGTCCATAGAAATGATTTGGAGATAGGCCGGGACAGGAAGGCGCTTGGTGAACTCACTGAATTTCATGACGGTCTGGTTCGTCACCGTCACCTCGACGGTTTTGCGAAGCACATCGCCAAGAGAGAGTCGAAAACCACGGGAGAATTGCTGGTGGATGACATCCAGCGTCGGCATCCGCCCGCGAACGATCCATTCTTGATTTCCTAAATCATAGGGTACCGGTCCGTCTTCTGGTTCGGTCTCTTCTTGCCCTTCCGGTGCCGTCTCAACGCCGCCGTCGGAAACTCCGCGAAGAAGGGCATCAACCTCATCCTGACTAAGAATTTTTTCCATGGTGGGACGCGGCACAAAGAGACAGCCCTGCCGTCTCTTCTCTCCTCTTTTTGACTCTTTACCTCTTCCTTTTTACTGCTTACTCTTCACCACTTGAACTGTACTCAGATAACCATTCGGCCCTATCATGTCCGACGGAAGTCCTCAGTCATCTATCTTTGCCGTTCTTCTCTTCTGATGGATCCCCGCTCCTGACCGGCGGGGATGACGAATTTGGTTCTCATACCCGACGATATTCATCGGGCATCCATCCCCTTCTGTCATATTCCATAGTGGTCATGGGGTCTCCTGCATTGACAACAGGCGGGAGGACTAGGAAGATACCCCGGCCAGTCACCTTACTGAATAATAAAATCCGTAAAATACACATTGGCGACTTTCCCTTTACTCATGACTCCATTGACCCGAGTCATGATTTCTTCTCGAACCCGACGCTTCCCATTGACCGTTCTGAGTAATTGCGATTCTTTACTGCTCAATAACACCAGGAGCGCATCGCGAATCGCCGGAATTTTGTGTTGATAATCCGTTTTTTCTTCGGGCCGGTCTAATTCCAGTTTGATACTCACTTTTAAAAACCGCAGCTCCTCCCGATCCGCCAAATTGAGAAGAAAGGGCTCTAATTCCATGACGGGCCCTGGCTCTTCATGTCCTGCCTCGGCTTTAGCATGCTCCTCGTGCTCGGCTGGCTTGTCCTCTTGACCTCCCATGAAATACCAGGCTGCACCTCCTCCTCCAGCCAGAAGGAGAACCCCCGCGATAATAATCACTAGCATTTTTTTCCCGGACCCGGCTTTGGCAGGTGCTTCCCCTTTGGCTTGGGCTTCGTCTTCAGCCATACATCAACCTCACACGCTAAAAAGTTTTTGGGACATCACATTCCTCTTCCCAAATCAGCAACCTTTGTGCCACTCCAATGTTCTACGTAAGCGCACCGATTCCAACTCTCTCAACCAACTGTATTTCAATATATTTTTGGCATATGCACTCCGGACAATTCATTTTCCCTCCCATAGAGAAGAACCTTCCTTTTCGTCACTTTCCTGGCATTCCGCGGGAACCTTTGACAGGTCCGTCTCTGTTCACGAGGTACTATTTGAGCAGCTTCTTTTGAATAGGCCCCATGACAAAAAAAGCCCCCAGGCAGGTGATCCTGCCTGGGGGCTATGCCACTTCATTGGATGTCACAAACTACCGGGCGAGGTTCACGAGTTCTCCCAGGAGGTCATTCGTCGTGGTGATAATTCGCGAATTGGCTTGGAAGCCACGCTGCATGATAATCATATTCACGAGTTCCTCACCCAAATCCACATTGGAGGCTTCTAAGGTACTCGCAATCACTTTTCCAAATGACCCCAAACCTGGCGTCCCTAC
>JBGSSO010000401.1:0-33569 GCA_041737015.1 Nitrospirales bacterium
GACCGGATTATATCTCGCTCCTCCGAAAGGCAGCCTTGCCCATGGGACAACCGATATCATCATCGCCACAGCGGCGGAAAGCCCTTTTCGGAAAGCCTATGCCTTTGTCACCTTGATGGGAAATGGACCCGAGCCGCTTCCTCAACCAATCGTTGAAATTTTTCCCAAACAGGCCTATCTCTATTATCCCCAAGGGCATGACAACGCCTATATCGATCAGAGCAACACTCAACAATTATTTCGGGCGACGATTCGGCACAGCTCAGGGACGGCTGTCCAGTGGCTCGTGGATTCGGTGGTGCAGGGCGCGGCGGGCACTGCTCCCTGGTTTCTTTATCAGCTCACAGGATCGGGCTCTTCCAAAGTCGTAACGGTTTCAGCCCGATTACAAACCCAACCGGCCATCATCGATGAGGCCAAGGCGATTCACATCAACTATAGCTGGCCAGGACTTCTGTAGCATCAGCCAAGGAAGGGTAGTCATATGGGCGACATAAAAATCAAAGAGGCAAAAAATCTCGACAAATTACGGATCAGTGAACTGAGTAATGTTGATCCGCTTGTGATCAGCGAAGTTCGACATATTGCCACGGCCGCTGTTCACATTAAAGAACTGAATCATATTGATCCCCTGACCATTGAATCCCTCCGCATCAACGAAATTCGCAACCTGGATCCGATCCGTGTTGAAGAGTTCAATGTGACCAACCTGCCAACTGTCAATTTGTCACTCCGGCAGCTCCCTGCTGTTGATATGAATATCCGGCGCTTGCCCCCTGTGTCGATCGGACTTCATCAGGATTTTTGTCTGCCGTCCAGCTACACATTACGCGCGCGGTTGTTAGGGATTGAATTCCTCCGCCTCAATCTGGACGGGCGGACGATGGTTTCCCCACGAGATACTGTCAGGCGGGAGCAATCGCGCAGTCCCGCGCAAAGCTTCCCTCAGGTGGCGACCGCGGGCAATCCAGCTATTCCATCTCGATCGATTACTAAAGGCTCACGGGTCGTGGTCACGGGGTCACCTTGTCAGCCCATGCCCCCAACTCATCAACACATGCCTAAGACGTCTGCGGGACAACCGATAAAAGGTAGAGAGGGTCTCAGGCCAGGCGGACAATATGGAGGGAGGAGGCAAGCTTCTTCGGGTGGGTTGCAAGTGGGAAACAGTCCTTCTCATACTTTTCCGATGACCAAACCCCGGTCTCAGATGGATTTCATGGATAGTGCTGTCAGCAGCGGGGAGAATTAACCTATGTCCTGTTCACATTCGCATTCCTCATACTCAACACCCGGACCCGATGGGGCTACCACATTGGGACAGACCACTGGACAGGCTATTGGTCTCGCTTTCCATCTGGTCGGCACGGGTGCTCAATTGTTCCGGCAATTCATGCACGGGTTCATCTGGCAGGAGACACCCTGTTCCCACGGATGCGCATGTACTATGCGTCGTGGGTGTGGACCGGTTGCCCAGCACCATTATTGTGTGCAGTGCCAACCTTCACCCTGTACGTGTCATCCATGTTGTTAATCCGCACATTGTCTTTGGAGTCATGCGCATGAAGTCCGGAAGCAAAGCCACTGTCAATAAGAACAGTAAGAAGAAACCGCCAACTCGCAAATCTTCAACTCAACGAAAGTCGACAGCCCAAGCGTCCGCTCACACGGACCAAAGCACCAACTCAGAGGATTCGGTGTTCGGGCATGGCGATCAAATCGGCACGACGTTTGCGAAAGGATTGGATCTGGCTGAAGCGGGTTTAAGTCTGGGATTGACCCTCATTAACCGTTTTGGAACGATGATGCAGGATTCCGTGATGGAGAAATTTTCCGGGGTCATGGGTGCCGCCACGGCTTCACCTCAGGAATCCGCTCCCCCGTCCTCGAGGGCAGGGGATTCGGCTGCTCCAATGCCTCCCTCGGAACAATCCGAAGGTATCGAACCACAGGACCCCGCCTATTACATCGCCAATCGTTTACCGCTTACTCCCGGGCAATCCGTGCATGTGTCATTTTCTATAAATAATGATTCGATGGACTCGGCCAAGGACGTCAAGTTGAAGGTCGACGGATTTATCGGATCGACTCAAGGCAAGGTATTCCCCTGCAAAGGCTTCACGGTCAGCCCTGGAATGAAAACAATTGAGCCGATGGATTTTGAAAAATTCGTTTTGAAAGGCGTGATTCCCGCCGGCATTCCGCCGGACATTTATCATGGACGCATTCTGGTGGTTTCCGAACAGGCCATTGAAATCCCCGTGAAATTATTGGTGACGTCGGCAACCTAAGTGGGGAAAGATCTCGGTGAGGGTTTTTCTGTCCATGTGGATTTTTTCTGGGAGACCCTATGACCTATGATGTGATTGTGGTTGGCGCCGGACCGGGAGGGAGCAGCACCGCCGCGTTTACGGCACGGAAGGGGCTGTCGACCTTAATTCTTGATCGATCCGATTTTCCCAGGGATAAGGTCTGTGGGGATGGATTGACCCCTCAAGCGTTATACTGGCTTGACCAGCTGGGCTGTATCGATGAAGTGCTGGCTCATACCAAATCCTGCATTAAAACGTGTGACCTTTTTATTAACGGCGAATTACTGCTGACCGGGGGATTTCCGAGTACCACTCAATATCCTGATTTTTGCGTGTTGTTGGATCGCCGGCGTTTTGATCATATCCTTCTTCAACATGCCGTGGTCTCCGGAGCCAAATTTCAAGCGCACTCGCTTGTTCGAGAGATTCACCAGACTCCCGATCATGCCCGTGTCGTTTTGGATCATAAAGGTCAGCGCATGGAAGTTCAGGGGAAAGTTGTTATCGGGGCAGACGGTGTGAGTTCCGTCGTGTCCCGCTCAATCGGGAATGTCTTAAAAAATGGAGCGACGGCACTTTCTCTCCGTGCCTATTACCAAAATGTGGATGCCGAAGGCGCCCAAATTAAGGTGTATTTCGATGAACGTTTTTTCCCCGGGTATGCCTGGGTGTTTGTGGATGATGACGGCTTTGCCAATATCGGGTTGGGGTACGCGTTTGATAAGCCGTTTCCCATGATCCCGAATCTGAAGCAGGTGTTCCAAGATTTTCTGGATCAGGATTTGGGCCACCTCTTGCGTCATGCCTCACGGTGCGGAGCTGTTTCAGGTGGGGCTGTCTCATTTTTTAAACCCAAGGCGATCGTGGCAGATCGGGTCATGTTGGTAGGTGATGCCGCCAATCAAGCGGATCCGCTCAATGGCGGGGGCATTCATAAAGCGATGGAAGGGGCGTACTTAGCTGCCGAAACCGCACACCAGGCCGTGTTACACGGTGATTGTTCTGTCAGTGCTCTTCAACAATACCAATTTCAATGGGAACAACAATTTGATTTAGACTGGCGGACGGGTGAATTATTTTTATCTGTGGCCAAAAATCCCGATTTGAAAGAATTCTGCTTATTTGTGCTTGCCAACATTGCTCGCATGACCACCCATGACCGGCAATTTCAAGAATTTTGTAGCGGAGTGTTCAGTGGAGTTCTTTCTCAGAATATCTGTCTGGTCCCGCAAGCCTTGTTTCATGCCATGCCCCGCAATCCGGCGGCCTGGATGGCTATGTTACAATTAGACGAAAAGGGAGTAATGACCGGGCCTTTGAGTCTGGCCACTGACGCATTGACCAGTAGTGTGAAAGCCTCAAGTCGCATGCTGCTGAATCCCTGGCAAAGCTTAAACTGGAGCCTCGAGGTGATGACAAAAATTCTTCGGTTGGCCAGGGGGCATGCCGAGGGATCATTCACGTCGACGGCACCCGCACTCGCTAAATGCTCAATTTGATCACCGGCAGGGATTCCTTCCCGTCCGGAGAAAGGAACACGACATGGCCACCGTTATAGGCTCCGTCAACAAACTGATCAATCAGACTTCCACGCAAATTCTGGAGAATCACATTCCTCAAAAATTGGCCGACATGATCAACACCGTGGTCAATACGGGTTTCCAGATTGTGGAAGATGTGTTGAAGATTACTCAGGATTTGACCAAAGCATCGGACTCTAACGAAGGAGATTCCTAATGCATCACCATTCACCGCATTGCTGTACCTCGACGTCCCACCATTCCTCACCGCATTTTCATTCGACTGGTTATCGCAGCGTGGCTCCCATGGGATACCCGGTCCTGGTGCCTATGCCGTATTACCCGTCAGTCGGCTATGGCGCATACGGATGGGGAACTCAGGCCCCCCATTCAATGACTCTCCCTCAAGAAGTCAGTGTGGACAGCGCCACCGGCATGAAAGAGGTGTTGATCGGAGGAACGACCAACACCTCTTTGACACTGGAATATGTGCCGGATGCCGGGGCGACTTCCCCCTCGGTCAAGATCACGGTGGAAATTGATGGGAGTACCTCAACCTGGCAGGAAACCTCAATGACGGACGGCTATCATGTGAAAACGCAATTGCTATCCATCGAGCCCGGGGCCAAAGTAACGTTGGAAGTGACCGAAGCGATGGCCCGATTGCGCTGGTGCGAAACAATCTGCTGTTGACCAGATGGGGATGAATCAATCCTAGGCTTAAGGTCTTCGTGAATGGCTATTCAATCTGAGGCAAGATTAAGGAAGGGCACACCAATGAATTACACGCAACCGATGTTTTCTGGAATTCCCACTCCTTCGTATCCTGGTCCCGGAGCCTTTTCCGGACCACACTTTCAGCATGGGGGCACCGGGTTTTGTCCTGGTTGTAGCCATCCCAGGGCTAAATGTTGCTGTGGGCATCGGGAATGCCGGAAAGAAGCCAAGGAATTGCTTGTTGAAGCGGACACCAATGTCGACGGAAAGACGGATTCCAATTCAATGGTCCTTCAACGAGTCCGGGCAATGGCCATGTTCGCGGCTCCGGTTGAGATGTCATCCGGCGATACCAGTGGCAAGAATGCAGAGACGAAGGCCGCCGTAGCTCCGATTGTCGGGGAGGTGGATGTGCGAGGAAAAGCGGGAATAGGAAAGGCCTTTATTGGGGGAGGATGTTGCGTACATCTTTCCATCGAATATACCCCGACGAATGCGGTATCGACTGCACCCGCTTTAGTTTTTGTGGTCGTACAGGACAGCGAAAAAACGACTCTCGCCTGGGTGAAGCAGGCCGACCCTCAGGATGGCTATCAAATTAAAGAAGGAATTATCACCACGAAACCAGGTGCCCATTTGACGGTCTTGGTCGTCAACATGACAACCAGGGTTCGATGGTGTGAAGTCTTTAGTTGTTAATCGGTTTAACCAGGAGATGATGATGGCGGCAACCCCAAAAGGTTCTTCAAAAGACAAAAAGTTCGGCGCAGCCAATAAAGCCAAAGCGGAATTTCAGGAATATAAAAAGCGAATCGAACGCGCTCCGGCCGCAGAACCCCGTGGCCCCCAGTTCGGCACGGGTGCGACAGGATTGCCTCAAATGCCTATGGGATGGCCTTTTCCCCCTGTGACCGGTTTCCCACCTCAGGTTCCCCAGATGCCTGGTTTGAATCCTGCCTTGGGACAAACGGTCAGCGCGACGAGTGGGGAGATCGCTGATCGGGTAGGGGAAACCTTGAAACTGGGGATGGATCTTCTGAATTCGGGGTTGGGTGTCGGATTACGATTCCTTCAAGGGCTAGCTGGTCCCGAATATCATCACGGAGATGCTGGGTGGGGCCATGCCCACGGTGCCGGTGACCATTCTCATGGATCTCACGGATACGGGTGCCATATGACCTGTGGCTGCGATTACGCGGATTGTTGTCAGCACTCAGGGTGCGCATCCTCCTGTTGTTGTTCTCCCAGTGTAGGCTCGTGTTGTTAATCGTCAGTTTTGGAAAACTGCCAGCGAATATCCTCATCTGTCTCTAGCCTAGCCCGGAGTTCCTTGGGACTCCGGGTTTTGTTTTGTTCGTTTTCTCCACCAGTGTCTTCTTTTTTTTCATGAACAAGTGTCCGGCCCTGTAACCATGAGACTCTCTCAACCACCTTCCGACATTTCCTGGACTCGTGACGCCATCCTCTATCAGATCTTTCCTGACCGGTTTGCGCGGGATAGTCAACAGACCAACCCCGGATCTGGTTTCGTGCCCTGGAGATCCAAGCCCACAGCTCACGGGTTTATGGGAGGTACGCTGCGGGGTATCACTGAACGTCTCGATTATCTCTTGGACCTTGGTGTCAATCTGATTTATCTGGCGCCCATTTTTTTTGCCTCTGCCAATCATCGATACAACACCTACGATTACTATAGGATTGATCCTCGTCTTGGCACATTGGCAGACTTTCAGACATTTTTGTCCAAGGCTCACGCCAATGGCATTCGCGTATTGTTGGATGGCGTATTCAATCATTGCGGCCGGGGATTCTTTCCATTTTATGACGTCATGGAACGAGGGCCGGCATCCCCCTTCACATCCTGGTTTTTCATCACACGATTTCCGGTCAATGCGTTCGGGCAATTTCGTTACCGGGGTTGGCAGGAACGGCCTCTCATGCCCATTCTCAACTTAGCCAATCCTGTCACACGACGGTATTTTCTGGACGTCGCGGCCTATTGGACCAATCAGGGTATTGATGGATGGCGGTTGGATGCGGTGGGTGATGTCCGGGGACATCAGTTTTGGAAAGCGCTCTGGCAGGAGGTGAAAACGATTAACCCGTCGTCGTATATGCTCGCAGAAATCTGGGGTCCTGGGCGTTCCTGGATTCGGGATGGACAATTTGACGGAGGAACTAACTACGTATTCCGCCAGATCGTCTTGGATTACTTTATTCAAGGTTCCATTTCAACCAGGAAGTTTGTGTCCCGCTTGAGCAACCTTCTTCGGATGTATCCATGGGAAAAGACCTTAGCGATGATGAACCTGTTAGGTTCCCATGACACTGAACGCCTTTATACCTTAGCCCAAGGAAATATCGAACGGCTGAAGTTGGCCATGCTGTTTCAGTTTGTTTTTCCAGGGATACCGGCCGTGTATTATGGGGATGAAATCGGTATGAAGGGAGGGAAAGACCCCGACAATCGTAGGGGAATGGAATGGAATTGGAGCAAATGGAATCATGAGTTGCGTGATTTCACCAAGCAGCTTGGCGTAATCCGGAAATCTCTTCCAACGTTATGCGAGGGGGATTGGAGGGTGATTCAGGTACTCCCTGATCAACAGTGTTGTGTCTTTCTGAGAAAAACGCAAAGAACCTTTGTGTTTATCCTTATTCATAATGATGATCACCCCATCTCCATTCAGATTGATATCGCCCCGTGGGTAGGGAAGACCGTTCGATGGCTTGAGAACCAGCTTTCTGGACACACGTTCAAGTGTGAACAAGGAAAGGTTAACTTATCCGACATCGGGCCACGCACAGGAATGATACTGACTCCGGTTAAACCGGCTAGTGTGTGAAAAAGGTGAGTGGTCGTGCTTAAGTAGGCTGAGGGCCAATTTTTCTGAAATTAATCTTTCTTTTGTAAGGCCAAGTGGAATTCGCGGACACTCAACGGTCTCATTACCCGTGGTTTCTCCACATTCGGCCGTCCTTGGCCAGCAAGGCATCGGCTTCCGGCGGTCCCCAGCTACCTGAGCCATAGGGACGAATGGCATGTGAGCCCAGGCTCTCCCACACTTTGACAATGGGATCGACGATACTCCAGCCTACCTCGACGCTATCACTTCGCTGAAAAAGTGTTGCGTCTCCAGCCATCACGTCGTGTAGGAGGGTCTCATAGCCCGTGCTCGGGGCATCACCGAAATATTCCGCATATTGGAAATCCATATCCACCGTCCCGACCTGGACTTTGGGTCCGGGAATTTTGGCTCCAAAACTTAAGGAAATGCCTTCGTCAGGTTGAATGCGAATGACCAGCACATTCGGCGTGAGTCGGTCGACGGGAGTCTTACGAAATAACATGAGCGGGGCAGATTTAAACTGAATGACCACTTCGGTCACTCGGGTGTGTAACCGTTTTCCGGTCCGAAGGTAAAATGGCACGCCTTCCCAACGCCAACTTTCAATGCCTAAGGTCATTGCGGCAAAGGTTTCAGTCAGGGAGACCGGATCGACATCCTTCTCCGTTCGATAGGGAAGGACACTGTGACCATTAATCGTTCCGGCCTCATATTGCCCGGCAACCGTTGATTGTAAGACCTCTACGGGGTTCATGGGCTGGATGGCACGGAGGACCTTCGCTTTCTCGTTCCTGACCGCTTCGGGATCAAACGTATTTGGTGGTTCCATCGCCACGAATGCCAAAATTTGCAGGAGGTGATTGGAGACCATGTCACGGAGCGCACCGGCTTTTTCATAATAGGCCCCGCGATGCTCAACCCCTAACGTTTCCGCAACAGTGATTTGGACATGATCAATGTATTGGCGGTTCCAGATGGGTTCAAAGATGCCGTTCGCAAAGCGAAAGATTAAAATATTTTGAACCGTTTCTTTGCCAAGATAATGATCGATCCGGTAAATCTGGCTTTCATCCAGCACCTGTCTCAGGGCTTGATTGAGCGATCGAGCCGATGGCAAATCATGACCGAATGGTTTTTCAATGACGATACGCCGAGAAAAATCTTTTCGATGCTCGACTAATCCTTTGGCGCCAAGTTGCTCAACGATTTCCGCAAAAAATGTCGGAGCCGTGGCCATGTAATAGAGATAATTCCCCTGGGTCCCGTGTGCGGTATTTAATTCTGTTAGCAGAGCCTGAAGGCGTTCGTAGGTCTGAGGATCACGGAAATCCCCTGACAGGTAATGCAGGCGATCAAGGAGCCATTCTTTGATGGTGGCATCGATGGGACGGGGACACAATTCATCGATGTCCTGACGGATCTTCTCCCGAAAGTCATCGGTATGCATGGGGATCCCATCTATCCCAAGGATGGCAAATTCTTGAGGGAGATGATGACTGGAGGCCAGGTTATATAGCGCGGGAATCAATTTTCTCTTCGTGAGATCTCCCTGGGCCCCAAATATGATAAATAACGTGGGTGGTCGCGTCTGCCCATTACTGGGCTGTTGGAAGAGGGGACTTTCTTTTAGTTCATCGGCATGGTCGAAAACAGGATGGGACGTTTTCACTGACTTTCTTACCTTTCCGGAAGTGTCATTCGCATTGGGGGTCCATGGAAAATTTGGTTCGGCTGAGGAACGGACCTTGATTCCTTAGAATGGTCTTCTCGTGATAAAAAAGGCTGCGACAACGCGCCGCAGCCTCCAAAACCATTACCGGTATACTCTTTACTATACCATTTCCAGTGGGAAGCGCTATCCACAAAGGATTTTCCGGATACACCATACGGGATTGACGAACGCATGTGTCTCCTGAATGGGGAGATCTCGCATGCGATTTTTCAAGAAACGTAATCCGACTGATGAGCCATATTAGTTTCACAAACGGGGACGGTCAGGTCCCAGGAGTAACGGCAGTTTTTCTCCTGGTTCCTGAGTTTAACGACCGGGTTGCCTGCGGATGTCAGACGCCTCAATTGTCAACGAAGTCCCGCTAGGCAGGGGGTGTCGAGGGCAGGGAAACATGACTCGGAACGCCATGTTCGACATCCGCCACTTATGCTATCATAGATCCATAAGAGTCTCTTTTAACTCAATTCTGTTTAGGCCTATGCCGCCTCCTCAGTCTTTCCCTTCTCTTCCTCCCAGAACAGGCTTTTGGGAAGACGCCTGGACACATCCCAAATTGTTTCCCGGCTATTTGAGTGGGTTGGCGCTTGTTATTTTGCTTGGAGATTACGTAGCAGGTCCAACCATTCAGTTCCCCATTTTGTATCTTATTCCGGTGTCTCTCGCCTCCTGGTATAGTGGATTTTTTTGGGGGTTGGCCTTTGCTGTGACGATGCCCCTTATCCGTTTGTATTTTTATGGCATGTTATGGCCCGTTCACCTGACAATGTTCGATGCCTCGATCAATACCATTATCAGAATACTTGTTTTAGGTGGAATGGCATTCCTTGTCAGTCGAACCGCCATGCAAACACGAGCATTGGCTAAAAGAGTCAACGTATTGGAGGGTTTTCTCCCCATTTGTAGTTTTTGCAAAAAGATTCGTGACCACAACAACACCTGGCAACCGCTCGAACAATTTATTACTGATCGATCTAATGCCCAATTTACCCATGGGTTTTGTCCGGAGTGTGGCCAACGTCATTACGGAGATTTTTTGGAAATGGGCGATCGACCGACAAAAAAAGAATCCTAATGCTTAGGATGAGGGTATCGAATAAGAGAGAGAACCTGATCGGGGTTATTTCCGATACGCATGGGCTAGTGCGCCCTCAGGTGATTGAGGCTTTGACCGGGACGGAGTTGATTCTCCACGCGGGAGATATCGGAAATCCTGACGTTTTGAAGACACTGGAGATGATCGCTCCGGTGATCGCCGTCCGTGGAAATAATGATCATGACCCTTGGGCTGAGCAGATTCCTTTGACGAATGTCGTCGAACATCAATCGTATTTCTTCTATGTCTTGCATGAACTGGAACACTTGGATATAGACCCTGTTGCCTCGGAGATTTCTGCTGTCATTTTTGGCCATTCCCATCGTGCCTCTGCCGAGAGACGCAAGGGAGTGCTCTACCTCAATCCTGGAAGCGCCGGCCCTCGTCGATTTACTCTTCCGATTACCGTGGCCCGTCTTCATCTGACGGATACCGGCCTTACCCCTGAAATCATTGAGATTGGCAAATAGGGCGATAGAGGAGGGAAAACGATGAGTCTTCTGGGAGTTGTCTGGTCGACTCATGCAACACCCTTGAGACTTGGGTGCTTATCCGGTTGCTCTCTGATCAATGGGATATGGCTTTGGTAGAACCCTTGGAGATGTAAAGATGAAAACAGGGTAAGACCATAGGGTTAATTGTCTTGCGTTTAAGCAAGAAAGCATTAAAAAAAAAGTGAGTGCGTGGTTAGGTTTCCAGATATAAACGAAGGGTATTTTCATGTCCCAAGGTGACATGTCCGACTTTGCATTCTCCACTCAGGGAGCAGGTTCGTTTGATCGCCAGCACGACTGCCGGGCTTTCATCTGAGCGATAAATGACATCTTCAATGCGAATTTCCACCGCTTTTTCCTGATCTTCCTGGTCTAAGTATTCGGTTTCACCCATGGACAACCCCTTGTTAATTATGAACGTTTCGGCGTGTGTATACCTTCCAATAGACCAAGAACCGTGCCAGAAATTCCTGATAAAGAAATGGATAAAATGCTTGAAAACCAGGTGAGTTTTACCTTTTTAGTGCTGTGCGGATTTTGACACCGGGCAAGGACTGCCCGGGCTAGGTAAAAAAGATTTGCTGGAACTCTGCTGGATGTTGACCCAGGGAGGAAGAGGAAGGATTTCTCAGTCTACTCTTGATTGCTATGCGTTCAAGGATTCAATGTATCGGTTAAAGACCCAACCTTCGAGATCTTGTCCGGACGAAAGTGCGCCTGGGTCTACATCCACTTTGGTCCATCGATCCTGTTTTTCCAATGCGAGGAGTTTCGTTCCCTTGGTGAGGGGAGAGGCTACAATGTCATATTCCGAACCGGGACCTGAGCGAATATTTAACGCAGAGGCCATCACCTGATACCAATCCCCTTCCTCCTGGGATCTTCCCATCACCAATGCGCGGATATGGTCTAGAGGAAAAGCGGGCCCCGGATCTCGCTTCCGATCCGGAGCAATGTCGTCATGTCCAAGAATTTCCTTTAGGCCATACTGTTGAACCAGTATTTTTGCCAGTTCCACCGCAATGAGAATTTGTTTCTCGGAAAAGGCCTGCCACCACTTTGGCTGGGTGTCTAGTTTATGGGTTGCAAAGATGGCCTGCGACTTTGGATAGGATTTCCCAAACCACGCCGTCAATTTCTCTCCCACTGCGATTAATGGCCCGGCATTATCCATTTCAATCCCAATTGAATGCTGATTCAGGCCTGTCAGGCCATCCCAATGACTCACCCCCGCATGCCAGGTCTTCGTGGTAAAGGATGCAAGCTGGGTAATCGTTCCATCCCGGCCTACGACCAGATGGGCTGAGGCTTTTGCTAGGGGGTTTGTCAACCAGGCAATCGAGGATTGGGAGCTTGGTCCGGCTGTATAGTGAAATACCAAGTAGGACGGTTGGATGGTTCCACCCTTATTGGGAGTCTCTAAATAGTTGACCTTGTTTCCCTCTAACCAGTGGTTTGCAAGGCGAAACGGTGAAGAGTCAGTCAAAGATACAGGACGCCGCTGATTGGCCGTCCCCGTATTTGCTGACCTTCGAGTGGAATGTTTGCGAGGTTTTTTTCTGGTAGAAGCCATACTCACCTTCCTGTTTTAAGGAAGTTTGTGAAGATTCCCTGCCTTGGAAAGATCCGTCCCGAGACGAAGAATGGCTGATTCAATTCCGAGAAATCTTCGTCAGGGAAAGCCGCCGACCATAGGACACGAGTATATCGATTATGAGAATTGAAGATGCTATTTCAGGAAGGGCAGTATTTAGGAATGCCCGGACACCCTAGGTCTTTGAACTTTGTATGGCCGACGATTTTGCTGTGACGGGCAAGAGGACGGATTTCCACTCTTGTGCCATGGCCTGAATGTCAGTGAGAAATGTCGGGGCGGAATGGTGTTCACCAATGTGTCGGACCAGGGCGCTCCCAATAATGACTCCATCCGCAAATTGTCCAACTTCCCTGGCCTGTTCGGCGGATGCAATCCCAAATCCCACGGCTACAGGTTTTCGTGAGGTTCGTTGAAGCTGTTGGACGCTTTGGCGCACCTTACTGAGATCGGTCAGCTTGGCACCGGTAATACCGGTAAGAGAGACATAATAAATAAATCCATGTGATCGCTGTATCACAGCCCGTCGGCGCTCCGCCGTGCTGGTTGGAGCCAACAGAAAAATACTCACAGGTCCTCCCGCAGCCTGAGCTGCCTGATAAAGAAGGTCAGACTCTTCCGGTGGCAAATCCGGAACGATAATCCCATCGACGCCCGCTTGAACGGCATTGGCACAAAAATCTTTGATCCCCATGGCCATAAGGCTGTTGTAATAGGCCATTAAAATAAGGGGAATGGACGTCTTCATTCTCAGGTTTGTGACAGTGGCAAGGATATTTTTAAGGGTAGTCCCTGAGTGAAGGGCTCGTTCTGCTGCTTGTTGAATCACCGGACCATCGGCGATGGGGTCCGAAAAGGGTACACCCAACTCGATCAGGTCGGCACCGCCCTGTTCCAAAGCTAACACAAGAGATTCGGTCATGGCTAAGGTCGGATCGCCAGCCATAATGTAAGGGATAAGGGCTTTTTCACCCTTCGTGTCGAGTTGTGCAAATGTAGTTTGAATGCGATTGCTCATATTAGAACATTTCAAATTTGCCAAAAGACCTGGCTGCCTTCTCCGTCGTGTGTTCCTCGAACCAATAGTTGTGCCCTCTCTTAGAGAGGAATTCCCCGCATTTTGGCTAGTTGTTGAACGTCTTTATCTCCGCGCCCTGAAAGATTCATGATTAAGATCTGTGATTTTTTCATCGTTGGCGCCAGCTTGACGACTTCTGCAACGGCATGGGCACTTTCAAGCGCGGGAATGATACCTTCTTCCTTGGCGAGTAGGTCGAAAGCAGCTAAGGCTTCAGCATCTGTCGCGGAGGTGTATCGGATTCGTCCTGTATCATGATAATAACTGTGTTCAGGACCGACTGCCGGATAGTCCAATCCCGCAGACACCGAATGCGTGGGGTTGACTTGACCATCCGCATCCTGAAGGAGATAGGTCATCGTCCCGTGCAAAACGCCAGGTTTCCCTCCTGCAAAGCGCGCAGCATGTTTTCCGCTTTTTATCCCGTATCCCCCGGCTTCCACGCCGACCATTTTAACTTGCGTATCTTTGACGAACGGATAAAATAATCCAATGCTATTGCTGCCGCCGCCAACACAAGCGACAAGACAGTGAGGCAATCGACCTTCCAATGCCAGAATTTGCTTGCGGGTTTCTCGACCAATCACGGATTGAAAATCTCGGACCATCATGGGGTACGGATGGGGGCCCAGGACCGATCCAAGCAAATAGTGGGTCGTGCTCACATTGGTGGTCCAGTCACGCATCGCCTCACTGATGGCATCCTTGAGTGTGCGACTTCCGGAATTCACCCCCGTCACTTTTGAGCCGAGTAACCGCATCCGGAAGACATTCAATGCCTGTCGTTCCATATCATCGGTGCCCATGTAGATTTCGGCCTCCAGCCCGAACATGGCGGCCACGGTGGCGACCGCTACTCCATGTTGTCCTGCACCGGTTTCGGCAATGACGCGTTTCTTTTTCATTCGTCTGGTGAGCAAGGCTTGCCCGACGGTATTGTTAATCTTGTGCGCACCGGTATGACAGAGGTCTTCTCTTTTGAGGTAAATCTTGGCTCCCCCAAGGGTTTTGGTGAGACGTTCGGCAAAGAAAAGGGAAGTTGGACGACCGACAAAATGTTTCAGACAATCCCGAAGCTCTTGTTGGAAGGGTCGGCTTGCTTTGGCCGAATGATACGCCTGTTCCAATTCATGGATGGCGGGCATCAGGATTTCCGGAGCATACTTGCCTCCGAATTCCCCGAAACGCCCGTGTTTATTAGGGGTAATTGCCATGGAAAGTTCCGCTGAAAGAGGAATGAAAAAGAAAAGAGTATAGCGATGGAATGGCTAACACACAAGACGAACCGATTGGATAAAATCCCGAATTTTGGCAGGATCTTTTCGCCCAGGACTCTGTTCTACACCGCTACTCACATCGACCCCATAGGGCTGGACTTGGCGTATCGCTTCTTGCACATTTCCAGGAGTTAATCCTCCTGCCAACAGCATAGGCACTGCTTTGGCTACCTCGCCCGCAAGGGACCAATCGGTCGTGTGCCCGGTTCCCCCGTAAGCGGTATCCGAAAATGCATCTATGATAAATCCTCTTACGCCTATCCGACCTTTCCATTCTGCCAAGGCGAGATAGCTACTTCGATCCCGCAGTCGAATGGCGCGTAGCACCGGGCGTTGTAACGATTCACAAAAACCGGGAGATTCGTCACCATGCAGTTGTGCCAGACCCAATCCGCAGTCATCGAACACGCGTTTCACCATATCGAGATCGTGATTGACAAATACACCCACCGGAACCACGAAAGGGGGAAGGCTTGCAATGATATGTTTGGCGATAGCCGGTTGGACATATCGAGGGCTTTGGGCGTAAAACACAAAACCCAAAGCGTCGGCCCCTTCCTGAACTGCGATTTCGGCATCCTTCTGATTCGTGATGCCACAAATTTTTATTTTAGGGGCCATATGAGCATTCGCCGTTTGGTGGGGTCGTTCGTAATCACGATGCTATACCGCTTCAATCTCATATTTCTGTCTTGCCTATACAGGCACCCCTATCATTTCGACCGGTCTTTAGCCAAGAGAACAGGTACAGTAGGGATTTCCCCGCAATTGAATCTAGACCCAACGAGTGGTGGATGCTTCTTTTTTTGGAGAGGACGGGGGATGTAATAATTCCTGAATTTTGGCTTGAATCGAGTCTGCACGCAATAACGATTCACCGATCAACATGGCTTTGGCTCCGGCTTCCAGGACCCGCACGACATGCTCCCGTTTGTGGATGCCACTTTCGCTGACAATAAGTGTGTCCGTCGGCATACGTTTGGCAAGCCGCTCGGTGACACTCAAATCAGTCTGAAAGGTTTTCAGATCACGGTTGTTGATGCCAATAAGTCTGGCCAAAGGCACTCGTTCAAGGACGGTATCTAGTTCCCGTTCATTATGGATTTCAATGAGCACATCGAGCGATAACCCGTGTGCAAACGTGAAAAAGTCTTCAAGCTGGAATCGGTCCAACGCGGCCGCAATCAGTAACACACAGTCCGCTCCATAGGCCCGCGCTTCATAAAACTGAATCTCCTCAACCATAAATTCTTTATTGAGCGTTGGAAGTTGAACGGCCTCTTTCACATTGTGCAAATACTCCAAGTTCCCCTGAAAGAAATCCTGATCGGTGAGGACGGATAAGGCACTCGCTCCATGATCTCGATATTGAGAGGCGATGGTCACTGGCTCAAACCGATCATGGAATTCCGGTCGCATAAGTCCTTGACTGGGCGAGGCTTTTTTAACTTCGGCAATTAATGCCGGAGCCGTCGACGTCAACCCTGCCTCCAATGCCTGAATGAAACCCAGCGGTCGAGTTTGATCAACAATGCGGCCCTTGAGTTCAGCCAGATAGCCCCGGCTCTGTTTTCGCCGCAATTCGGCTTTTTTATGTTCGAGGATACGAGAAAGAATCATGCCGCCAGCTTTTTGGTCAAGGAGATGAGCTTGTCCAAGCTTTCAAATGCGGCTCCGTTGTCCACCACACGACCGGCTTCTTCGAAGCCTTCTTTCAGCGATGTCGCTTTCTGGCAGGCGATAAAGGCTGGCGCGGCATTCATCAGAACGATATCTCTTTTGGGGCCCTTTCGTCCTCGAAAAATATCGCGAATGATCTGGGCATTGTCTTCCGGGTTTCCTCCCAAAAGTTCTTTGGGCGAAACCGGGTAAAGGCCGAAATCTTCTGGCCCGATGGAATAGCTCAGTACTCGTCCTTTTTTTCCCTCAGCAATCCCTGTCCGACTGGTTAATGAAATTTCATCCAACCCGTCCATCCCATGAAGAACAAAGCAATGTTGTGTGCCCAATCGCAAAAGAACTTGAGCCAATTTTTCGTTGAGGGCTTGGTCATAGACCCCCAGAATTTGAATCGTGGCTCGTGCCGGATTGGCCAGCGGTCCCATAATATTCATCAAGGTGCGGATCCCCAGCTCCGTCCGGGGTTTGGCGCAATGTTTCATGGCTCCGTGATAGAGCGGTGCGAAGAGAAAACCAATTCCAATTTCATTGATGCAATCTGCAACTTTTTCAGGAGACAAATCGATATTGACGCCAAGGGCGGCCAACACATCTGCACTCCCTGATTGAGAGGACACCGAGCGATTCCCATGCTTGGCAACGGTCATCCCCCCTCCAGCTACGACCAAGGCGGCAGCCGTGGAGATATTGAACGTGTGGCTTTTGTCCCCACCGGTTCCACACGTATCCACCACCTGAGGATCGGTAATAGGGATTCGAATCGCTCGTTCGCGCATGGCTCGCACTGACCCGGTGATTTCATCAATGGATTCGCCTTTCATGCGTAATCCCATTAAGTAGGCTGCAATTTGAGCTTCAGTGGCCCCTCCTTGCATGATCTCCCGCATGCCTTCTTCCGCTTCGTCCTCCGAGAGGTCGAGGCCCTCGGCTAATTTGGCGATATGGTCTTTGAGTATGGGCATGTGAACAGCCTTAGGAACATATGACTTGGGGATCGTAGATTTTAGTGGTCGGTTGAAGAGCAGACGGGCAATGATAAAAAATTCCGCAAAAGATCCATCCCTGCCGTGGTGAGAATCGACTCAGGATGAAATTGCACGCCTTCCGCTCCGGTTGGGGTATGCCGGAGTCCCATGATTTCGCCTTCCACGGTTTCGGCCGAAATTTCAAAGTCCGCGGGCAAGGTTTCACGCTTAACGATTAAGGAATGATATCGGGTGGCTTCAAAGGGATTCGGAAGACCTTCAAAAATTGTTTTTCCATCATGATGGACCATGGAAGTTTTTCCATGCATAAGCCTGGGAGCTCGAATGATTTGACCACCAAAGGCGTAGGCCAGGGATTGATGTCCGAGACAGACACCGAATAAGGGAAGATGGCCGGCAAAATGCTTGATGGTCGCAACCGATATGCCCGCCTCGTTGGGCGTACAAGGGCCTGGTGAAATTAATATGCGCTCAGGTGCCAGGCGGTGAATATCTTCGACCGTGAGGGCATCATTTCGAAAAATCTGGAGGTCGGCTCCCAACTCTCCAAGATATTGGACAAGATTGTAGGTAAACGAATCGTAATTATCGATGACCAGGATCATAGGTTTCTTCTCTAGCCCTTTTACGCTAGGCCGTGTTCAGCCATTTCAATGGCTTTCATCATGGCTCCGGCTTTTGTTCGAGTTTCTTCATATTCACGGGTTGGGTCAGAATCGGCGACAATTCCGGCGCCGGCCTGAATGTAGGCCTTCTGCCCTTGAACGACGACCGTACGAATATTGATGCAGGTGTCCATATTCCCGGAAAAACTAAAATACCCGACCGCTCCCGCATAAGGCCCCCGACGAGTGGGTTCCAACTCTTCAATGATTTGCATGGCTCGGATTTTCGGAGCACCGGATACGGTACCGGCCGGAAAACACGCCTTCATGACATCATAGGCGGTGTATTGAGGACCTAATTCTCCCTTAACTTGAGAAACAATGTGCATGACATGGGAATATCGTTCAACTTTCATGAACCGTTCAAGTTTAACCGTTCCGGCTTTGGCCACTCGGCCCACATCATTCCGGCCTAAGTCCACCAACATGACGTGTTCGGCTAATTCCTTGTGATCGGATAAGAGATCCTGTTCCAATGCCTCGTCAGCTTGTGGCGTCTGGCCACGGGGACGGGTCCCGGCAATAGGCCGCACCACAATATTGCCTTCTTCGCATCGCACAAGGATTTCCGGAGAAGATCCCACGAGTTCGATTCCAGCAATTCGTAAATAGAACATGTAGGGCGAGGGATTCAGCACCCGCAAGGCTCGATAGATTTCCAGGGGATCGGTATGGATAGTCGTCTGCCACCGTTGAGACATGACTCCCTGAATGATGTCACCAGCCTGAATATATTCTTTGGTCCGAAGCACCATTTTTTCAAAGTCCTCAGGGGACATATTCGATTGAAATTTGAGAGGCGCACGTCGAATCGAGGCCGTAGGTCGTCGGATCGGTTTATGAAGCCTGGCAATGATTGATTCAATCCGATTGATGGCGTCCTGATAGATCTGGCGAAGTTGGGTCTTTTTCGTAGAAGTAATATGGGCATTGGCCACAATTTTGAGGGTATGGGCGACATTGTCAAAAATGAGTAAGGTATCCGTAATGCAAAACGCAAAGAGGGGAGTTTTAATTCCGAGTTTCGCTCGAGACGGAACCGGTTCAAAAGACCGGACCACGTCATAACCCAAAAAGCCGACCGCACCACCAACAAACCGGGGCAAGCCGGGAACGACAACCGGATGGTACTCTGCCATGGTATTCTGAATATGGTCCAAGGGGTTGCCCTGCAGCGGGACCCGGTGCTGTTTCCGGCCTTTTTGGGTGACTACCTCGCCGTTCTCCTCCCACAACATGACCGAAGGGTGACTACCCAGAAAGGAATATCTTGCCCAGTTTTCTCCCCCTTCGATACTTTCAAATAGGAAGGCATTGGCTCCCGTATTGATTTTGGAAAATGCCGACACAGGCGTTTCGAAATCTGCCAGAATTTCTCGATAGAGTGGGACGAGATTTCCTTGTGCGGCGAATTGGCAAAATTCGTCAAAACTCACTGAATAATAAGCATTTTTCATGGATTTGACGGTAGCATACGGCCTATGAGGTGTCAACGAAAGTGCCCGTGAGGCACACGTCTTCTCGAGGGAAGAATAAGAAAAGGCCGGAACCGAAGGAAGCGTTTTCCTTGGGATTCCGACCTTATCTTGAAGAATGATTTGAGGTGAAATTACTGACCGCTGACGATGAGCTTTTGTCCAACGTGAATGGTGTTATCCGCCAACTGATTCCAGGCTTTGAGATCGTTGATCGACACGCCGTACTCTTTGGAAATCCGGTAGAGGGTTTCGCCTTTAGCGACAATATGTGATCCTTCGCCATGACCGCCCAGCGTATCCATACTAGGCGAATCCAAAGGAATGCTGTCCCCCAAATTCAAATCCGAATCAAGTTTCGTCATATCTGAATCTTTAAAGTCCAGATCATTCAGCCCAAATTCAGAAATCGAAGGTTCGGACAGTTTCAGATCATCCGCTTTTCCCATCCCTCCCTCTCTTACACGCGAAAGTTCGTCATGGGAACGGTTCAGTTGGTCTCGCAAGGCTTCTAATTCGGCATTTAAATCTCGATTTTGCGATTCCAATGACCCCATTTGTCGCTGCGTGTCTTGATACTTCACATTTAATTCACCGGTTCGTTTTTCTTCTTGCGCTAAAAGACGTTGGAAGTTTAACGCACGTGCCTTCTCGGCTTCGAACTTTTCTGTACTGACGCATCCGGACAAGACTCCACTACAGACCAGCACGCCAGTTGCAATTTTCAGGTATCCAAACCAGCCCGATGATTGGGGATCTCCATGATATCCCCCGAACAATGGTTGCGCCATATTACGCGTTCCTCCTCTGAGGTTCATATATATCCCTCCTTTAGGGACAATGGTCAATAACGAGAAGGCGAAGATCTCCACCATCTTGTCACCTTTTGCTACACAATAATTCGGAATAGGGATAATGTCAAACAACTATTTTGCACATCAGCAGAAGGTACCGAACACCATGATTCATTGACCATAGAAAAATGGCTGTGATAATTTCATCTACAAATTGCCTTCGTCCTTTTTCTTATGACCTCTCCATTTTCACATTCTGCGGACCCTTCGGTGATGCACATCGGGCAGGTTGCGCTTCGCCTGGCTCGTCCCCTTAGACTTACACAAGCCTGGATGGGCGATCAAGACATTTTACGCCAGCTTCTCGCCTGTTGGTTTATCGTTGATGAAAAAGATGTGCCTTTATCACCGAGAATTATCGGTCAACCGGGTGTGGGGAAGACCACACTCGCCATGGCGGCGACTCAGGAGAGGAAGCAGGAACTCTTCATCTATCAATGTACCGCAGACACCAGACCCGAAGACCTTCTCGTCTCTCCGGTCATTTCTGAGGGAGGCACGATTACCTATCAAGCCTCGCCCTTAGTCACGGCCATGCTGACCGGCAATGTCTGTCTTCTCGATGAAGGCAACCGGATGAATGAAAAGAGTTGGGCCTCCCTTGCCTCACTGCTTGATCATCGACGCTCGGTCGATTCGGTGGTGGCAGGTGTCCAAATTCCAGCGCATGAGAATTTCCGGTGTTGTGTCACCATGAATGAAGATGCGTCGACCTATGAGGTGCCGGATTATATCCTGTCCCGCCTGCAACCGACGCTGAAAGTTGAATTTCCTAACAAGGAACATGAATTAGCTATTTTGCGGTATCACCTCACGTTTGCGTCTGGGGAATTGATCACGCTCACGGTTAATTTTCTTCAAAAAGCGCATCAACTGGATCTCCCATTCTCCATTCGGGACGGGATGCACATGGTGCAATACGCTATGAAACGGATGGCCCAAGACCCTCACCATCCCGTGGCCCGTGATCCGGCTTGGCGGGAAGCCCTGATCAATGTTTTGGGAGAAGAAGCACAAGATCTGGATGTGTTAGCGAAACGCCGGTCCCAAACATTACACGGGCATGCTCTCCCGAAAGGATTAGGGGATTTCTTCTTTGAAGAGGATCATCCCCTGCACCCTGACCAGTAGGCCATCAGATCTGTAATCCTAGGCGACCCTGATGAACGGCCTATTCTCTACTTCTTGAGTGGAAAAGGTTCACCTGTTTTCCTCCAGGACGCACCATGACTCTCGCCGCGTTGACCCCAGACACGATCTTTGCCCTCTCTTCCAATATTCACGTCTTGCCTGTCGTGCATGGAAGTGGAGATATGGCTCATATCGTCCGGGAGATTATTGTGTCCCGCCACATTGATTGTGTGGTCCTTCCTCTACCGCCGTCTGTGCAACCCCTCGTAGAAAAGGGGATTGACCAGTTGCCTGTTATCAGCCTGGTGGTTCTTCCAGAACAAAATGACGAGGGAATCTCGAGCTGCTCCTATGTGCCGATTGATCCTTGCCAGCCGGTGATCATGGGGATTCGATCGGCCATGTCCGAGGGGATCCCGCGAGCCTATGTTGATCGTGATGTCCGACGCTACCATCCCGTCTCCTGGGTCGGGCCTGATCCCTATACCTTAAAGACTGTGCCTTTGGCAGCCTTCTCTGCTGCCACCCTGCCTTTTTTGCCACCTCCTCAAGACCAGTCTTCTCGTTGGGAACGCATCCGTTGGATGGCCTTTCGACTTCATGAAATTGAACTGGACTTTTCTGCCGTTCTTTTTCTCTGCCCAATAACGGATTGGCCCTGGTTGCGCCAGGCCTATCATGAGCGGATGCCTTATATTTCACCCGAGCAGGGAATACACCTTCCCGAGTGGTGGAAGGTCGAGCCGGCTTCGCTCTACTTTGTGTTGAGCGAATTACCTTATGTCACGCACCTGTATGAACAACGAAGGGAAGAAGCTCGAGCCGACACGCATTTGGCTATTGATGGCATCAAAGAACTGGTTCTGGAAGCCAGGGCCCAGTGGATGGCGTCTCGTTCCACGACCATCGCGCAAGAGACGAATTGGGTCACCCCACAATTATTGCAACGCTATTTTCAATACGTCCGGAATCTGACGCTTCTCGAGCATCGGCTTAAACCGGATTTGTATACCCTGGTCCTAGCCGCCAAACAGATGGCTGGGGATGAATTTGCCCTCAGGTTATTGGAAACGGCCAAAACCTATGACTACCAAACTCAAGCATCCGTATTGGATACCAGGCCTGGTGTGTTGATGGG
The DNA here is from genome assembly GCA_041737015.1 of Nitrospirales bacterium. Lineage (GTDB taxonomy): Bacteria > Nitrospirota > Nitrospiria > Nitrospirales > UBA8639 > Nitrospira_E. The sequence goes on from JBGSSO010000401.1 coordinate 22,596, forward strand.
AATCGGCGAACTTCAGGATCCTGATGGGAACATTCTTCCGGCTGTGAATCGGTTGCAAGGAGACCCCCTGGTCTGGCGCCGTGTCACCCTCAGGCCCGATCCACCAAGGCCCAAATCACAATCATGGGCACAACAATGGAATCCTTACCGACAGTGTTCCTGGCCTCCGGAAGATCAGCGCATTGAATCCTTTGCGGCGCATGTTCGACAGCATAGTCGACAGGTCTTAGGTGCGGATTTAGGAAGAATTGAACGATTCAACAACTCGCTGGAAGATGGGATTGATCTGCGGGCAACCTTGCGCCAGTGGGCCATTGCCCCACAACGATCAGTGCGGGATATTCATGTCAAGGTGGTTCCTCCTGTGCGAAGAATCATTGAATCGCTGGTTTTTTTCTTTGAGGTCCCGGCTGATCCTCAGACGTTTTCCTGGCAAACGACCTGGTATGCCGAACATCAAGAAGAATCCACCCTCAGTTTTTACGCAACCCCCTTTGCGCCAAACATGGTCGGCCCAGGAATCGGACAGGCCTGCTATGGAGGGGCGCTTTTTCTGTATCCGCCACGGCTCATTCCTGATATATGGGAAAATCCCCTGTTCGATTTTGCGACTTCGCTCGAAGAACGATTGCTTGCGGGAGCCTGCGCCCATTCACAAGAACCCATTGTGGCTGTCGTCTCTCCGGTTCCGCTGACTTGGGCCTGGCGAAAGATTGCCCGTCGCTTCGGGCGGAAGCTCCTGCCCATTCCCTTGCATCGGTTCTCAGGGCAAACGATTGCCCGACTACGGCAATTTCATGTGTTAAATGGGCACGAAATCCGAAGTTATGCAGCCAAATTTATTCGGGAATAATCCTGACGAGACCGGAGCAGAGGATTCTTTCAAGACTCCTCAATCTCCTGCTGTGCCATCCGCAAAAATTGAACTGAAGATTGAAAAGTTAAAACACGCCATCCGTCGACATGATGAATTGTATTATGTTCGAAGCCGACCGGAAATCTCTGATGCGGAATATGACCGGCTCTTTCGAGAGCTGCAAACCTTAGAAAGCCAATACCCGGATCTCAGGACACCTGATTCGCCAACCCAGCGGGTCGGTGGAGCGCCACTTGCCCAATTCAGTAAAATCACACACGAATTTCCTCTTCTCAGTTTGGACTCGGAGATGGATGAAGAGAGCGTGTTGGCGTTTGATCAGCGGGTTTGCCGGGAATTAGACGTGAAACAGCCGAGCTATTCGGCTGAACCCAAATACGATGGATTATCTGTTGCCCTCACTTACGACAATGGCATTTTTGTGCGAGGGGCTACGAGAGGAAATGGCGCAATAGGGGAGGACGTGACGCACAATCTTCGTACCATACGCGCCTTGCCATTACAGTTGAGAGAAGGCGGGACTTTTCCTTCCCATGTAGTGGTGCGGGGGGAGGTGTTTATGAAACTCCCGGATTTTCACACATTGAATCGACGCTTGACCGAGCTAGGGGAAGAACCTTTTGCCAATCCGCGCAATGCGTCATCCGGAACATTACGCCAATTGGATCCGGCTATCACCGCGACCCGCCCGCTGACCATCATCTGCTACGATTTCATGAGCTCGGGGCCAAGGAGACCCCGCACCCATTTTGAAGCGGTCACCTGCCTAGAGACATGGGGATTTCCGATCCCTCAATTTCGCCGGCACTGTCCCTCTATTCAGGAAGCTCTGGAATTTTATCGTGAGATGTTTGAACAACGGGATGCCTTGCCGTTCGAAATTGACGGCATCGTCATCAAAATTGACCGGTTCGATTGGCAAAAGGCTCTCGGCGAAAAGTCACGCAGTCCCCGATGGGCCATTGCCTTTAAATTTCCTCCAAGAAAGGAACTGACCAAGGTTCAGGGAATTGCCATGTCGGTCGGTCGGACCGGGGCGCTCACCCCCATTGCCTTATTGGATCCGGTGGAAATCGGTGGTGTGACAGTGAGTCGGGCCTCACTGCATAACGTGGAAGAAGTGGCCCGTAAAGATATTCGGGTGGGTGACACCGTCAAAGTTGAGCGGGCAGGGGACGTCATTCCGGATGTGGTGGAACGAGTGCCTGTGCCGGGTGAAGAGCGTGGGGCTCCTTTTCATCCGCCAACGACCTGTCCGGTTTGCCAGTCCCATACTATTCAGGAAGGGCCAATTCTGTATTGTACGGGCCAAACGGTCTGTTCAGCGCAACTCAAGGGATCCCTTGAGCATTTTGCGTCAAAGGGTGCCTTGAATATCGAAGGGCTTGGAAAAAAAACGGTAGCACAGTTGGTCGACAAGGGCTTCGTCAAGGATTTATCCGATCTGTATACATTAGGCGTCGACGATTTTCTTCAATTGGAAGGTTTTGCGGATAAATCCGCGAGGCAACTTTTGGGAGAAATCGAAAAGAGTAAAGACGTTCCCTTCGCGCGCCTTCTGATTGGCCTCGGCATACGCCATGTGGGGACTCACATCGCCAGAGTTTTGGCCAAGAAGTTTGGTTCGCTTGACAATTTGAAGAGGGCTACCGAAGAAGAGCTTTTGCAAATCCGTGACATCGGACCAGAGATTGCTGCAAGCGTGACTCATTTTTTTCAAGAATCACGCAATTTGAAGGTTTGGCAACACATGGAGTCATTGGGAGTTCTGGTTCAACAGGAAGTAAATATGTCAGAGCCTCATGCTCAACCGCTAAGGGGGAAGATTTTTGTGCTAACCGGAACGTTAAAAGGTTATTCCCGTCAGGAGGCGAAGCGCAGAATTGAAGAGTTAGGTGGACGTGTCACATCCAGCGTCAGTAAACGGACAGATTACCTCGTAGCCGGCGAAGACCCCGGCTCTAAATATGACAGCGCCACCACACTAGGAGTCCGAATTTTAGATGAAAATGAATTCTCCTTATTCGTTCAATCCGGGAACATTTTATCTTCATCATCCAACGAGTAATGTTTTTATCGAATAATCATGAAGAAGTTATTATCTCACCAGGCAATAGAATGGGTTGTAAGAAAGGGACGGATCAATCTCTTTGGTGGGAATGAGTAGGGGAGCCGACATTAAATTTTACTAGCAGGCCAAAGTACAAAACCGGGAAGTTTTTGTTAGGATTCTGAAGACACCGTAGACGGTTCGGTGGGAGGTGTTTCGGGAACAGGTTCTTCCTTGATGATCTGGACGCCTTTAATAGAACGTTCATCAGCTTCTTGGACAACTAAAAGACAATTGTCCGTTTGAACCTTCTCACCAACAGCAGGAATATGGCCTAATTCTTCGAGGATAAGTCCGCTAATCGTATTTTGCTCTTCGTCTAGTTCGACCTTAAGAAATTCATTGATGCGGCGAACTTCGGTTCGCCCATCCACTAATATTTGATTTTTTCCCGTCCGGCGAATCCATTCTTCGCTAAGATCACCTTCATCCAGAATCTCTCCGACCACTTCTTCAAGCAGATCTTCGACCGTAATTAAACCCATCACGCCCCCAAACTCATTGACCACAATCGCAATATGGCGTTTTTCTTGTTGGAATTGCCTCAATAAATCATCGGCCGTTTTGGTAGAGGGGATGAACAATGCCGGTTTTGCTAATGATTTGAGGGTGAGGTTTGTATGACTTTGAGCCAGTTCCATCAAGGCATGATTGCGATAGAGAATGGCGGTGATGTTATCCGGATTTCCTTCGTAAATGGGAATCCGTGAATATTTCGCTTTAAATAACTCCTCCCGTGCTTCTCCTAGTGTTTGATTGCCATCGAGGGCGAACATATATATTCTGGGAGTCATTGCATCTTCAGCCGTCACATCATTGAAATCAAACACGTTTTTAATCATTTTCACTTCATCCGTTTCCAAGACCCCCGCTTTTCCTCCGGCATCGAGCATGATTTTGAGTTCTTCTTCCGTAATAAACGGAACGGTTAAACCACGACCACCGGTTAGTTTTAAAATAAACGGTTCCAAGAAATAGAGAAAAGGAAAGAATAATTGTTCCAGGAGATAAATGGGATATGCCAGTAATTGCACGGCCGTTTCGGAATATTTTGCACAAAGCGTTTTGGGGACGATTTCCCCGAATAACAGAACCATAAAGGTTAACAGGCCCGTAGCAACAGCCACGGCCTCAGATCCAAACATGCGGATGGCAATCAAGGTTGCCATGGAGGCCGCCATAATATTGACCAAATTGTTGCCAATCAGAATTGTCGAGAGAAGGCGTTGTGGGTTTGACCGTAACTTCAGGGCAAGTTTGGCCCCTTTATGACCTTCATCGGCCAGGGTTTTCAACCGGCTTTCCGTTATTGAAAAAAAAGCGATCTCCGCGCCGGAGAAAAAAGCGGAAAGTCCTAGACAAATAAGGACGGCGATAAAATCCATAGAGGGATTAACGAGCTCCGACGTGACAAAGATATGTCGTTACAGCGGAATTAGCTGCAAGATCTGGTAGTCCGGTCTTGGAGGAAGTTGGTATCAGAAGAGTTTGAGAGGGATTCATAATAAGGCCAAACGTCTCATTGTTGATGAGAGGTTTTGAGCCCTCAATGCTTGCTTGAATCCAAAGTACCATAGGGCATTGGTTTAAGGCAATTATATGGGATAAATTCTCAGATTACCTCTTTTTTTTCAGTCAGTTATCCTGTATCAGAAGAGGGTCGAGATCGAATTGTTTTTCTAGTTCTATCGCCACGATTTTTGCCTTTTCCTGAGAGGGAAATGTCCCAACCTGAACACGGTGCCATTGTCCAGATGGAAGGTCCACGGTCGTCAATCGTATATTGGGATAGTGGTTGGCCAGTTGTTCATGCAAGGCGACCGCTTGAGTTAACGTCATAAAAGAGCCTACCTGCACCCAATAAGTATCAGACTCTCTATTCGACATATGGCCCGAACCTGCGTTTGTGGATTCGAGGATCGTTAAACTGACGTTCTCCGTTCCTCTTCCAATCATGGCCAGCTCCCGGGCAGCTCCATAGGATAGATCAATGATCCGACCCCGAATAAAAGGACCACGATCATTGATGCGAACCGTCACGGATTTCCCGGTATCGACACTTTGAACGAGGACCCGTGTTCCAAAGGGTAGCGTACGATGTGCGGCAGTGAGTGCCCACATGTCATAGGATTCACCGTTGGCAGTCGGATTACCATGAAAACTTGGGCCATACCAGGAAGCCACTCCCCGTTGAAAAGTTCCGGAAATCATTGGCTCGCTTCGGGAATGGCCGCCTGCACATCCAGCCATGAGCAGGAAAGTCAGGATAAGGCAAATCCTTCCGACTGGAATACCACTATTCATTTCACGTATTCCCCGCTGGAGGGTAAAGGAAGGTGTTTTTTCGAGTTGGATGATCTTGGGGAAAGCAGCATGAGCCCCATGGACCCACCAGATAGCCATAGATCCTTATGGAGCCTGGTCCATCGTTCGGCGGTCGACAAAGCGGTAGCTCTGTCGATTGAACACCGGATACACTGAAAAGATCGGTGTTCCAAAGGGAATAACGGCACTATCAATGCCACGGCTTAATTGAAGATGGAGATTCACGAAATTAAAACTCAAGCCTTCCTGCCACGGTTGAGATAAATTGTGCACATATGACTCAACTTTATCGGAAGCGTACGTTCTGGTCATGAGGCCCGCTCCCCCTTGCAACCCATAATCAGGTAGATCCGGCGCACCTTGAATGAGGAGTGAAACCATTGAGGCATCGAACCACACCTTGATATTACAACTGACCTGAATAAATGGCCCCAAACTACCGGTGTGTTCTAACACGGCCATGGGATAGACCAATTCGGGGGGGAGAGTGGGGTCGGTTTGAGAGGCTTGGATGATAAACTCTGGGTCCTTGATACCCGATACAGAGAAAAAGATAAGATTCGGATCCCGGAGATCCACATCCAGCACTTGGCCGTCATGGTAACTGCATAATTTCCCCATCTCATAGCGTAAAGGAAATGAATAACCCATTTTTCCATAAAAAATTCGAATCCCTGCTTCCAACGGATCTTCCGGGCTTCGACTAATTTTTAAGTCAAAAGGTAAAACAATATGAAAAGCATTCGTCCGAGCATTGATAAATGGAGCGCAGGCACCGGGAAATTCTTTATGGATCGCGAGATTATCGGGTTCAAACTTCTTTGCCGCCCCGCCAAAATGCTGGGCAGTTTTTGCCTCTTTGGTTAATCGGTATTTTTCCTGGTAATAGGCGGAGGCCCGCTTTTGAGCGGTTTCAAGAAAATATTCAGGGATATCGGTTTCGACAATTAAGCTTTGTCGATCTGGAGCTTGTGACCGGGCAACCTTCATCGCTTCATTGTAACGATGAAGATCACTCTGAGTTTTTTTGATCAAATGCTCAAGGTCTCGGCCTAATTCAGGATCGTTATAGCGTGTTTGCGGTAGAAGTTGGTAGGCTTTTTGCAGTAATTCTAATTTCATGGTGTAACGTTTGGGTTCGGCAGAAAAGACCGTCGCGATGGCCATCAACAAATTAAACTGTTCCTCTGGAAGGAGGGATAATTTGGTCAGGTCGTTCTCCTTTACAAATGCTAAACCTAACGGACCAAAGGCTTCCTCCTGGCGGAGGTGGAGGGTAAGGAGATAGTTGAGATAGGCGCGAGCGTCTTCTTGGGTCATAGAAATCCTTATTTTACGGGAAGGCATTTTAAGGTAAGTTCGTCATTGGAGCAAGGTATCGTGTGAAGTTCAATCCAGTTTTTGGGTAATCCATTTTTTTTTGAGGATAATGAGAAGCATCAAGTTTGATGCTTGTGAAAAAAACGGCGTTTTTGGAAGAAAGGATTCAATATGCAACATGTCTTTTTGCAAAAAACCAGAGGTGCCGCCTCTATGCTGGGAATGGGATGGATTATGGCCTGTCTGTTCCTGGGAAGTGGAGTGTCATTTGTTTCGGCAGAAGATCCAGCCGGCAAGAAAGCAGGACCGGTTGCAGCTGGAGGAGACGAGTTTTCCACCGAGAATCTGAATAAACAAATTACTGATTTAGAAACACAAATACAGAAGCTCCGGGATCAAAGCATCGAGCTACAAGAAAAAACTCGAGCCAAACTTCAAGCTCAACTCGATAATTTCAAAAAGCAACAAGATACCCTCATTCCTCGTATTGAGCAACTTCGTGACAATAGTGAAACCGCTTGGCAGGACATCAAGGAAAACATTCAAAAGGCCATTGAAGATCTCAAGCTTTCGGTTGATTCTATGAAAAAATAGAGAGGTGTGGACCTCTCAGTTAATCTCCACGTTTGTCGTGCATTACTTGCCAGGAACCCTTCGCTTTTATATCCTTCCAGTACAACCTTCTTTTTCACCTTTTTCTTAAAAACTCCGCCGTTTAATCCAATGGTTGCATCGACAGGAATGTCTTTTTACACTGACCCGCTATGATAGTGTCTCCCATGGTCCAACACACAGAACAGGTTTTGGAATGGCCTGTTTTAATTGATTGTCTTGCCCAGGAAGCTGCCTCCACGATGGGGGCGGCTTGCTGTCGTGCGCTCGCCTTCGCATCTGACCTCCAGGATGCACGTATTCAACAACAAGAAACTACAGAAATGGTTCACATTCTTGAGGGGACCCATCCTCTGCCTTCCTTGGTGTTTCCCGATATCCGGAATGTGCTGGCACGGGCTGAAAAAGAAGGAATCCTGGAGGGTCCGGACCTGCGAGATATTGCTTTGGTTGTAGGCCTTGGTCATACGATCACACACCACTTGCAGATTCATGGCTCCCTGTTCCCGATGATCAGAACTCGTTCCTTGAACCTTCAAGATCTGATGTGGATCAAGCAAATGATTGATTCGTGCATCGATCTCAAAGGCCATCTGCGAGAATCCGCGAGTCCTGAGCTCTATCAATTGACACGGAAAAGTCAGGGTCTTCGTCAAACGATGCGGCGACAGTTGGAAGGGATGTTGGCTTCTCAAGAATATGAGGATCTTCTTCAAGGACAGTACTATGCTGAACGTGAGAATCGATGCGTGATTCCGATAAAAGCCGAACGACAACACGCGATTGATGGGATTGTCCATGACATTTCCGGTAGTGGAGCCACGGTGTTTATTGAGCCCCGCCATCTGATCGAATTAAACAATTCCATTAAATTTGCCGACTTGCAGGTGGCTCAGGAGGAACGGCATATACTGCAAGATTTGTCCAGCCGTGTGGCAGAACATGTTTGGGCCATCCGTGAAAATTTGTCCTGCTTGGCCGATCTCGATTGCCTCATGGCCAAAGCACGCTTAAGCATTAAAACGCATGGCTCTCCCATTCACCCTAACCAAGAACATTGTATTGATCTGCAACAAGCCAGGCATCCACTCCTGGCCCTGACCAAGGAACAGGTCATACCCAACTCCATTCGGATTGAGGGCGAAACCACAGTTCTCATCATTTCTGGACCGAATGCGGGTGGGAAGACGGTGTCATTGAAACTGGTGGGATTATTCGCGATGATGGTGAAAGTCGGGCTTCACCTGACTTGTGGCCCTGACTCTAAGATGGCATTTTTTGGGCAAGTGTATGCGGATATCGGAGATTCTCAAGATCTCAGTAAAGATGTCTCCAGCTTTTCGGGCCATATTCTTAACATGATCGCATTATTAAAAAATATCGGATCGCCAGGGGAACCGGCGAACAGGGATGCTCTTGTCCTCCTGGACGAGGTAGGTAGCTCAACGGATCCGATTGAGGGCGCTGCATTAGCCGAAGCACTCTTAACCCGTCTTTGCGAATTAGGATGTACGATTGTCGCAACCACTCATTATCCTACCTTGAAAACCCTAGCATTTCGAAATCCTCATGTTCGGAATGCCAGTCAGGAGTTCGATATAGTTACCCTCGCTCCAACATACCGGCTCATAGACGGAATTCCTGGGGGGTCTTCAGCCTTGGAGATTGCGGAACGATTGGGGTTGGATTCTACAATCATTCAATCTGCCCAATTGTTGATCCAAAGACAAGACTACGATCTTGATGCCATCTTCCGAGCTCTGCAGAACACTCATACTCGATTAGAACATGAATGGGAACAGGCCCAACACCTTCGTCAAGAAGCCCAGCGCCTGTTTGATGAGGCGGAAGTGACTCGCGCTCAATTGCAGGCGCAGGAACGAGAAGACCGGCAACGATATCGAAAACAATGGCAACAAGAATTTTCCAAAGCGCAACGGCATCTCAATCAGATCGTCAATGATTTAAAAAAAGACAAAACTCTTTCAAAGGTCCAGTCCACCCAACAAATTGTAGGTACGATTAATCAAGAAATACTTTCTCACCTCCCCAATAATGCCCTGGAATCATCTGAGCCTCCACACGAAGGGGATCTTGTGGAAATTGATCAATTGGGGACGATAGGGATCTTGCAGGAAAGTCTTGAGGGGAAAAAACAGGTATCCATTCGTGTGGGTAACCAGACAATTAAAACCGCACCTTCAGCCGTACGTCGAGCAACAGCTTTTTCCAGCAATAAATCCTTGTTGGGTCAACAACGATTGAGTGGGAAACGGTCTCTCTCCACAATTCCCTCTGAAATGAGTCCCCCAGCCTCCAATCAGGCAACGGGGAATTATCAACATGAACTGGTTATTCGTGGTTTCCGTCTGGACGATGCGATGGAGATGACGCTTGCCGCCCTAGATCATGCCTTGGTCACCCAAGCCAAATATCTTAAGGTTATTCATGGTCAGGGTTCTGGCGCACTCAAAACAGGAATTCGAACTCTTTGTCAATCCTCTCCCTATATCCAAAGCTTTCGAGCGGGTGATCCATCCGAGGGAGGGGACGGCGTGACCGTGATCGAATTACGATAAAGAAATCCGTGGAGCGTGATTCTCAAGTCCAATCTGTACATTTCGGATAAAGCCCTCGTACTTGGGTCGGCGCAAAGGGCTCCCTTTTGTTAGCGAATGAAATTCATCTTTTGTCAGGTTGGCCAATTCAGGTAATTGGGGGTGTAATGTCCATGGAAATGGTTGGAATCCTGGCTCAGTAGTGGGATTGGCATTTACGTTAAAAGGACAAATATCCAAACAATCGTCACAACCAAAAATTCTATTGCCTATTTTTTTTCTCAGCTCGGCTGGCAGATCATCCACACTACCACGATATTCAATCGTCAAATACGAGATGCATCGCTCCGCATCAAGGAGATAGGGTTCCACGATGGCTCCAGTGGGGCAAGCCTGAATACAGAGCGAGCAGGTTCCACATAGATCCATGGCGGGTTCATCACAATCCAATGGCAGGGTCGTTAGAATTTCTCCGAGCAACAGCCAAGATCCAAAATCGGTGGAAACAATATTGGTGTGTTTGCCGATCCAGCCAATGCCGGCCTCTTGGGCCCACGCTTTTTCCATGATGGGACCAGTATCCACATAACTCTTCGTCTGAATATCCGGTAGGTGTGAGTGAAGGAAATTTTCTAATTGTTTCAATCGGTCCTTCATGAACCCGTGATAGTCTTTCCCCCAGGCATATCGGGCTATTCGTCCGGCAGCCTTTGACTCATCCGGAGTATGATCGGTGTAATAATTCATCCCGACGACTACCAGGGATTGGCAGCCTGGAAGCACTTCTGAGGGGTTGGATCGGCGTTTCGGATCCTTGGCTATCCATTCCATAGTTCCATGAAAACGCAAGTCAAGCCATTTTTTTAGGCGTTCCCATAACCGCAAAGTAATCGATTGTTCCGCAATGGGAATCGTGCTTTGAGCCGGAGAGCAGGGCATGTTGGGAAGAGGTGTTGGAAGACGAGCAATCCCCACCGCATCAAAACCTAAGCGGCGGGCCTCTTCTTTGATTTGTTTGGCCAGGATCGACCGAGGAGACATGAGTGCTAATCCTCCTCAGGATAAAAACGAAGTTTACTTCTGTCCAGGGGTCCCCGGATTAGCAGGAGGAACATTGTTCGCACAATTAAACATTACGATAAATCTTCCTGTACATTGCTCAGTTGTGCAAG
>JBGSSO010000002.1:0-6129 GCA_041737015.1 Nitrospirales bacterium
GCGCGAGATCCTTCAAAGATGCTACCACGGCAATCTGGAAAAACATAATCATAAGGATAGCAATGATCGGAGATAAATCAAATCCCATTCCTAGCATGCCTACCCGACGCCGAATTTGAGAAAGGACCGGCTCCGTTATTCTTTCTAAAAACTGAACAATAGGATTCCAGGGGTCAGGGTTCACCCAGGAGATCAAGGCCCGAATAATGATGACCCACATATAGATCCATAAAATGGTATCCAGGATGGTCGCAATCGCCTGTAGAACGTTTCCCGCAATAAACATGATCCTCCTTATCTGTATACCAGCCGGATCATCCCACGGCGCCGGGACTGACGGCTTTCTCTCGACTTCCAAAAATAGCTGTTCCGATCCGAACCATCGTCGCCCCTTCTTCTATCGCGATCTCGTAGTCATGAGACATGCCCATGGACAATTCGGTCATCCGTACCCGACTCCATGTCTGTCGAGCCAGCCGATCTCGTAATCGACTGACTTGCGTAAAATAGGCACGAACGTCTTCAGGATTTTCCTTCCAAGGCGGAAGCGTCATGAGCCCCTGGATCCCGACGTGAGGAAGCCGGTCTAGGTCCTCTATCCTGGCTTCCACCTCCTGTGAGGTAAATCCTCCCTTGCTAGCTTCCTCCCCGACATTCACTTCAAGTAACACGGCTTGTTGAATCCCAAGTTTCCCAGCCACGGCATTAATACTCTCGGCCTGCTCCAGACTTTCCACGGAATGCAGCAACGAAAAATTCCCGACAAGGTCTTTGAGTTTCCGACGTTGCATCCGACCAATGAAGTGCCAGACCAATTCTTCCCGTGGCCCCAGAACCTGTCGTTTCTCCTGCGCCTCCTGAAGCCGGTTTTCTCCAAATATTCGCACGCCGGCGCGATACGCTTCTTCTAAATTGAAGGCGGGGACGGTTTTGGTCGCCGCCACCAACCGAATTCCGGAAGGATCCCGCCCGACACGAAGGGCGGCCTGCCGGATGTTCTCCTGGATAATCTGAATCCTTTGGGTAATGGAGTGGGAAACGTGGCCATCCTTCAACAAGAACACCGATGATTTTTCATATGACTTCTATTGTAAACGGGATTGCCGCTTGAGTCACGGACAGGGATAAAACCCGCAACAGGATTGAGAAGACTCTCTCCCAGCATTGCACGCCTCCAGGGGTGGAAGCCAAGATGGGGCGGATCGCTCAAAATGAGTCACCAATGTTACCCCTCATCGCATGAGGTCTTGTCACTCCTGGCAAATGGGATCAATCCTTATGCGGCAGGCAAGATAATTCCACTACACATGGTCCCATTTACCTGCCCCTCCCGCCTGTAGGAATAGAAAAGATCGCCTCGACAATGTGTGCAATGGTCCACCCGTCCAATCTGAGAGTCAGGAACGCCACCGGCACGGATCTGGTGATAGATCAGTTGTTTGAGGTCTAAGACCCCTTTGCCTTCATTGGTTTCTTGAAGCACCCCAGGCCATGCTGGATACCGGCTTCGCAACGGGTTGATGACCTGTTCATCCACTTCGTAGCAACACGGTCCGATAGAGGGACCGATCGCCAAATGCATGTCCTCCGGCTTCGCCCCGAATTCATCCACACAAGACCGAATGGTTTCTGCCACGATGCCGCCCACGGCGCCGCGCCATCCAGCATGAATCGCACCAACCACTCCCCTGGCCTTCTCGACAAGCAGCACCGGGACACAATCCGCCGTGCGCACAACCACCAGGATCTCAGGTTGATTGGTGACCAACGCGTCCCCCTCGGTCTGCTCTAACGCCCCTAGCTCCCTATGGGTGTGGATGACGACCACTCGGGTACTATGGATTTGCTTGAGCGCGACGATAGCGGGAAACTCCCTCGGCCCACTCGCAATGTGCCCAAGTTGTATATGGGTGGCTAACCCTACCGGCGTACTCCGGGTCCCGAAGAAATGCCGCACAGGGATCACATGACTCGTCAATCCGTCATCAGACACTCCGGACCTCTTTGGGAGGGGAAGTTTCTCCGTGTTCATGGGATTAGTTGTCGGCTTTCCTCCGTAAAAAAGTCGGCACATCCCAATCATCATCCACCAACAGGCTGGTCTTTTCAGGAACCGGCCTGGCAACCGCCTGTCGTCGCATGTAGGTGGGCCGGTCGAGATCCTCAGAACCGTTGCTAGCCCCATTTTCGGCAGGCACCGCCACCAATGCGGGTTTTTTGACAGGCTCCACCACAAGAGTCGGTTGATGCGCACTGGGAAACCGCATGACCGACTCGGCTTGTTCAAATCCTGTGGCAATCACCGTCACGGTCAATTCATCCCCCAGCTCGGGATTAATGACCTGCCCAACAATGATATTAGCCTGAGGATCCGCCGCCTCTCGGGCAATGTTGGACGCTTCATTCACTTCATGCAACGTGAGATTGGGGCCGCCCGTAATATTCAACAACAACCCTCGAGCCCCTTCCACGCTTCCATCTTCCAGCAAGGGGCTGGCAATGGCTTGTCTGGCCGCATCGCCTGCTCGCGTCGGCCCCCGACCCGTTCCCATCCCCATGACTGCTCGCCCGGAATAGCCCATGACGGTTCGCACATCGGCGAAATCCACATTGACCAAACCCGGAGTGGTAATGACATCCGAAATACCCTGAATGGCCTGACGCAGGACATCATCCGCAATCTTAAACGCCTCCACAAGCGGCGTGCTTTTATCGACCATTCCCAGGAGTTTCTGGTTGGGGATGATCAAAAGGGAATCCACGTATTTTTTCAGTTCACGAATCCCTTCTTCGGCAAAACTAGTCCGCCGGTTCCCTTCATATTGGAAGGGTTTGGTCACCACTCCCACCGTGAGAATTCCCAACTCTTTGGCAATTTTTGCTGCAACGGGAGCACCGCCCGTGCCCGTGCCACCACCCATGCCTGCCGTGACAAAGACCATATCCGCCCCTTCCAGGGCCTCACGAATTTGGTGTTCACTTTCCAATGCGGATTCTTTCCCCACCTCCGGCTTGGCTCCTGCCCCCAAGCCCCGGGTCCGCTCCGGACCCAATTGGATTTTGTACGACGCGAGCGAACGGGCCAGCGCTTGCAAATCCGTATTGGCCACGACAAATTCTACCCGGCTTAAGCCGGCCTCAATCATGGTATTTACCGCGTTACACCCAGCACCTCCGACACCTACAACCTTGATGTTAATGACCGATTGCTCCTCATCAGACAGTGAAAACATACGACTCCTCCTTTCTACCACTCCCCTTGTAGCCCGTGGGGACATTTGATTAATGACTCAAATTGGCTCGCGAAGTAGGCACGGATACATGATCCTCCTTTCTTGTCATGAATTAAAAAAAGTTCATGATCCATCCCTTCATTTTACAGACCACGCCACCGGCCCAACGCCCGGATTTTTTGCCTTTGCCGGCCCCTGGTCCCACAAGTTCAAACTCATTTTCGTGACTCACCGAATGGACGATGAGACCCACAGCGGTGGAGTAGCTCGGGTTACTGACTATTTCCCGCAAACCTTCCACTCCAATCGGCCTCCCTAACCGCACCGAAAGATTGAGAACGTGTTCCGCCACCTCGGCCATGCCCGGAAGCAGGGAGGTCCCGCCCGTCAAGACGCCCCCGGCCACCAACATGCCGTCATACCCGGCACGACGGATTTCACGAAGCACGAGTTCGAACATTTCTTCTACCCGTGGAGAAAGTATTTGCGCGACCAACGCTCGAGGCATAACGCGAGGCGGCCGTCCTCCGACACTCGGCACTTCAATGCCTTCGTCCTCATTCACGAAAAGGCTACTGGCTACCCCATATTTCAGTTTAATTTTTTCCGCTTCCTCCGGCGCGGTTTTCAATCCCATTGCCAGATCCCCGGTGAGATGACTCCCTCCAATGGGAAGGACCGCCGAGTGCCGGATACACCCCTCGACAAATATCGCGATATCGGTGGTTCCTCCCCCGATATCCACCATCACCACCCCCAGGTCTTTCTCTTCAGATGTCAGCACGGCCGCGCTGGAGGCTAACGGTTGCAACACAATATCGACGACATCCAATCCCGCCCGGCTGACACACCGGATAAGGTTTTGCGCTGAGGTCACCGCTCCCGTCACAATATGCACATCGACTTCCAACCGTGATCCCGCTATGCCTAATGGATCGCGAATCCCTTCCTGATCATCCACAATAAATTCCCGGGGAAGCACATGGAGAATTTGGCGGTCAGGAGCCGGCACCGCGCAAGCTCGAGCGGTATCAACGGCACGCCGGACATCCGCCTTGGTCACTTCTCGTTTTTTCAGGGCCACCACGCCTTGCGCACTTTCACTCCCGATATGGCTTCCCGCAATCCCCGTATACACGGAATTGATTTGGACCGCCGACATCAATTCGGCTTCCTCCACGGCCCGCTTGATGGACTCCACCGTACTGTCCATGTTGACGACCATGCCTTTTCTCAATCCGTTCGAACGATGTGAGCCCACTCCGATTACATGAATGGAGCGATCATCCTGGATTTCCCCCACCACCGCACAAATTTTTGTGGTCCCGATGTCCAGTCCCACAACGATGTGTTCTTTTTTGGTCATGTCCTATAGTGTCCTCTTGCGAAAAATGACTTTTTGAGCAAATCGCAAATCCACTTCTTGCGACCGACCTTCAATTTTATCCTTCACGGTGGGATACAACACCAAAAATCGTTGCCACTGGTCCTCCACCTCACGCCCAAATTGAAACCGGACACTGGGTAGATCCACGATCGTCGTATGAGGTTGAGACACATCAATCCGTGGTCTGCCCGTAAACTGCTGAGACAGTAATTCAGCAATGTGAATGCCCTGCTTGGCGCGTCGATGGCCTTCGGCTTCGTGCTGGGTCATAAATTTGGAGGTCACCCCATCAACAATGGGCAATGTCGTCCCCGCCGGCACCTTCCCTTTCGGCAACAGATACCCTTCTGCATCCAGATAATAGGGTTCGGTTGGTGATCCAAACACCGCTGCGGGCTGACGCTCAGTCACCTGGATCACCAGGGAATGGGGAAACACCCGCTCAAAGGCGACCGACCCAATCCAAGGATGCGATTCCAACCGGTTCGCGAGTACCGCTGAATCCACTGAGAACAAACTGGTCTGTGGCGCCAAGGCCAGCTTCGTCAGAATTTCATCGCGCGTGACTCGATCCAAACCCACAACCGTGATCTGTTGGATTTCCGTCCACTCATCCGCCCACCGCATGACCTGACGTCCTCCCACCACAACCACCACGATAAGACAGGCCAGGACACCTCCGATCACGACACGCCGGACCCGCAAGGCTGTCGATGACGACTTCGCTTTCCCCGGTCCTCCGGTTTTTTTAAGTGGCCGGTTTTTTCGAGGCCGTTTCGTATTAAGGGATTCTTCCGATATCATGGCACAGAGCTCCTGGTGCTCCCGATTTTCCCGGAAGACGATACCAACCTTTTCGGTAGAGCCTCACGCAATATCCGTTCAACCAGATCATCATAGTCCCACCCGATCTGTGCCGCTGCCATGGGAAGCAAACTCCGTTCAGTCATGCCGGGAATGGTGTTCAATTCGAGAATATACGGACGTCCGTTGGTATGAATGCGAAAATCGACTCGCGCGGCACCGCGACACCCTAACGCCTGATAGGCACGAAGGCTGTAATCACGGAGAGCGGTTTCCAGTTTTGAAGAAAGGGAAGCCGGACACACATAGCGAGTTGCCGCCTTTCCATATTTGGCCGTAAAATCGTAAAATCCCCCAGGCACGATGATTTCCACGCTGGGTAACACCTCGTTGCCAAAGACCCCCACCGCCACTTCCCGACCGGGAATATATTTTTCCACCACCGCCTGCTCTCCATATCGATAGGCTTCTTGCAAGGCCTCCTTCCATTGAGATGATTTGCGAACGATCGAGACGCCAAACGTGGACCCCTCCGCACAAGGCTTCACCACCACAGGCAAGCCTAAGCTGGGAGGTGGGCGAACCGGGATCATTTTCCCTGATACGGTCATTCCTGGCGGGACGGGTACCTTGGCGGCCTGAAGGACCACGCGCGTCAATCCCTTGTCCATGCAGACGGCACTCGCACTCACGCCCGATCCGGTG
>JBGSSO010000026.1:0-20369 GCA_041737015.1 Nitrospirales bacterium
CTCGAACTGGATCGGTTGAAAAGTGAGTTCTTCGCCAATATCAGCCATGAAATTCGCACGCCGCTCACGCTGGCTGTGGGTGCATTTAAGACTCTCTTGAAATCTGCACTAGGCGCAGAAGCCAAAGATGTGGTCCAGACCGGCTTACGGAATGCATCAAGACTCTTGTTTCTCATCAATGAGTTGCTGGACCTGGCTAAATTCGACAGCGGTCGCACCACTCCGAACAAACGGTGTATGGATTTCGCTGCGCTCGTGAGCAGTGTGGTTATGAACTTCGATTCCAGCCCGACTCGTCGCATTCATGTGAAAGGCCTCATGCAACCGTTGCCCTTCGAGGCCGATCCACTCCAAATGAAGAAGATTCTGTATAACCTGCTCTCCAACGCCTTCAAGTTCAGCGATCCAAATGAGGGCCAGGTGTGGATTCGTCTCTCCTCCAAGGAACATTCCATTGAACTGGAGGTTGAAGACAACGGCATCGGCATTCCGCCCGATCAATTAGGGCGAATTTTCGACCGATTCACCCAAGTGGAAAGCAGTGCCACGAGGCGGTATGAAGGCAGCGGGATCGGATTGGCCTTGGTGAAGGAAATCGTCATGCTGCATGGGGGAACAATTGCGGTGGAAAGCGACCCCGGCCGTGGTTCCGTGTTTACCATCACGTTGCCTCGCGGGAACGTGACCACTGACCAGATGCTTGCCGTTCAAGTCGACGAGGAGGAACGGGACTTTCTTCCAAGACCATCGGAAGACGAACAGAAAGACGATGGGTCCTTCCCTTCCCCCGCTGAAAAAAAGGACGCCCCATTGGTGTTGGTGGTTGATGACAATGCCGATATGCGCCGCTACGTCGAAAAAATATTGCACCGACAATATCATATCGTGGTAGCCAGGGACGGGGCGGAAGCCCTGGAGATGGCTCAACACTTGCGCCCGGCGTTGATCCTGACGGATGTCATGATGCCGAAAATGAGCGGACATGATCTCTTGCAGGCCGTTCGAGCCGATAAGGCTCTTCAATCGACTCCGGTGATTTTCTTAACGGCCCGCGCCGGGACCGAAGCACGCATCGAAAGTCTGGAAGCAGGAGCCGACGATTATCTGCCCAAACCATTCGACGAACCGGAACTCCTGGCACGTGTCGGCAACCTGATTCGAGCACGTGCACAAGAACGGGAACTGCAACAATTGCAGAAAGAAAAAATAGCCAGGTTCTTACCCCAGAACCTGGCCGACATGATTATGTCGGGCGATCACGAGGATTTCCTGAAAGGGCATCGTGGAGAAATCACCGTGCTCTTCATCGATCTTCGAGGATTCTCCCCCTTTACTGACACGGTTGCCCCCGAAGTGGTGATATCGGTCCTCCGTGAGTACCAGACGGTGATGGGTTGCCTGATTTCCGAATATGGCGGAACACTTGAGCGATTTGCCGGCGACGGCATCATGGTCTATTTTAACGACCCGCAGCCCTGTCCCAATCATGCGGAACAAGCGGTGCGCATGGCGATCGCCATGCGACAGGAGGTCTTTTCGTTAGGGGAGCAATGGAAGAAGCGCGGCATTTCTCTCGGGGTGGGAATCGGTATTGCAACCGGATATGCCACAATTGGTGTGATCGGATTTGAAGGACGAACGGACTATGCCGCAATCGGCCCCGTGACCAATCTGGCATCCAGACTCTGCAACGAGGCCCAACACGGTCAAATCCTGGTCCCGGAACAGGTCGCATCCCTTCTCGGAAAGTTGGTCTCGACCGAATCGGTCGGGGAATTCGCATTGAAAGGCATTCAAAAGCCTCTTTCCGTCTATCAAGTAGTCGGGTTGAACGCCTAACCGAATGACCGGACCATTAAGGAATATCGCCAGCGCAGTCCGGAAATGTTTGACGGTGCCGCCGCCGCAAAAGCGATCTCAACAATTACGGACTGGGAACTTTGGGAGAAATCTTTGACGGACAACCGCCGTTTGCCCCGCAAGGTTGCATCGCCCAAGCCTGGACCGTCGCCGAAGTCCTCCGCGCCTGGCATATCATTCAGATGTTCACCACCAAACAAACAACATAACACCAGGTGCACAAAAAATAAGGTGATCGTGTCTGCACTTAGAGTTGCCATTCTGAGACCCCTGCGGCTTGCCCCTTCGGCCATTCCCCCCTCGATTTGTCATTCTGAGGCCACGCCGAAGAATCTGTGCCCAGCCTAAAGATGCCCTCGTATTCCAGAACGTCTTCTTTTCCTCGATCCCTCACTAAAAACAATCCCCCTCCGTCATCCCCGACATCTGTCATCGGGGATCCATCTTTCGGCCTTATCATCCCTACTAGCCTATGACAGGAATTCTGTCTTCCAAAGATACCAAAAGCCATCTGTACTTTAATAAAGAGGTTGGCTATTCTGACCTCTCTACGAGCGGATCGAAGTCAAGGAGCGCGAATCTCTTACTTTTGCCAACCTGCGCGACAAACTGTTGCCAACCCCAAATCCGGCGAGTTAGGAGCAAAGAATCTAAAAGGCCTGTTGATGGAGGCACTAGAATGATAATTACAGAAAACCAACTCGACGAATGGGTCCGTGGGAATGCCAGAGACGCGCAGGGCGTGATCGTTGAACTTGTCTGGCGCCTCATCGCCGCTTCATCTCCTAGACCGAAGGATCGCCGGTTCCCGCTCGGCGACAGCATAGGGCAGCATGGGCCTGATGGGCTACTGGATGTAGACCTTGCGTTCGACCCGTTCATACCTGAAGGCCGCTCATTTTGGGAAATCGGAACAGGGTTGAAGGCCGGCGACAAGGCAACATCGGACTACAATGATTTGGTGTCAGCAATACCGAAAAGTACCCGCACTGAATCTAACTTCGTGTTCGTAACGCCCCTTTCCGGACGTAGAGATTGGGAGCACACCTGGAAGGAGGATGCGCAGGGTACTTGGCTTGAGACCCGTCGCGCGAAGGGCGACTGGCGGGACATTAGAGTCATAGACGGGACAAAGCTAATCGACTGGATACATCATTTTACCCCCGTAGAGCTGTGGCTTGCACAGAGGACGGGCGGTTTGCCTGTGCCGCAGATCGACACACCTGAGCAACATTGGAGTTTGATTAGGTCAATTGGTGAACCGCCACCATTGACGCCAAAAGTCTTCCTAGCAAATCGGGATGAGGCGTGCGGGAAAATTAAAGAAGTATTTGCCGGGAATGCCGCACAGCTCAAGCTCAATACACATTTTCCTGAACAGGTCGTCGATTTTGTTTCTGCATACTTGGCAGACCTCGACGACGAGACTCGCGCAGATGCCGCCGGACGTTGTCTTGTCATTTCCGGAGCCGACGCGTGGAACGCGATGGCCACACAAAAGGAAAGCCACATTCTGATTGCTGATTCCACTCTAGATCTGAGTGGCGAACTGGGAACGAAGCTAATCCAGAAGGCCCGAAGGTCTGGCCATACCGTCATCTTTGGTGGAGCTGCGGGAGGCATCCCCGATCCGACGAGTGTGTCGCTTTCTGCGCCGCGCAGCCACCAGCTAAAGGAAGCCCTTGAGCAAGCTGGATATAGTGAGGAGCGTGCACGAACTCTGGCGCAGAAGAGCGGTGGAAACCTCGGCTCATTGCTCAGGTGCCTGCAGAACCTATCTCTGATACCCGAATGGGCTGAAGGCACTGCGGCCGCCGAACTTGCAGTCGCGGCATTTCTGGGATCTTGGAACGAACATTCAGATGCGGACCGTACCGTCGTGGAGAATGTATCGGGAAACTCCTACGGGGAGTGGATAAGTAAGATGCGTGATATCACGCTTTACCGAGGCACTCCCCTAACTCAACGAGACGGCAACTGGAAGTTCGTTGCACGCTATGAAGGGTGGTACGCGCTGGGTCCCAGGCTCTTTGACGAGCATCTGGACCGATTACGCACCGCAGCGGTCTTCGTATTGCGCGAGAGGGACCCGCAATTCGAGCTTCCAGCCGAAGAGCGCTACGCCTCCAGCATCCATGGTAAGGTTCTGGCACACTCACACCTCTTACGAAATGGGCTCGCAGAATCGCTCGCGATTCTCGGGAGTCATCCTAATGCGCTTACCTCATGCACAATCGGCAAGGGCGAAGTAACGGCAGTTCTCGCCGTCCGAGCGATTCTTGCTGATGCTGACTGGCAGCATTGGGCCAGCCTCAACGATCTGCTTCCCCTGCTTGCGGAAGCTGCTCCGGGAGAGTTTCTTGATATGGTCGAGAAGGCTCTCAACAGTGTTCCGTGCCCATTCGATGAAGTATTTGCCCAAGAGCGGGACGGGTTCATAGGCCGCACATACATGAGTGGCCTGCTATGGGCTCTGGAGACATTGGCCTGGAGCCCAGACCACTTAAGCCGTGTGGTGATCTGTCTAGGGGAACTTGCTGCGCGAGATCCTGGTGGACGTTGGGCGAATCGGCCGGCCAACTCCCTTACCAACATTCTGTTGCCGTGGCTTCCGCAGACATGCGCCCCGATTGCGAGACGCGGTGCAGCTGTGTCAAGGCTACTTGCGGAAAACCCAGACATCGGGTGGAAGCTGCTGGTGAGCCTCCTTCCCCAATCGCACTCAATGTCATCCGGCGCACGCAGGCCGGCCTGGCGGGAGACGATTCCGGATGACTGGTCGAAGGGCGTAACCCACCCCGAATACTGGGAGCAAATTTCGCTTTACTCAGAAATGGCAATCACTGCTGCAAAAAGCAATCGCGAGAAACTCGCTGAGCTCATCCATCATATGGAGAATTTGCCTCCTTCGACGCACGAACAGCTACTGGCACATCTTGGGTCAGACGCAGTGATCACGATGCCAGAAGCTGCCAGGCTAGGCCTATGGACTGAACTCGTCGATCTAGTTGCGAATCACAGGAAATTCTCAGATGCCAAATGGGCAATGCAGCCTGAGCAGGTCGACAAGATTGCGGTTCTCGCTGAGCGGCTGGCACCAACCGCGCCGGCGTTTCGCCACCAGCGGCTTTTCAGCGAGGACGATTTTGACCTATACGAAGAGGAAGGCAACTACGAAGATCAGAGCAAAGACCTTGAGAATCGTCGTCAAAAGGCCATAAACGAAGTCGCTGCTAATGGAGGCGCTCAAGCGGTTTTTGCCTTCGCTGCCGCTGTCCAGTCGCCTTGGCGTGTCGGAATAACCTTCGGGGCTGTGGCAGGCAAAGAGTTCGATGGAGCGGTAGTGCCTGACCTGCTTGATTCCGAGCAGAAGCAGCTTTCGCAGTTCGCAGGTGGATTCGTCTGGAGCAAATTCCGTAACTGCGGTTGGCAATGGGTCGATACCATTGACACTACGCGATGGACCCCTGCGCAGATCGGGCAGTTCCTCGCCTTCCTGCCATTCGCACCGGGTACCTGGGAGCGCTCGAAGCGTCTTCTGAAAGAGCATGAAGATACGTACTGGAGCAAGACCAGTGCGAATCCGTACGAGACTGATACCGGCCTCGAGCTTGCCATCGATGAACTCATTCAGCATGAAAGACCAAACGCGGCGTTGAGATGCCTTAACAGAATGCTGCATGTCAGACAGCCGTTCGATAGCGCCCAGGCTGTACGAGCATTACTTGCGATACCGGAGGCATCCGAAGGCGCTCACTTAATGAATGCCCATCGGACAGTCGAGATTATCAAGGCCCTGCAAGATGATCCGAGCACCAACCCTGATGATCTCTTTCAAGTGGAATGGGCGTACCTGCCACTGCTGGATCACCACAGGAATGCCTCGCCGAAACTACTTGAGCGACGGTTAGCATCGAAGCCGGAATTCTTCTGTGAGGTGATTCGGCTTGTCTTTCGCTCAAAGAAGGAAGAACCCTCGCCTGAAGAGCCCACGGAGGAAATGAAGAAAATTGCAACCAACGCCTATCGTCTGCTGAGCGAGTGGCGAACCCCTCCCGGCTTGAAAGAAGACGGAACGTTTGACGGCGATGCCCTTAACCGTTGGCTGATGTCCGTTAAAAAGGAGTGCTCAGAAACTGGGCATCTTGAGATAGCACTCACAATGGTAGGGCATGCACTCATCCATGTGCCGCCGGATCCGGATGGGCTATGGATCACTCGTTCGGCGGCAGAGGCACTCAACTCGAAGGATGCTGGTGATATGCGGGATGGATTTCAGACCGAGCTATACAACTCGCGTGGCGTCCATTCGGTTGACCCGACAGGGAAGCCGGAGAGAGAACTCGCAGCCAAGTATCGCGCGCAAGCCGAGGCCGTCGAAAATGCGGGACATCACCGATTGGCCACTACGCTCCGGGAATTGGCGACGTCATACGAACGTGAAGCAGAAAGAGTGGTTTTCAGAGAGCACTTTGATGATTGAGGCACGTTAGATGAAGTCCTTCACAGAATACATTGTCGAGGAGGCAACTCTAGCATGCCTGGAGTCACTCGGATCGGCCCTGTTACACGGCTCCGATATTACGGCTGGGGAATGAACTGCCGAGCCGAGCGATCCGAATTATCGCAATGGGGGTTAGATGGTTGCTTTTTAATCCTTCAGTTGACCAATTTCAAATCTTTTAATCAGCCGAGATCAAATCTCTCTCTTTACCCGGGTTATTCCAATACAGGCCACAATAAGGAAACATTAGTGTGAGTACACCGAAAAACATAGCCCCCAGTGGCGGGGTCATCCTTTACGAGGCCCCTGATGGCCAGGTCCGTATGGACGTGCGGCTGGAGCAGGATACGGTCTGGCTTTCACTGACCCAGATGGCTGAGCTGTTCGGAAGCGATAAATCCTTGATTTCAAGGCATTTACGGACTGTGTTCACTTCTGGTGAGCTGGAGAGAGAGGCAACCGTTGCAAAAAATGCAACAATTGCGGCCGACGGAAAGACCGGCCACGAAAGGAGCGTGTGAAAACTATTCAAGATTGTTTCGGACGAAGTGTGAGGCTCACGAACGAGCGTGTGGCCCACATTCTTCAACACAAAGAAATGGCCGACATGGCGACGGAAATTGAACGAGTCCTCTCAGCTCCAGCCGAAGTTCGGCGCTCTCGATCAGACGACACTGTTCAATTATTTTACGAATTTTATGCCAAGACACGTGTGGGTGGGAAATGGCTCTGTGTCGTGGTAAAGTATGGTACAGATGATGCGTTTGTTGTGACGGCCTATTTAACCGACCAACTCAAAGACGGAGCAATCATATGGCCGAAAAAGTAAAAGTGTGGTTCGATCCGGAAGGGGACTTTTTGGAAGTCCAATTTAAAGACGCCCCTGGGTTTATGCGTCCTACCGGTCATGAGGCGGTCATGGAGCGCGTCGATGAACAAGGCCATGTGTTGGGATTTAGCGTTTTCGGTGTCAGCCGTTTTCAAAAAGATCATCCCCTGGAAGCTGAACTCGTCACGGACAGATAACCGGACCACGGGAATTCATCAATCCTGTTGTCACTTTGGAATCTGCCTTTCTCCCCTCAAAGCTGTTATCTTCACTAAAGGTTTCAAAACAAAATATTGCTCTTTTTCCTCGGAAAACATTTCGTGTGAATGAAGCCTGACCTGCACGACACCCGATCGAGATGTTATATTGGGCCCGACTCGACCAACCAACTTTTCTTACTACATTCTTAGAGACTCTACGCATGAGCACAGCAGGCGGAGAAATTGTCGTTTATGAGACCCCGGACGGCGAAATCCGGGTAGTCGTGCGACTTGAGCAGGAGTCCGTCTGGCTTACGCAACGGCAGATTTCAGAACTATTCGATACATCCACGGACAACATCGGCTTACATTTGAAGAACATCTTTCACGAAGGTGAACTGGACGAACCGGCAACTGCCGAGGATTCCTCGGTAGTTCAAATGGAAGGCAAACGACGGGTCACTCGCACGATCAAGCACTACAACTTGGACGCCATTATCTCCGTCGGCTACCGTGTTAATTCCAAGCGCGGAACCCAGTTCCGCATCTGGGCGACACAGATATTGCGTGATCATCTGGTGAAAGGCTACTCCGTCAACCAGCGTCGGCTGGAGGAACTCCAACAGACGGTCCGGCTGGTGGCGACCATGGCGGAACAGAGGGATCTTTCCGGCGATGAGGCCACCGCGCTTCTCCGCATGGTGGGCGAGTATAGTCGTGCGCTGGATCTGCTTGACGATTATGACCACCAACGGGTGCCCGCCCCCAGGGCAGGGAGCCAGACACGTTACGCCTTAAACTATGAGGAAGCCATTGGCATTGTGGATCGTTTGCGAGAGCGATTTGGGGGCTCGACCCTCTTCGGTCAGGAAAAAGATGAAAGCCTGAACAGCAGCCTCCAAGCGATCATGCAAACGTTCGGTGGGCAAGATCTCTATCCCAGCTTATAAGAGAAAGCGGCCCACTTATTGTATTTCCTTGTGAAAAACCACTCCTTTGTGGATGGCAACAAGCGTATCGCGGCTGCGTTATTTCTTTGGTTTCTGGAACGCAACAGCGTCCTGACCAATGCCACCGGGGCGCGTTTGATTTCGGATGCTGCACTCGTGGCCATGACTCTGATGATCGCGGAAAGCCATCCGGAAGAAAAAGACGTTTTGGTGCGCATCGTCATGCACCTCCTCTGTGAATACGACCCGATATGATTACCCACTCCAGCAAACACTGTCTGCCCCGATTGACACACAAGACCTTGGACGGCGATGCTATGTTGAATTTGGCTGTACGGTACTAATCTTTTATTTTCCCATTCTGAAAGGAAATCATGGCAATGAATCTGCTACGCATGATGATCGGAATTTCTTTGAGTGTTGTGCTTTTTGTGGGGACCGGCTTGGCCACAGAACCCGCGGAGGTAGAGAAGTTTGTGAAGTCCCGTATTGAGATCGGCGAGATGATGACGAACTACTTTAAGGGCGGGACAGGCTACGGGGACGGGCAGCGTCCCTCGCCGGAGGCCATGAAAGAAATGGGCGCGGATATCAATACAAAACTGAGTGCGTTATTGGCAAAGCATGATTTGACGATCGAGGAATATCGCCAGCGCAGCCCTGAGGTATTCGCCGATGATGCGGCCGTGAAGGCGTATCTCAGTGAACATCCGGATCTGAAGGCACGCTACGATGCCCTTCCGTTGGGCAGCATGAAAGGCGGGAGCACCGGGCGGGGGTACTGAGACCCCATTAATTTTAGACCGTACTCTCCCCTTGAAAAATTTCATTTGCTGCTGCGAACGTGATCAAAGAAAGGGGCGGCCATGATGGGACCCTATCCATAACGATGCCAATCCATTTTCCCATCGACACACAATTGAAGGATGGTTCGGCCTTGCGATTGGCGCTGGCCGAACCCAAGGATATCGAATCGCTTCGCCACCTTTACAAGGTGATCGTCGATGAAGGGACTTCCTTTCCGCATGAGCAGATGCCATCCGATGAAGATTTTCAGGCCTATTGGTTTGGAGGCTGTGGCACCGTGGTGGCTTTTGTGCCGACCGGAACAGATTCCTCGGAACTGGCCGGAGCCTATTACGTGAAAGCGAATTGGCCGGGCCGGGCAAGTCACGTCGCAAACGCGGGTTTCATCGTCGCGCCGGGATGGCGCGGAAAGGGTTTGGGCCGCCTTCTTGGGGAGACGATGTTAGACCATGCCCGAGCCCTCGCCTTCCGCAGTGTGGTTTTCAACCTGGTGTTTGCGGAAAATCACCCATCGCGGCGTCTGTGGGAACAACTGGATTTTCGGGTACTCGGCACCATTCCCCAGGCAGTACGGAAAACCGATGGGACGTACCAGGATGCCCACATTATGTTCCGGTCACTCTGTGACGACAGCCATCTGCCCGATCACCCTTGAAATGAGGCATCACGCCGATAAGCTAGTGAGATTGGTCTATCCTGTCAAATGGACGGAAAAGAGTTCAAAGATGTCTCTAACAGGATGTTGAAAAAGTCCGCCAGCGGCGTTCTCGCCCCTTGGCCGTCCTCACGTACTTCTCTGTACGCTCCTCCCGTCCAAGCGGCTGCGGCCTTGCTGGACGGGCCTTTTTGAACATCCTGCTTCGCTCATGGAAGATGGTAAAATTTTGGATCCCGATAAGCTCTCAGAAGAATTTTGAGTTTTTCAATAGCCTGCTAGGGACGGATCGGATGTATCCAGGTAAGATATTTTCATGAAATTGAAAACCTCCAATCCAAGATTCATTGACTCACGCCGTCCCAGTCAACTTGGTGATAGGCTCGCGAAACACAAGATTGAGGAAGCCCGAAAACTCACTCCCGAACAGCGGCTACTTCTTGCCCTTGAACTGTCCGACGCCGCTGCCGCTCTCCAACGCGCGTGTTCCAACAAGCATTAACCGACATTCTTTCCCGCCTTGAAACAGCCAAGGCACAGGTCCTTTTTCGACCATTCTGTCTGGCTGCGCCTTGACAAATAGGCCCGTTCCCGTACTATCGAGACACGAGGAAACCAGGGCAGAACGGTTCTCAACCCTTGCCAAGTGAGGCAGGCAATCAATTGAAATCTTTTCGTCCCTATGTGTATTTGCCACAGAACCAGACATTAGGGAGAGGCGCACGGGGCATCATTCGCTTCCTGACTCTCGACCTGGAACCCTATAAACAGAGGTAGTGACATCCCATGCACGATGAGCAGCCGGCTAAGGTCTGCGCCAGCCTCATAGAGGGTATGCAGAGTCTCCAGCTCTCCACAGTCGGGGTAGACGGCATTCCCCACTGCAGCTATACGCCCTACTTGCACAGGGCTCCTGACAAATTTTACATTTTTGTCAGTCAACTGGCAGCACATACGCGTCACCTGCTGGCCAACGGGACTGTCGCGATCATGATCATCGCCGATGAACAGTCGACGTCACAGATATTCGCCAGGCCGAGAGTCAATTACGTGTGTGAAGCCACACATATCGCACCCGATAGTCCCGACTACGAATCCGTGCTGGACGACTATCAGGAACGGCATGGCAAGATGGCCGGCCTCCTACGGCAGCTGCCGGACTTTCTCCTGTTTCAACTGCACACGAAGAGTGGGCAGTTTGTGATGGGGTTTGGCAAAGCGTACACGTTGACTGGAGACGACTTGTCGGTTTTCGAACACTCCCGCACGGGATAGTGCGTTTGATCCATCCCCACGCTTTATTCGCTGTTGGGGGTGTAGGACACACCGGATGCTGAAGAAGGATCGGCAACCGACAGAGCACAGGACCCTTCAGAAACCCCGAGGATGATCGATCATGGTTCCCATGGAAAAGATGAAAGGGGACGTGGATTGTCACCCCGCAACACGTTCAGCGGTCATCAGTGAATTTGCCGTGTTCGCTCCGGACTTTACAGAAGAGTGGGGGTTCGGTATTCTTGCCGCGAAGCCGACGCAAACCTCAGGATAATCCTTCAGGACCGACCGCTCATACAAAGAACGTCATTGTGCCATACGGCTTTCGTCCTAAGGCCGAAGCCCATCCATCCAGCCCATTCCTCCCCTAAGCAAGACCGGCTCCAGCGGGTGGCGATTTATCCAGTGCGAATGGTTGAGATTTTCTTTGCAGGCTGTACCAGCGGGGTTGGAATCCAAGTGATGTGAGAGGCTTGAATGGGTATCCGGGAAAATTCACGGGAGAAACTCCCCGGTTCAGCATATTTAAGGGGAAACACACATTATTAAACTGTATGTGGATAATGGAGAACACTATACGGCAGAACAATTGACAACCAGATTTCACGCGCAGGGATACTGAAAGCGAATCTTAATCTGATGAACAATATTTACATCGCTTTCCCATAGAAATCACCGCGATCACCAACCACTGAATATCAGGAAAAACACCATGACCAAATTAGCCAAGAGTAAGTATTTTAATCCCTGGCATCATGCCAGCCCCGGAGACAAGCTCCCCGAGTTCGTGAATGGCATCATTGAGATTCCCAAAGGCACGCGAGCCAAATATGAATTAGACAAAGAGAGTGGCCTGCTGATACTGGACAGAGTGTTATATTCTTCGGTGTATTACCCCGCCAATTACGGGTTCATTCCACAAACATATTGTGAAGACAAAGACCCCCTGGATATTCTGATTATTTCACAAATTGATGTGGTCCCGATGTGTATCGTGCCAGCCAAAGTCATCGGGGTCATGCGGATGCTTGATAACGGAGAAGCGGATGACAAAATCATCGCGGTTGCGGCAGGCGATCCTAGTGTCAGTCACATAAAAGATATTTCGGAATTGCCACAGCACTTCATTTCCGAAATGCGCCATTTCTTTGAAGAGTACAAGACCCTTGAACATAAAGCGGTGGTGGTGGAGGAATTTTTAGAGAAAAAGGTGGCTCAGAATATTCTGAATCAGAGCCTCGGGATGTATAAAGACATGTTTTGAAATATACAGTCCTTGGTCGATCCATGGCCGACAGGCCGAATGAAGTCACAATGGACCCTTCCGGCCGTCGGCTAATGCAGTACGATATTCAATCCGGAGTTTGCGGAAAATCTCGTGTCACCTCATCCATCAGAACAACTGGGAAAATTGTGGATATCTTCCATTTTTATTCTCATGCCGCAGGCTTGAGCAGTACCTTGATCCAGCCATATTCCCGCGCATCCAAATGCCGATACGCTTCCGGGGCTTCCCGAAGAGGCAATTCGTGGGTGACGAGGAACGAGGGCTTCGCCTTACCGACCTCAATAAGATTTCATAATCGCCGATTATACGCCTAGACATTGGCTTGCCAGGTTCCTATCCGCTGCGACTTGGACAAGAAAAGACCCCAGTCGAATGCCGGCAGTCCTTGCTGAGCCAATGCCTCAGACGACTTCTGACCCTCAGGTAGGAACACCCCCACCACACCAATGCCGACTGTCGCGCGCACCGATCGTACAAGATTACTCATCGTCATATTAACCTGGTCATGGCCATGGGGATCGTGCCCATGGTATCTCCCACGCATTCGCAACCCGTATCCGCACCCTCCCCGCCGGTCAGTTCAAGGATCTGATCAACCGGAATAAAACTCCCAACCTCCATTTTCAAGCCGAAGCCAAGGACCATATGGGGCCACATTCACCCGATAGGTAAAAGCATGAAGTTGGTATGAGTAGATTTGAATCGTATTGGAGAGAAAGAATGCGAAAGATGGCACGGAGAAGAACCCTGGCTGACGAACTTACCTGATACTCTCCTCTCCCTGTGCGTTTTCCCAGGGGGTCTTCCACTTTTTAGATAAAATGCAGAATGAAATGAAGATTTTGGCCATTGTCGACCGACAGACAGGACTGAGAAAATTTCGTTAACACGAATGAAGGCCGTCCATACACGCTTGGTATGAAAACAAGCTGAGACGGTTCATGAGCTGTTAAGTTATTCACGAAAAAGAATCACCAATATTAGGAGGCGGCAATGAAAGACCAACCATTTCTCACAGACGTGAAAACCTTACGCAAACGCGCCAGAGAACACATCGAAAAAGGAGCGGTGACGCCTGGGTATGCGGCCGACCGGGACACGGTGATTAAACTACTCAACGAAGCACTGGCAACTGAAATCGTCTGTGTCCTCCGTTATAAACGGCACTATTATATGGCATCGGGAATTAATGCTCAGAGCGTGGCGGCGGAGTTTCTTCAACATGCCAATGAAGAGCAAGGCCATGCGGACCAATTAGCGGAACGGATAGTCCAACTTGGCGGCGAACCGAATCTCTCCCCTGAGGGAATGCTGATGCGCAGTCATTCCGAATATGTAGAAGGCACATCCCTGGTCGACATGATTAAGGAAGATCTGGTGGCCGAGCGCATTGCCATTGATAGCTATCGGGAAATGATCAACTATTTAGGCACCAACGATTCCACATCCCGCCGGATGTTGGAGGGCATTTTGGCGGTCGAGGAAGAGCATGCTGATGACCTCGTCTCACTTCTGGAGGAAATGGGCTCCTAACCATTGGCTATGAGAGAGGCAAAGAACCGGGACATATGGGTCGTGATCCTTATGGGTGTCTCGGGTTCAGGAAAAACCACCATTGGTCAACTCCTGGCCAGAAATCTCGGTTGGTCATTTTACGAAGGCGATGATTTCCATTCTCCGAGCAATGTGTCCAAAATGCTTGGTGGACTTCCCTTGAGTGATGAGGACCGGATTCCCTGGCTTTCTGCTATCCATCAACTGGTTCAAAATCTGATAAGCACATCGCAGCGCGCGGTGATCACGTGTTCCGCTTTAAAACAGACCTACCGAAAGTTGATCACTGAAGGGCACCCCCAAGTCGCATTGGTGTATTTGCGAGGCAATTACGCGTTGATCCACCCGCGCCTGCGGTCACGAACTGCCCATTTTATGAAAGCGGACCTCTTAGCCAGTCAGTTCAGTGTGCTTGAAGAACCTCACGATGTCCCCTTCATTGACGTTTCTCAGGCTCCCGAAGTGATTGTGGAGCACATTAAAAGAATGCTGCATTTACACCCGGCATGACAGACCTGCGATGTCGTGAGAAGAACGGCTGCAAATGATATTGACATTGTTCCCGAATGGAGAGGATTTCATTATGAGGCATGAGGGAGGCAGCTTGCTCTCACATCGATCAGAGAACTAGGACATTCTGGGGGATTGGTCTTTTTCCTTTTTCCACTTATACCAGATGGTTTCATTGCTCCCATGCGGGTAGATTAATCGCTTCAGCACAATGTAGGGCCGCCACAGAAAGCGGTGGTATCGCCTATTTAAATCCGATCGTTGCGCCAACTGCCGTTCCTTCTCGGATAACATCTGCGGTTGAAACGTGTGTTTGTGTTTATACAGATGATACAGATCCTCCCGAATCAACCGTTGGAAAATCTTCTCAGTCAGCGCGCCCACCCAACCTTGTCGAACCGGCACAGGCAGGCAAATTTGAAAATCGATGAGATAGGGCGTCCCCTCGGTTGAACAAATGATATTCCCCCGTTTATTCAAGTCCGCATAGAAAATACGCCGCCGGTGAACCGCCTGAACAATGACCCCTAATTGATCGAAAAAGTCAGGAGCCAGCGATGTGGCATACGTGGCCATGGCTGGATCTCCCACCACCACGTTACATTGTTCCTGGATGCGCCTTTCTATTTCATGAAGTGTGTGCCCCTCAATAAACCGATGAAAATATCCTCGCTTCCCATATCGCGGTCCTAACGCTGGAATGCCGGGGAGATCAGAAACCATCTGATAGATGCGATATTCCCGCCTGGATATCCAACCCGTCAGGGGGCGAAACAGCCAACCCAGCACAAAGCGAAAATCGCTCAGCTTGAGGACATATCGTTCGCCTTCCCGATTCCGATACAGAACATTTACGGAGAAAAAATCGTCCTTTAGTATCCGTTCATAGCCGTACTCGGCTCCGTAAATTTCCACGACTGGGGGATAGGATCGTGTCATACGCATGGTTTTCTCAGCGCCTATGCGCAACCGGATCCCATGGTACACCATCTGAATAAGAATTTCGCCCGCTTGTACTCATATGGAGGCAGGGAGGTGTTGGATTGGATGATCCCTGGCCACGCGGGTGAAATCAATAAACATCATGGTGTCGGGCTCAAAGGCTGCAATCTGTGTCGACTACTTTACCGAACAGCACCCCGTCAAAAGCTCTTCCCGATTTGCGGCAGATTATTTAGGCTCGACGTTTTACCGTTCTCACTTTTTGCGGACATACCCTGGATTTTCTGATAAGGTAAATAAAAGAGACGTTCAGCGACCCGACTCTCTCGTATCAAGAGATTGACTCGTTTTCAAAATGCCCTATCAGCCCATCGAAAATTACGGCCTGATCGGAAACATGCAGACGACCGCCCTGGTCGGCATGAACGGATCCATCGATTGGTTCTGCTATCCCCATTTCGACTCTCCCAGTGTATTCTGCGCCATCCTGGATGATACCAAGGGGGGACGGTTTAAGATTGCTCCTGTTCCAGACGGGTCCAAATCCAAACAATATTATTGGCCCGATACCAATGTCCTCGTGACCCGGTTTCATACTCCGGCAGGAGTGGGGCGAGTGATCGATTTTATGCCGGTCGGGTTTCGGACCTCTGACTGCATCCGGGACGGATTGATTCGCCGCGTGCAAGCCCTCAGAAAATCGATGACCTTTCGTCTCGAATGCCGTCCGGCATTCAACTATGGTCGAGATACCCATACGCTCACCATCACCAAAGATGGAGCTCGCTTTCAATCCTCCCGCCTGACACTTCGACTTGGATCCACCATTCCACTGACGCAGGACGGCGACGGGATTTTCACCGAATTCACCCTTCAAGAAGGGGAAGAAGTCGATTTTTGTCTTCAAGAGATCGAATCTGGCCATACCCAGACCACCTCCTCCTGCCCAGAAACCCAAGCGGAAGAGTTATTTAAACACACGGTCGACTATTGGCGTCGATGGCTATCCAAATGCACGTACACAGGTCGCTGGCGGGAAATGGTTCACCGCTCCGCTTTGGTTCTTAAATTGTTGACGTTCCAGCCAACCGGGGCGATTGTCGCCGCTCCAACCTGCAGTCTTCCTGAAGAGATCGGCGGAGTTCGCAATTGGGATTACCGCTATACCTGGATCCGGGACGCCGCATTTACCTTATATGGCTTATTACGCATCGGTTTTACGGAAGAAGCTTCCGCTTTCATGCAGTGGCTGGAAGCCCGCTGTCATGAATTGAATCCTGACGGGTCCTTACAACTTATGTATGGCATCGTTGGACGCCACCAACTCACCGAGGAAACATTGGATCATCTCGAGGGCTATCGGGGCTCACGACCCGTCCGGGTGGGGAATGGCGCCTACCACCAACTCCAACTCGATATTTACGGGGAATTAATGGATTCCGTGTATCTCTATAATAAATACGGCACACCCATTTCCTACGATCTCTGGAAACATCTTCGGCGCATGATCAACTGGGTGTGCGACAACTGGCACCGCACGGACGAAGGCATATGGGAAGTCCGAGGGGGCCAGCAACATTTTGTCTATTCCAAATTGATGTGTTGGGTGGCCGTGGACCGTGGGCTGCGCCTGGCCGAGAAACGGTCCTTCCCGGCCGACCGCGAACGGTGGCTGAAGACCCGGGATAAGATCTATGAAGAAATCATGGCCAAGGGATGGGATTCAGAACGACAAGCCTTTATCCAGCGATATGGAAGCACGTCGTTGGATGCCGCGAATTTAGTGATGCCTCTGGTGTTTTTTGTGTCCCCGACCGACCCCCGTATGCTCAAGACCCTGGATGCCATCAACCGGAAGCCGGAACAAGGAGGCCTGGTCTCCAACGGACTGGTCTACCGGTATAATTTATCCGAAATTCAGGACGGGCTGGATGGAGAGGAAGGCACGTTCAATCTTTGTACGTTTTGGCTTGTAGAAGCCATGACCCGCGCAGGGCAAGCGGACCGCAATCGCTTAGAAGAAGCCCGTCTTGTGTTTGAGCAAATGCTCGGTTATGCCAACCACCTGGGGCTTTATGCTGAAGAAACCGGCCATCACGGTGAGGCCCTTGGCAATTTCCCGCAAGCCTTTACGCATCTCGCCCTCATCAGCGCCGCCTTCAACCTGGACCGGGCCCTGGGTACATAACGATGAGTTTGTGCTCTTCTGTGCTATCTCACCTCACCGACTAGAACAGTCTGATCGACAACACCATTGCCGAGTACCTCAACATGATCCTACACTTCGTGGATGCATGTGATCATTGGATGCGGGAATCTCTATCGAAAGGATGACGGGATAGGAGTCGTGGTGGCTCACCGACTCCAGTCATATTTTTCCAAACATCCTCAATCCGATCTTCAGATTGTTGAGGCAGGCATCAATGGGATGGATGTACTGCTTCAGGCCCATGGAGCCAGCAAGCTGACCATTATCGATGCCTGCTCCAGCGACTCTGAACCGGGAACCATCTTTCATGTCTCCGGCCTTGAACTGATGAACCGGCCTCCCCCAAGTTTCCACCCGCATAATTTTCGTTGGGATCATGCCGTCCATGCCGGCCGGATCATCTTTCAAGATGAGTTCCCTCAAGATATCACCGTCTTTCTCGTTGAAGTCTTCGATACCACCTTTGGAGAAAATCTGAGCCAGGCTGTCGCCGAATCGGTTGATAGGGTTTGTGCCATGATTACATCCCTCATTCCTGAGTCAGCCCACACGCCTGTTCCGACTCAACAATCCCAGACTCCCTAACCGGCTTTATTCTGCTTGCCAATCGGAATATGCTATATATCTCATGTCGTTCTTCATGAGGACTTTCCAAATGATGGGAATGGTTCTGGCCCCTCGCTCCAGAACGGACTCAACTCCCTACACCATAGGCGCCTTCTATGATTGATACCGAAGCCATTGGACGAGCTCAAGAAGAAGCCTTCATGATCCATGTCGAGGGCCTCGTTCAAGGAGTGGGATTTCGACCGACCGCCTGGAACCTGGCCCAGCGCTATCACCTTCGCGGCCGCGTCTTGAATACCAGGGGAGGCATGGAAATTCTGGCGGCCGGCTCCAAACACCACATTGAACAGTTCGTCTCCGACCTGACCAATCATCCCCCACCCTTGGCGCGGATCACAGCCGTTTCCATGCGTGCCATTCCCCTCCACGAAGTCGGCGAACAGTCCTTTTTGATTGCCGACAGCACGGACGCCGAAGGCCATACAGGGATTGTCCCCGACGCCGCAACCTGCCACGAATGCCTCAAGGAGACGTTCGATCCCTTTTCCCGTCGCTTCCGCTATCCCTTTACCACCTGTACCCATTGTGGTCCCCGCCTCACCATCCAGGAACACATTCCCTTCGACCGTCCTCATACCACGATGAAATACTTTCCGATGTGCAGCGACTGCCTCAAGGAATATGAAGACCCGGCGGATCGCCGGTTTCACGCACAATCGATTGCGTGTCCGGCCTGCGGCCCCAAAGCATGGATTGAACAGGCAAACGGGAAGCTGATGGCCATTCACGCCTCTAACACACTGGATGAGGTCGATGCCTGCTGTACGCTGCTCCAGGAAGGATATGTGCTGGCCATCAAGGGCTTGGGTGGATTCCAACTGGCTTGCGATGCCACACAGGAACAGGTTGTCGAGCGGCTCCGGCGTCTTAAGAGACGCGAAGGCAAGCCTTTTGCACTGATGGCTCGAGATCTCAATGTGATTCGTCAGTATTGTCCGATGAACGACGAGGAATCTGAATTACTGCAAAGCCCTGCGGCTCCAATCGTTATCCTCTCACGTCTCACCGGTTCCTCACTTGCTCCAAGCGTGGCACCCGGAATGAACACATATGGATTCATGCTGCCGAATACACCGCTGCATCATCTGCTGCTTCGGCGAATTCCCCATCCGATCGTTCTGACTAGCGGCAACATGGCCGGCGAACCTCAATGGATTGATAATGCAGAGGCCATGGACCAATTGCGCAGCATGGCCGACTTTTTTCTTCTTCATAATCGCGATATTGCCAGGCGGATCGACGACTCGGTAGTCAGAGTGATGAATGGAGAACCACGCATGCTGCGCCGAAGTCGTGGCTATGCGCCTGCCCCGCTCCCGTTGCCCAAGGGATTTGAGCAGGCACCTGCCCTTCTGGCCATGGGAGGGGAACTGAAAAATACGTTTTGCCTTCTCCAAGATGGACAAGCTCTCATGTCGCACCATATCGGGGATCTGGAAGACGCCTGCACCTACAAGGACTACCAACAGGCTCTCGCTCATTATCAGGAGGTCTTCACCCATACACCCGAAACCATTGTCATTGACCCGCACCCGAACTATCTCTCTTCCGCCCTAGGAAGGGAGTATGCAGCATCCAATAACTTTCCATTGATCGAAGTTCAACATCACCATGCGCATTTCGCTGCCTGTTTGGCTGACAATGATGTTCCCTTCGAGACCTCACCGGTATTTGGAGTCATCTTGGACGGCTTGGGCTATGGCGATGACGGCACTCTGTGGGGAGGAGAATTTCTCTTAGGAAATTATGAACGAACCACAAGAATTGGCACGTTCAAACCTGTACCGATGTTGGGTGGAATCCAGGCCATCAAAGAGCCCTGGAGAAACACGTATGCGCATTTGAAAACGGGAATGGGATGGGACCGGGTGGCCCACTCCTATCATCACACATCGGTGTTTCAATATCTGGAACCGAAACCCAGAGCGATCCTGGATCAGATGCTCGCCAAAGGGATCAACAGTCCCATGACCAGCTCCTGCGGACGCCTATTCGATGGGGCAGCGGCGGCCATGGGTATTTGTCCCGATGAAGTGGCCTTCGAGGGACAGGCGGCCATGGAACTGGAAGCTCTTCTTGACGTCTCAACCCTGCTTGATGAAGATGAAGCACTGGCCTATCCCTTCGCCATTTCACCTTTGCCGGATTCACACCTTCCG
>JBGSSO010000048.1:0-5513 GCA_041737015.1 Nitrospirales bacterium
GCGTTCTGGTGAAATTTTCAGTCTCACGGTCACGGTTTGCATTATACCCTCCAGGAGTTCTCCTCACGTCTCATTCCATGAACCCGGAGCCTTTCATTCCGCCATCCCCCTACAGACAATCTAGCCTCAGACGCGCCTCTCATGCTATGAACTGGTACGCCCGATACCTCAAGCACGCTCCACACTTAACCGATGGTCTCGGGTACAATATCAAGAAAGATCATTTACTCCACATTGCTTATGCACCACATCCATTTTTATCATGACTGATTATCGCCAAGAACTCTCCATCATCCGACAAGCCCTTCGCCTCGCAAGTGATCGTCTTCAAAGAATCCAATATGAAGGATTAGCCGTCCAGATCAAGCCGGACGGATCGCCAGTGACCAATGCCGATCTGGAAGTCAATCGTATCGTCCAGGAAGCCTTGTTCGCCGTCTATCCTGATGATGGCTGGCTCTCGGAAGAATCGCCCGACAACGCCATCAGATTGAAAAAAAACCGTGTGTGGATCCTGGATCCCATTGATGGAACTAAACCCTTTATTAAGAGTCTCCCACAATTTGCGATCTCCCTTGCGCTCATCGACCATGGACAGGCCTCAATCGGGATTATCTTCAACCCCGCCACCCGGGAATATTATTGTGCCGTACGAGGTGAATCGGCGACCGTGAATGGTGGCCCCATTCATGTCCGCCAGACCACCGGACACCGCTTGTCGTTCCTGGTGAACACGGGACCCATTGACCGCTCCACGATTCGCACCTGGCAAGAAACCGCCAATTGCCGCACTCTTATGGGTTCCATTGCTTATTCATTGGCACTGGTGGCTGCCGGACAGATTGACGGAGTGATCAATATTGGCACACAAAACGAATGGGATATTGCGGCTGCGCTCCTCCTGGTTCAAGCGGCGGGAGGGGTCGTCGTGGACAGGGACCTGAAACCCATTCAATGCAACCAACCTCATCCCACCATCAACGGCATCATCGCCGCTCGCCCTGATGCCATGCCCGTGATCCAGCAATTAATTGCGAGCCTCCCTGCCTAGCATCTTTTCGATCAGGCCACGGGCGTGTCCTTATCTAACCCCATAGGGGAAACGGAGCATCCCTCTTCGCTTGATTGTTTCATGTTTGTTCATACTGAATGAGATTCACGCTATTTGGTGTACCACGTTTTCAGCTTAAATGGGCGTCGATCCATTCTGCGTTCAACAGAATATGTTCCAGGTAGGGACACTCTCCTCCTCATTCTTCTTAATCAAAAATCCTTCCCAGCCGGTTTCCTCTTAATCTCAGCAAGATTCAACCGAAAAAACAGACAGGCCACCACACGTATTTTCTGTCGTCTATCAGACGTCAATCCTTCACCAGGCTGAAGTGTGGGCAGTCTGCTTCAACTAAGAAGATGAGCATCGGATCATGCGCGGAGCCGTCAAAAACACGTTTAAGATTCTGACCATCGAGGATGATACCGCTCAGATAGAAGCCCTCAAAGAAGCACTGACAGTAGCTCAGATCATCTGCGTGGAAATTCTGGAGGCCGAAGACGGCGAACAAGCCATGGCCTTGTTAAATCAGGAGTATCCCTTTATGGATGCCCCACAACCCGACCTGATTTTTCTCTCCAATCATCTCCCCGATGTGTCGGGAGAAGAGATTATTAAGGGACTTCAACGCGACCGCCGCTTACAGTCCATTCCGGTGGCCTTGTTTTCGGAAGAGACTCCATGTCCCTCGAAAGATTTTTCTTTCCCTCCCAATTGCCATCTTTTCAAACGACCAAAGACCTGCGACGAATGGATTTATGTGCTGCGATGCATTGAAGATGTCTGGGTCTCGCTTTTAAACATGGCAGGAAAACCTCTCATCTAAGACCTGGTTTGTTCACCGCCTGTTGCCTGGCCTGCCTTGCCGATTTCCGGTTTCCTCCGGCCACCATCCGAAATTCATACAGCCTCGATTCCAACGGACCATTGAACAGAGGGATTTTGCGGGACGGCGCCAAGTGAATCAGTTTAGGAAGACGGGAGTCGGCCGTGAGCACATAGACATCCCACCCCGCAAACCGCTGCTTCAACAGATTTCCAAACTTCGGATACCACTCCTCCAGCTCCGACCGGTCTCCCATTCTCACTCCATAGGGCGGATTGGTAATCAGAAAACCATTTGGTCCAGGAGGCGTCACATCCAACACATCCACCTGACCTAATTGAATATCCTCAAGCCCCAAGCCTTCAAGATTTTTTCTTGCCATGGTCAAGGCATTCGCATCCTCATCATAACCAATAATAGAAATACCCGGACCGGGGAGAATCGGTTTGATCGACTCTTGGCGTACCTGATCCCAGATCGTGTGATCAAAATTCTGCAGGTACCGAAAGGCAAATTCCCGCCCACTGCCTGGGGCAATCCCTTTGGCCATCAACGCCGCCTCAATTAAAAATGTGCCGGCGCCACACATCGGATCAAGCAAGACTTGCTCGCCGGTCCAACCTGAAAGCCTGAGGATGCCGGCCGCCAAATTTTCTCGTATCGGCGCTTCTCCTGCCACCTTTCGCCATCCACGCTTAAACAGCGGATCTCCGGAGGTGTCGATATACCACACCACATGATCTTCATCGACAAAGACCACAATTTGAATATCGGGTTGTCGTTTACTCACCTCGGGACGTGAATGTGTCGCCCGAACAAATCGATCACAAATCGCATCTTTCACTCGCAGCGTCGCAAACTCCAGACTCTTCAGTGGAGAATGTTGAGCAATGATGCGAACTTTGATGTGACAGTCCACGGAAAAATATTCGGGCCAGGGAAGACTCGATGCAAGGCGATAAAGGTCTTCCTCATCCCGGTACCACCCTTGCCCGACCCGCCACAGAATACGGCTGGCAATTCGACTTTCTAAATTGAGCCGGTAACAAAGAGGAAAGGAGCCCTGACATTCGACGCCGCCAGGAGTCGATCGAATCTCCTGCCCGCCTAATTCTCGAAGTTCTTGGCTCAGAACTTCTTCTAAGCCACGAGGGCATGTCGCAAAAAATATTTCCATAATAAGAATAATCGCGGGATGTATGGTTACCGGTTGAGGTTAAAAAAATCATGAATGAAGAGCATTCTGGCTGTCGGATTCACGATGTCCCAGAACATTCTGACCGACTCATTCAGGTAGGATCAGGTTTAATTTATAAGGACCGGGCGGTTCCGGGTGATGGAAGCTGAATCCAGCAGCCTCCTCATAATCAACCGTGACGCCCTCCAGGCGTTGTGCACAGGAGCCGTCTATGGCGATGATGAGCCCGTCAATGTCTAAGACCGAATCCTCCTGTGTCACAGCGTCTTCAAGAGTAATGGAAAAAACGAGGGATTTGTCATCCCGGTCCCGAACGGCTAAACGGACAATGGGATCCTCGGGGTGCTCTTCGATCAAGACTTTCAATTTTTCCACAGCCGATGGTGTGATGCGGATCATGATCTCTCCTCTTGACGAAACGGCCAATAGTCAAATTGACCGGCAATGTCTCGCATATCATTGAGCTCCTTTCCCAGCGAAAACAGTCATCTCTCAATTTTCTTGGGATTCATACCATCCCAGGCCTCGGAACTGCGTGACACGCGGTAGACTTCAGGATTGACACAGTGTGGCAACGCGTCTCCACGTAACCCGGCAACGATATTCTCAGCGGCCATGCAGGCCATTCTGGTCCTTGTTGCCACAGAAGCACTCCCCAAGTGAGGGATGACCAGACAGTTGGGAAGCGTGAGGAGCGGGTGTGACGCAGGAATAGGCTCCGGATCAGTCACATCTAAGGCTGCACCGCCAATGTGGCCATGTACTAAGGCGTGATACAGGGCCTCAGGATCAACCACGCCTCCACGAGCTGTATTGATCAGAATACTTGATGGCTTCATGGCTCGAAACTCAGCTTCCCCGATCAAATGATGCGTGTAAGGAGTCAGGGGTACATGCAGACTCACAAAATCCGCCAGGGCTAAGGCGTCATGCAAATCAACCTCGTGACATGAAGCGCTCACCGACTCGCCCTGACTGGTTCCTGCAGAAGAACCCTTCAAGTGCAAATTTGGTTGAGCAATAGGTTGAGTGTCAGGCCCTGATGAGGCGGAAGACTGCGACGATCCACTCACACCATGGGGTGACCGCACCGCTAATACCTTCATCTGGAATCCTTGTGCGCGCCTGGCCATGGCCTGCCCGATCCTGCCAAATCCCACAATACCTAATGTCGCCCCATACACATCCTGTCCCAGCAAGAGATCAGGGCTCCAGGTTGTCCACTGTCCCTGTCGCACATATTCAACCCCTTCGACAATTCGTCTGGCTGCTGAAAGGAGCAACGAAAAAGCCAGATCCGCAGTTG
This sequence comes from Nitrospirales bacterium, assembly GCA_041737015.1. Lineage (GTDB taxonomy): Bacteria > Nitrospirota > Nitrospiria > Nitrospirales > UBA8639 > Nitrospira_E. Next base: position 4,382 of record JBGSSO010000048.1, read on the forward strand.
TTTCAGTTAAAATACCCGGCGTATGCCCAACCGGAATGCCACGGGCTGTACAGGCTCCAACATCGATATGATCATATCCCACGGCCATGGTGCTAATCACCCGAAGCCGTTTCCCGGCCTGAAGCACCTCTCCATCAATTCGGTCCGTCAACAGGCAATACAGGCCCTCCGTCTCGGGAAGATGATCCAATAACCATTGCCGATCAACGGGGCAATCCTGCTCCCAGCACACAAGATCGGCTTGTGCCCGTAACACATCCAAGGCCTGTTGTGGGAGACGTCGCGTGACAACAACTGTCGGAAGGGACATCGTTACTCTCTTTTTTTACGGTTCATGGCTCTTGAATGACCCAAAGCCCGGGCCCTACCAAAAGAGCACCGAAACCACAAACACCACGTAACACAGACCGTTGACAACCAGGTGAATGGGCTTCAACGTGCCCCGACGCACCACCCAGGTCAAATAGGAGGCCGCCACCAACGTCATCGCCATTCCCATGAGAATTTCATGTTGCGGCACCCAGGCTGTCAGCAAAATTCCCAAGGCCGGCAATAAACTCCCTTGAAAGACCATGGCCCCGGTGATATTCCCGACAGCCAAGGTATCCCGATCGCGCCGGATCCAAATAATGCTGTTCACTTTTTCCGGCAATTCGGTTGCAATCGGAATAATGAGGAGAGACAGCGTTAAGGCCGAAATTCCCCACCGGGGAGCGAGCTGTTCAATGCCATACACAAAGCCTTTCGCCCCCAACACAATGAGGCCCAGGCCGCATCCCACTTGAAACAAGATCGCAAATAAATTATCGGGAAGCCCCACTTTGGTCATAAAAAGCGGATGATCCGCCGCCGTCCCATGGCCATCATCCACCAAATTGGCGGAAGATCGAATAGTTTGATATAGATACACCACATACAAGGTAACCAGTGCCCCCGCAATGACAGGCCTCACCCACCCCCACTCTTGGGGAACAAACACGGCAATCACTCCCAGGCAAAACGCCCAATTAAACCAGAGCAGGTCACGGGCGAATCCGGTTGGCTCGGGATTCAACGTGCCATGCCACCCTCTTTTCCGTGCGGCAAAGAACCCCATCAGAAAGAAGGCTAATGTGGCCAGCATCAGAGGCGC
>JBGSSO010000118.1:0-10082 GCA_041737015.1 Nitrospirales bacterium
ATGCGCTCTCGGACCTCCGTCATCGTCTCGAAAGTGAATACCCGGGACAGGTCCTGGATTTTTATGACCCTCCGTTGCTTGAGCGCTGGAAGGAATCGAAGCAGTTAGAAGGAGAAGAGACGCCTTTGGGGACTTGCCGCTACTGGGTCGAGAAAACGCTCGTAGTAGATCGTCCCGACCGGAAGGAAGGACCGCATGCTCTCGGGAAAGCGCTTTGGTCTCCCCAGCGTGCTAAAGGCAATCGAGACATCTATAGCCTGATGCGTGAAGTCCGAGAGGGTGACATTATTTTCCACTTTGTAGATAACAAGGAACTCCAAGGTGTCTCGGTCGCCGCGAGCAATGCTGATGAAACATTCACCGGCGTTGAGGGGTCGGAATGGTCTGGTCGTGCCAGCTACCGAATTCCTCTACGCGAATACCGCCAATTAACCCCGCCGATTGATCGGTCCGATTTCTTGGAGAGCAACAACTATCGAAGCCGTATATCGAACATACTCGAGCAGCATCGCGGTTTGTTTTTCAATAGGGAATTTAATCTCAATCAAGGTTCCTACCTCACCGAAGCACCTGTCGAGCTAGTTCAGCTCTGGGACGAGATTTACCGGCAGAAGGCTGGGGATGCTCTTTTGCCTGGGGTAGACTTAGGCAGTGTATCCCCTCTCGATAGTCACACCAAACCAGCCACTCTCGCGCCTTTGGATGCGAAAATTGTAGATGCGTTTGAAGAAGCTTTGCATGGCGCAGGCGTAGTCGTGTCGCACGCGCTGGTTATTCGGATGCTCTCATCACTGGTCAGCAAAAACTTGATATTACTGACGGGACTTGCTGGTTCCGGAAAGACCAAGCTCGCTCAGGCACTTGCTCGTTGGCTGCCTTCGTCCGCTAACGGCTACCGGGTTGTCGCGGTTGGCGCAGATTGGACAGGAAGCGAGAATGTCCTTGGCTATCCCAACGGACTCGAGAAAACGTCTTACATCAGCAAGCCTTCGCTCGACGTAATTCTTCACGCAAAGGCCAATCAGGCCATTCCCCACTTCCTCATTCTTGATGAGATGAATCTGTCGCATGTGGAGCGTTACTTTGCGGACATCCTCTCGGCCATTGAGTCAGATGAGAAGATCCACCTTCATCGAGACACAGAGAGGAAATCCAACGGCACAACCATCCCCGCTGAAGTCGAGCTTCCGAAAAACCTTTTTATCGTCGGCACGGTAAACGTGGACGAGACGACCTACATGTTTTCGCCGAAAGTACTGGACCGGGCGAACGTCATCGAGTTCCGCATGGACGCTGGCGAGTTGGAAGGCTTTCTCGGCAATCCGGTGAAGCCGGACTTGTCGAAGCTCGATGGCAAGGGCGCGTCGTTTGGTAAGGCGTTCGTTGAAGCGGCAAAAAATCCGGTGGCCGTTCCCGCTGACGTGAAACCGGCATACGATGCCGAAATGCTGCTGCTCTTCAAAACGCTGCAAGGCCACGGGGCGGAGTTTGGCTATCGCACAGCCTACGAGACGGCGCGTTTCATTCACTTCTACAAACTGCTCGGCTATCATCCCGACGGCGATACCACTTGGTTCCCCGGCGCATTCGACTGCGTGGTTTTCCAGAAGTTGCTGCCCAAGCTGCATGGCTCCCGGGCCAAACTGGGGCCGGTCCTCAAGAAGCTGTGGTTCCTCTGCGTGAACGATGCGGTCGGCCGTGGCGTGGACGCACTCAAGGCGGCGGAAGAGGCGGCGCGCTCGACCGACAAGAAGGCGGAGCCGTCGGTCGTCATTCCGGCTGGTGCGCCTTATCCGCTGAGCGCGGAGAAGATTGGCCGGATGTGGCGGCTGTTGATTGAAAACGGATTCGCCTCCTTCGCCGAGGCATGAGGTCACATGCGCGTTATTCCTGACACCAGCGTTCCGTTTCGCTCGCCCTCTGGCGCAGTGGTGGCGCATGTCACCCTGGTGCCTATGAAGGATGCGGAGAGCGCATCCACGGCACCCCTGGCGGAGACGGACGAGGAAGACGCACGTGAGCATGGGGAGACGACCGTTCAATTGCGTGAGTCCGAGCGGTATGAATATGAGGTGGTCCAGGCCAATGGCGAGGACTTGCGGCTGCGTTGCAGTCGTTCCAGCCGTCGCCGCAGTCTTGGCAATGGCGGCGGAAAGCCCGATGCGGGCATGATCGAGACACTATCCTTTTGCGGCACGCTCCTGATGGAACTGGTCGAGGGAGAGGTTGACGACGCGAAGTCTGCGGTGGCGTCGGCGTTACTAGACGTGCGTTCGCTCAAGCTGGATTATAGGACAGAATACCGTGGAATGTTGCGGCGGCTGTCGGATGAAATCGCGTCACTGGTGGCGGACGCACGCTCATCGACCAAGGCGGGTTTCCGCTCGACGTTTGAAGATCGAACGGATGCGGGTTGGCTGCAAATCCAACTGGAGTTACTGCGCGAGACGCTGGACAGCGCCGATTTCTCCGCTGCGCTGCAACGCATCCTGAGTTTTCCCCATGAGCGGCTGTCCACGGTGAACGATTCCGTTCCCACCGATCAGCCGATTCGCTGGACGCCGTCGGCTGTGCGGCAACTGGTGACGGGCAATCCACGCCGAGAGGTTCCGGCTTCGCATCCCTTTCGCACGCAACTGGGCTTGGAATCGGTCGCCGAGCGGGTGCTGGTGCCACGCAAATCGCGGGACTTGGACACGCTGGAGAACCGGTTTGTGAAGTTCTCGTTGGGCGAGTTCCGGGCTTTCCTCACGCACGTGCAGGGCGTGTTCGAGTCGTGTGCGGGTTGGGGCGCATCGGCAGCGTTGTCGCGACGGTTGGCGGCAACGGTGGAGGATTGGCTGGCGCAGCTTGTTTCGTGAAGTGGGAGAGATGCGTTTCGCGCCGCTGGGCAGTCCGGTGTTGCAGCGCAAGGCGGGATATCGCGAGGTGCTGCGCTGGTGGTTGCGGTTTCGCACGGCGGCAGAGCTTTCCTGGGAAGGCGGCGAGGAGTTGTTCCATGCGGGCCAGCGCGACGTGGCGAGTCTCTACGAGTATTGGCTGTTCTTTGAATTGCTGGGCTGGTTCTGCCAGAAGTGCCGGGGTGGAAATCGCCCGGCGGTGGAGGAGTTGATTGAAGGGTTGGAGGATGGCTCGCCGAATCTACGGCTGCGGAAGCGGATGGAGCTGGGGCCGTTTATCGGCACGTTTGCCGGCCAGAGTCGCCGATTGAACGCGCGCTTCGCCTACAACCGGCGCTTTGAAGTAACACAGGAGAGGCATGCAGGCGGAAGCTGGACGCAACGTTTGCATCCCGATTACACGCTAACTTTCTGGCCGGAGGATTTGAGCGAGGCAGAGGCTGAGCGGCAGGAGTTACTGGTGCACCTGCATTTCGACGCGAAGTATCGCGTGGAGAACATCGAGGGCTTGTTCGGTGCGGAAGGGCCGGACGACGACGATGACGAAGTGGAGGGTAACTACAAGCGGCAGGACTTGCTGAAGATGCATGCCTATCGGGACGCCATCAAACGGTCGCAAGGTGCCTATGTGCTGTATCCGGGGCGGGCGAATGCGGCGGTGAAGCTCAAAGGATTTCACGAAATTCTGCCTGGGCTGGGCGCGTTTGGAGTTGCGCCTGACGAGAACGGGGCGGCGCAGGGATTGGAGCCGCTGGAGAAGTTTCTGGATGAAGTGCTAGCGCACCTGGGTAACCGCACGACGGCACAAGAGCGCGTGAGCTATCACGTGGCAGAGTCCTATGTCGTGAAGGAAACGCCGGTTCAGTATGGTTCGCTGGTTCTGGCGGAGAGGGATGAGCTGAGCAACACGATGCGCGCGCTGCCACCGGCCGAGCATCACGTAGTGGTGGCTTGGTATAACTCACCGGAGCAGCTTGCATGGACGCTGGAGAAGGGCATCGCGAACGTACGGCTGGGTGACCGGCCGGGAACATGGCATATCCCGCCTGAGATGGCGTCAGCCCGCCACGTTCTCCTGCGCTCGCATCGTGGCGAAGTGGCCGAAGGTTTGTTCCGACTCACGAAGCCTGGGTACAAAGTGTTTACGGCCAAGGACCTTACAGATAAGGGTTACCCTGGGGCCGCTACTGGGGAAGTGTACGCCGTCTTTGCGGTGGAACCGGATGCCGCCTACGCCGGACGGAAATGGGACGAGACGGAAGTGACGAAGCATATTAAGGCTTTTGAGTCGCAGCGGTCTTACCGCCAAGTGAACACCCTGCACCGACGATCTCCCGATCCCCGGGTTCTAAGTTTGAAGGAACTGCTGCGGGCAATGCGCTGAATGGCTTCGCCAGGATTCGTGGTCAGGCATGAGTATGGACTTTTGAGAGAAGAGCAGCTCACCCAACGAGCAACCATGTCCCTCGAAGACGGGACGGTCTCCAGCATGGGTTCCGGCATGCCGACTCTTTATAGGGGAGAGCAGGCCGAGGCGCTGTGTCCGGAGTGGGCCGCCTGACCAACCATAGCTAAATTTTGGAGGTGTGTAATGGCACATGGAGATAAAACCAAGGAACTAGCTTTTCATATGTGAATTGCAGGTAAAACTCTTTCGCATATTCAGGTCTTCATCCATAAAAAGTCCACCACCAAACCTGGAAGCGTTAGAGGATGGATACTTGATTGGGAACGAGGAAAACAGAATATTTGGACTCCGAAAATAAACTGAGAGCTTTTCAAGGAAACATGCTGTTGTCATTAAAAATCGTCGATGACCTCGAAACCGCCCTCGAACAATTCTGCCTCATTGGGAATGATTTAAGTGTAGAAAAGGCTGCGAGAAAAATCTAATGACGTGGATTCGTGCTCAACAAAGGATTCTCGAAAAAATTTCTCAAGGCACTGACCTCAATTCTCCCAACACGACTTACCGTATCGTCCTTGAAGTTCGAGATGACATATCGAGCGGACGCTATGGGTACAAAAATGAAACTGGATTTAAAGTCCAGATTGGAAAGAAAAACTCCATTAATATCCCACTGGATATGCTGCAAAGATGCTATGGTGCGCTCAGTTCACCTAAAAATTACGATGGCAAATTTTTTAGAATAAACTACCCCCTTCAGGCAAAAGACCATCCTTGCCATGTTCATACAGTTGGACGGATCTTCGTTTTGGCTGGGTTAGCCAAACGAAATAAGAAAAGTTATAGCCTAAAGTCTAGCCTCCATGCCGAAGAATGAATTCTTTTCCATTGGGCCTATCTCGCAAGTACGCAACTCCACTCCCTCGTTTTACGAAAACTCATGACTCTTCCATCGAGAAGAGGCCAAGTCTTTTGTTGAACAAATAACTGCCCACTAACGGACAAAGGTGGAGATGGAACTCAGGAAAAGAAGAATGAAACAGAGGTCCTTTCTTCAAGGATGCGCAAAACCCATCAGAACATAACCCCCGATGATTACATGCGCCTGGCCATCGCCATGGCGCAAAAGGTCCCCCAATATCCATTCGGTGCCGTGATTGTTCGCGGGTCAACCGGAGAGGTTCTCGCAAAAGGGTACAACCGTTCTTCTCGCAACCCTACCCTCCACGGCGAAATCGATGTGATCAATCGTTGTGCGGCCAAGCATGCACCAATCGATTGGACCGCACTGGATTTTATACGACCGCTGAACCGTGTCCCATGTGTCAGAGTGCGATCGAGTGGGCGGGCATTGCCACCGTGTACTTTGGGACGTCGATTCCGTTTCTCCAACAACACGGGTGGCGGCAAATCGATATTCGGGCTGATGAGGTGGCGCGACGGACTCCGTTTCGAAATACGAGAGTTATTGGGGGGATTCTGGAGGAGGAGTGTAATGCGTTGTTTGAGGCGGCACAGCGCAGTGCCTTTAAGTAATACGTTTCTCAATCATTAACTTGAGGAATAACAAACGCCGGGTTTCGGCCCGGCAGCCGAACGCTTGATTGGTGCACTTTTCCTTTTCCAGGGCAGAACGGGGTTTCGCCCCCGTGCGACGAGCCACTTTTGTTTCGGCAAAAGTAGCCAAAACCATTGACGCCCCGTCTGGCTTTATTGAAGAGAAGGGACGCTAACCTTTGAAGAGCGGCCTAACTCGCAAGGCTCAGACAAGGGCCGCTAAATGCGAAGAGCGTCCCTTCCTGGGGGCCAGCCGGCAGGCGTCGGATCAACTGCCCGAACCTTGATTGGTAGGGCCACCCGGTTGGCCGACCTGAATGTGGATTCGTTGGTTCTCGGGCTGGGCATAGATTCTTTGCCTGCGGCTCAAAATGCCAATCTGGTGGGAAGGGTGACGGCTCCGTGTTACACAACATGGGAGCCCGATGGGGACTGGCGGGATGGACCGGAGTGGAAGGGAGGTTATTCTTGCCTCGAACCATCGCTTCTTAAATAGTTTTTTTCTCTGTATTCGTACGCTATGATGGGCGTACGTCTTCCCCCCTTTACCGGTACGGATTTGATTCAATGAAGGATTTCTGTTCCATCTTGATGCCGCGCTGATTCAATTTCGCAATGGGTTTCCTTCCTACCACCACATCATGAGCCATTCTGCTCTCGTTCGCCCACGATGGAACGACGGTCACGTCCTCCCCGCCGACGGGATGCGCTCTTGTGACTATCCGTCGACCGTGCTCGGTAAAAATCCTTTTGCATGGCTCAGGACAAGTGACTCGGCAGGAATTAAGACAGGCTCAGTGTTGTTGACGTCTTTGCTGTTTCTCATGATGGCCGATGAGCAGACGAAGTCGCTCGTTTGGGAGGCTGTTCGGTGACACCCGGTGACCGATACGATACATCCGGTTTGCCGGAGGCGCAATTTGAACCTGGATCACATAACCAGGTGCTGCGGAATCGGCTTGGCATCACTTCCAAGCAGATTATGGATAATACCGAAACCAGTGCTCTTGGAAAGGCCGTGGATATCCTGGTCAGAAGGTTCAACGAGAATCATCAGTTCACGGCCTCTGACCTCTGCGACTGTCACCGAATCTGGCTTGGTGATATTTATGCCTGGGCGGGGAACTATCGACAGGTGAATGTCAGCAAGGGTGATTTTCTCTTTGCGGCCGCTGCCCATATCCCCTCCCTGATGCAGCAATTTGAACGGGATGTGTTGGCCCGTTTGACGCCATGCCGTTTCCCAACACGCCAAGAAATCCTTCGAGCGTTGGCCGAAACGCATGTCGAGCTGGTGCTGATTCATCCGTTTCGAGATGGGAACGGGCGACTTGGGCGTTTAATCTCCACCCTGATGGCCCTGCAGGCGGGGCTCCCACTGTTACACTTCCATCTGCTGACAGGGGAAAAGAAAGGGGCGTACTTTGGTGCGATCCAGGCTGGCATGGATAAAGTCTATGCCCCCATGGAGCAGCTTTTTGCGGAAATTATTTCCGAGAGTCTTTCGGCTTCTTAACCGACTCAGCTTTTCCTGTTTGGGTTAAGATACGGGCAATCTCTTCAGCCGGCACCCCGGTTTCAATGGCCGTCGAGCTTGAGACATTGGCAATTAAGGCCTGCCGGTATTTCTTCGTCGCCTTGAGATAGGGGTTCGTTTCTATGAGAGGTTTTTTGCTCATCGGGTCTTCTTTTTAATAGGTATTATATATCATGAACACGTTTGGAGCCATCTTGCGATGAGTCCTTCTGCTCTCGTTCAAAAGCTCTGGAATTCCTGCAATGTCCTCCGGAACGAGGGATGAGCTGCGGAGCTCGTGGATCGTATGCCGTGAAGAGGACTTTCCACGATTCGCCTCATGCTATATTCTATAGAAAGGAGCATACCTCATGATTCAAGATATTCGTGTCCTGGATGTGGTCGCCTTGACTAAGGATATTCCTGAGAGCAGCATGCTGCGAGGACAAGTGGGGACCGTGGTGGAATCCCTTGGACCAGATATGTTTGAAGTGGAATTTGTGGATAATGACGGCCGAACCTACGCGACGCTACCCCTGAATTCCAGCCAACTCCTCGTGCTGCATTACCAACCTGCGTGATCTCGCTATTTTATCCGTCCCTGTCATGTTCGATTGGGGAAATTTTCCTCATGAGGGGTTTATGCCTGAAGGGGTAAGGTATATCCAGAGACGGGTAGACCTCCACATGGACGCTCATTTGATTGAACTTCTTCATTATCCTGGGCAACTGATGTAGGAAATTCTGGTAAGCGTGTAAAAAGAAATGAACTTAAGTCCCGATGATTACATGCGCCTGGCCATTGTCATGGCGCAGAAGATCCCCCGGTATCCCTTCGGCGCCGTCATCGTTCGACAGGCAACCGGAGAAGTCCTCGCGAAAGGGTACAACCGTTCCTCTCGCAACCCTACCCTCCACGGCGAAATCGATGTCATCAATCGTTGTGCGGCCAAGCATGCACCGGTGGATTGGATCGCACTTGATTTATATACAACCGCTGAACCCTGTCCGATGTGTCAGAGTGCGATCGAGTGGACTGGCATTGCCACCGTCTACTTTGGGACGTCGATTCCGTTTCTTAAACAACTCGGTTTTCGGCAAATTGATATTCGAGCCGAAGAGGTGGCGCGAAGAACTCCGTTTCGGAACACGAAAATGATTGGGGGGATTCTGGATGTCTAGTTTTTTCTTAATGAGACAAAATGAGAGTATTTTGTGAGTCATTATAGGGGGAGTTTTCTCCCTCGTGTTGAATGGTGATGTTTTGACTCTGTCCTCGCTTCAACATGCCTTGCATATTTGCCCGACATTCAACGATCTCCTCCCTGTCCATACCCACGCCTTCCCCGGTTTCACCTTCGTGGAGGAGTAGGGAGGCCTGGAGCCAGTAGGCTCGTCGTCTGTCCCGCGCGGCCTGCTTGAGGGCCTGTCTTTCCTGGACCAGCACCGTTTTGTTGTTGATCTGATGCACATGCGCGGGCGTAAAGTTCATCAACGCTTGATGCGGGCGACGCGTGTTGTATTCCTCGATATACCGCCCAATCTCTTCGCGGGCGGAGCGTGCATCCGGGTAATTGCCTACCACATACACTTCTTCTTGTTTCAGACTACCGTAAAATCGTTCTGTGATGGCATTGTCTGTGGGACGCCGAACACGGGCAAAAGAGAGCTCCGCGTCGAGATCCTGAAAGAAGGCTTGCGTCACCCTCGAGGTATTCGGCGACCCCCGATCCACCCGAAGCTCCGGTTTCTGTTCGGCATTGAATGGGATCCTTTGTGTCTTCAACCCTTGCCGATAGAGGGTCTGCACATGCGAGGCGTTGACGGTGGGCACCAGGTCAAACGCGATGAGATAGCGTGAGAACCAATCAATGATGGTGAGCAGATACCACCGCACATACCCAATGCTGAGCCTCGTCCAATCGCCGCCCCACAAGAGATTCCGTTGCCGGATCTCATAGCGCGGCTGCTTCCAGGGCGCCTCTCGCCGGGCATACGGCTCGATCTGGTCCCGCTGTTTCAGGTGCCCATACACCGCAGAGGCGGAGACATAGCACCCCTCGGCCTGTAATACCCCTTGAATCCGCCGATGCCGATAGTCGGGATGAGCCGCTTTCACCTCATCGATCCGTCGCTGCTCGTCCGGCAGTAAGGCCAACGGCCGTCGAGGGGCGCCGGCTCCTCGCCCTAGCCCCTTCTTCCATCGGTAATACGTGGCTCGCTTGATCCCTAAGGTCGCCAACATCGCCCCCACCCCGCGACCGTTCCGCCGGGCCTCCTCCACGGTCTGCAGGATGGCCATTTGCTGTGCGTGCATGAGTCGTCCTCCCGCCTTCAGTCCCAGTTCATCTCTTTTTTTAACTCACTGATGATCAGGGACTGCGTGAGCACCACGTCCTTGAGCTTCTTGTTCTCGGCCTCCAGCCGCCGGAGATCTGGGGCCTTCAGCGGCTTGCTGTTTCGCAGGGAGGCCCGGACGCCCACCGCCAATTGCCGTTTCCACTTCTGATACACCGAATGACAGAGCTGATGTTTCTCTAACCCCTCCTTCACCGTCGGAAACGTCTCGATGTCCTGCAACATCGCAAACTTCTGTTCCGGGGTGAACACCCGCCGGTTTCTCTTGTCCATGTCGTTCCCTCCTTCTGAGAACGACTCACCTTGTATCTCATTTTTGTCTCATTATCAAAAAAACAGGTCA
>JBGSSO010000158.1:0-4175 GCA_041737015.1 Nitrospirales bacterium
GAAAGTAAAAAACTATCCGATGTCATTACATAATCCCTTGCGATGCGTGCGCGGGACTTCCGGCATGAGAGGATTTCATTAACACTAGGGGAAGAACGTATGGTTCAGGAATTCATGTGGGGTGATGTCGAAGATCTTGCAATCCGGTTGCAGGAAGAGCATCCAGACCTTGATCCGTTAACGGTCAGGTTTACGGATTTACATGCGTGGGTGATTGCCCTTCCTGAATTTAAGGACGATCCCAAAACGTCCAATGAAAAAAAGCTGGAGGCCATTCAAATGGCCTGGTATGAAGAGTATCAGGATGTCCAGTCCTGAGATCGCAAATTACGTGGTATTCGGCCTGCCGAAGAGTTCTCTCAAAATGGGGAAAGCTGGTTGGATGACTCAGAGTTCAACCGGTCGAACTCAAAAAAATCCATAGGGTTCGCATTCTGAGGGGCCGCTTTTCCTGGTTCCGTTCCTTTACGAAAAACTTCCGTACTGATGTTTCGACTGGTCTTGGATGGCAAATCACCCGTAGTGGTGTCGATCTGTGCGAATTGAATGTCATTAGGGATAGGAAAGGTCATAACTGGTGAGTGTAGAAGCGCTTGATCCACAAACTCGGTCCAAATTGGAAGGGCCGCATGTGCTCCGGATTCCAATCTGCCGAGTGTTCGAACCCCATCAAATCCCACCCATACTCCTGTCGACAAATTCGGCGCATACCCGACAAACCACGCATCGTTATAACTATTTGTGGTTCCAGTCTTCCCTGCCAATGGCCGGCCAATAGATTTCGCGAGTCTTCCGGTTCCGCTTTGAATCACATCCATGAGCATATTGGTGATCAAGTAGGCGTTTTCCTTGGTCATGGCTTGTCGAGGTTCGAACTGGTGTTGTTCTAAGATCTCCCCGTTGAGGTTCTTGGCATGTGTAATCAGGTAAGGCTCAAGCCACAAACCCTGATTCGCGAAGACGCCATACGCGGAGGTGATTTCTTGGAGGGTCACGCTGGAAGATCCCAAGGCTAAAGAGAGGTCTTGGCTGAGCGGACTTCGAATTCCCAGATTGCTGGCAATGTTGACGACCTCGGGAACTCCGATTTGTTCAAGCAACCTGACGGTTGCAGCGTTGCGGGAATGGCGAAGCGCTTCACGAAGGGTAATGGTTCCAAAAAAGCGTTTTTCATAATTTTCTGGTTTCCATACCCGGTCTAAATCCTCGTCTTCATACACCACGGGGGCATCGAGAATCAGGGTTGCCGGTGTCAGGCCTTGTTGAAGCGCCGAAGCATAAATGAGTGGCTTGAAGGCAGAACCGGGTTGTCGACGGGCAATTACTGCACGATTAAACTGACTTCGAGTAAAGTCATACCCTCCCACCATTGATTGCACGGCACCTGTCCTCGGATCCATGGCGATGAGGGCGCCTTCCACGATTGGAGTTTGCTCTAAGACAAATTCGCCTGATTCGACAGTGCCTTTTTTCGGGGCGACTTCAATGATGTCTCCGACCTTCAAGAGTTGGAGGGGAGTGGCTTTATCATGGACGACCGCTGTTCCCACATCCCCGGTTTTCTCCAATCGCCGCTGGGCCCATCGCATATCCTCGAAAAGGATGGAGCCTTTATAGGTATTTCCAATCAAGATTTGAGCAGATTGTTTGGTTACGTTGGTAACGAGCGCTCGGTAGAGGCCATGGACAAGGGCTGCCTTTGGACTCTGTAGCTCCGGAAATGTATCGGGAGGTGTGAAATCTTTGGTGAAGGCAATATGTTCAATCGGTCCGCGCCAGCCTTGACGTTTATCTAATTGACGGAGCCCGGTACGAACCGCTTCTTCCGCACTTTTTTGCATGGCAATGTTTAAAGTGGTGTAGATACGTAGCCCACCCTTATACACGAGGGTTTCTCCGTACCGATCAACCAGGTGCTGACGGACCTCTTCCAGGAAATAGGCCGCGATCGGTTCTATGGACTGATGGCGGTAGGATAAGGTTGTGCCCATGGCGGCTTCCGCGTCCTCGTTTGTGATATACCCGGCCTCAACCATACGCCTTAAGACTAATTCTTTCCGCGATTTGGCCAGATCTGGATTCCGATAGGGAGAATAGGTGTTTGGGGCTTTAGGGAGACCAGCCAAAAATGCTGATTCAGGAAGACTCAGATCCGAGACGTTTTTATCAAAATAGGTTAAGGCGGCGGCTGCCACACCATAGGCACCGTGGCCAAAATAAATTTGGTTTAAGTACATTTCTAGAATTTGCTCTTTGGTCAACACCCATTCCATTTTTACTGCGAGAATGAGCTCTTTGATTTTTCGCTGATACGTTCGTTCGGGAGAGAGAAAAAGAGCTCTGGCTAACTGTTGGGTAATGGTGCTAGCCCCTTGAAAACGACCACCTTTTTTTAGATTGGTCCAAGCTGCCCGGCCGATGCCGACAATGTCTAGCCCAGGGTGATCAAAAAAGCGGGTATCTTCTGTTGCAATGACTGCTTGCGTGAAGGCTTTTGGAATTTTGTCTATAGGCGTATACAGACGACGTTCGATGAAAAATTGCCCAATGAGTTCACCGTTATCTGCATAGACTCTTGACACTAAACTCGGATGGTAGTCTTGAAAGGAGTCGAATGTGGGAAGGTCCCGGGTTGCAATCCAGAGAATTCCCGCAACACCTCCTACCCCGACACACAAGGCAAGGAATATGGTGACCATCGTAATTCGAAGCCAGGACCAGCCGCGCAGCCGGGGAAGAAACGTCTGAAATTTACTCATAGAGAATAGTTAACCAAAAACGGCCTAGAAACTGGGAAGATTTTGGATGGTATCAAAGAGGAAGAAGATTTCACTGGCCTTTTATTTACGATACCCCGAGATAGGCTAAAACACAAGATCCATATCTGTTTCCGAGTGGACGGCATGTATGCCGCCATGGCATATGCAAACGATGTTGGGATTAGAGGTATTGAAAATAGGTGTGAAGGAAGATAGCAGATCTGAACTCTTACTGCCCTCTTACTCAGTAAACTGTACCTGGAGTGGAATTTTGTTGGGACTAAATGGACAATTCTGTAGGTCTTCTGCCAGATTGACAAACTTTTTCACCCCATGTTACCACAAAAGGTCAAGTGAATTTTTAGCTTTTCCATTACAACGTAAGGAGAGAAATTATGTCTACAGATGTTGCCGCAGAAGTGAAAGTCGGAGATATGGCCCCAGATTTTACATTAAAAGACCAAGACCAAAAGGATATTAAACTCAGCGACTATCGTGGAAAGAAGAACGTGGTTCTGGCGTTTTATCCTCTAGATTGGAGCCCTGTCTGTACCGGAGAAAATAAATGTTTAACCGATGATTTCCCCAACTTTGGATCAGTCAATGCCGAAATTTTTGGCGTAAGCTGTGATAGCTTTTTTTCCCACAAAGCTTGGGCGGATTCCTTAGATCTTAAGCATCAATTACTCGCCGATATGCATCGGACGGTGTCTAAGGCCTATGGATTATATTTTGAGCCGTTGAATTGCTCAAAGCGGGCTACCGTGATTGTGGATAAAAATGGAAAAGTGGCCTATGCGAAGGTTCAAGATATCAAAACCGCTCGTGACGACAAAGAAATTTTGGAAGCATTGAAGAAGTTGAATTAATCGAGAGAATAGTCTGACCGAAGGGGTAGGTTCTTGCGCCTACCCCTTCAGTCTGTAATCTTTGGCAGCGAGGCTGTGATGTCCGGTATCGTTGAAGATGTGAACGATGACAATTATGAAGGGTTTACGGAGGCTTCGGCTGCGGTTGTGGCCTATGGCATTGCGACCTGTGAGCCTTGTAAAGCGTATGACCCTGTCCTTGCAGACATTGCCCAACAGTATTCGAATGTGCGATTTGGAAAGGCCAAAATGCATGTTCCGGGACGATGCCGTGCCATTAAAAAGCGGCATCAATTTGAAACGTATCCCACCACCCATTTCTTTTCTAATGGAACGCTTGTGCTTACCAAAGAGGGAAAATTAGAACCCGCCGAACTGGCCAACTTAATTCGCCAATCTTTTCCTATCCAAACCTAAATCCCTGGTGGATCTAGCTTGGTCCATATTCCGCATCCGGCCTGCATAGGTTTGATTTTGACCAGCAGGGTATACCGGTTGTCTTAGTGACACGTCTTTGAATGCGTTAAGGGGTTTAGAGATCAAGGGC
>JBGSSO010000181.1:0-15853 GCA_041737015.1 Nitrospirales bacterium
GACCGCGTAAACGCCACACAGGGGACAGTGGAAGGATGTGAAGCCTGGAGATGAAGCTGAACGAGTTGATCAACGGCCTTGCAGTAAAGCTCCTCCCCCGTGGCCGAAGTAGATTCCTGCCATGCTTGGGCTAGCGTCACGTCCCCAAAATCTTCGAGGTAGAGCAAGCCGCAGGATTCATCGTAAAAATATAACACGGGAACCTGAATGCCATTCTTCTGCAGATGTTTCAGAATATTCGTGAACGGCAATTCAGTGACTTCTCCCACGGCACCACTTACAGCCTCCTCAGAAGCTTTAAATCCTTCCGGATCGGCTAACTTCATCAGAATCACAGAGGAAACTGGAGCCATGGAAAGGTGCAAACGGTAATAACGACGGTTCGAGGCATCCCCCGCTAACGGTACGCATTGCTCTAGTTCGGCAGTGAACGGAAGATGTTTACGGAGAGTAGAGGACACACCCGAGAGATCGAGGCCCGTCAAAGACAGGGAAGTTTGCGGCGTCATTTCTTTCGATTATACGGGCATACCAACTTCTTGTCATCAATAGGAAATAGGAGACACTCATTTTGACAATTGAATTACCCTGTCTAGTCTACTATCGCCTGGATGCGCGGAGCGTAAGGAAAAGCGTGCGCACGACCAAATAAGGACCTGCCTGCGCGCTTGCGCGTCGAGCCTACTCCGCCAAAGTGGCATTTTCGGCTACGAAGGCCGGAAGCGCTTCAGCGCGAAGATGCGACGCCGCTCCGCGAATGCAGGGAAAAGTGCCGGCGACATCTTTCTCCACTTCCATTTAAGATTGAGAACATTTTGACGATACGTAGTAGTAAGAGAGGGAAACTCCTCACAAATCACCATAATCACCCACAAATGTAAAGGTGCTCTATGGAAATCACCAATTCCCCCGCGCCAACTCTCACTCCCCCTCAACCCACCTCTACGGTCCAGGATGGAGATGTGGGCCAGAAGGGAAGCTTTTACAGTCGCAACAGAAAAAAACAACAAGAGAATATGGAGCAACACTCGGAACCACCACCACCCCACATAGATCGCTCAACACGACTCATTGATATCCGCGTGTAGCACTGGTTCATTCTTGAACTTTGATGGTTCCTACGCACCGAAATAATGACGTCTCTTCAGATTTTGATCACAGGAAGAAATACTCTGCAGATGCGCTGCTGATGAATGATCATATTTTGGGCTCTCGTCCTTTTTTGAACCAAAGTCTAGATATTGAGCTTTATCAATAAATTTATCGCTATATATAGTGTTTATTGTGTAGTTTTGGGTATATTGGCTTTTGTATTTCTTGATTTAGCCATTTTAACCCCTGGCGAGAACCGTCCATGAGTTATAAAAACATCGGCGATTACGGCATTATCGGAGATCTCCATACCATCGCCCTTGTTGGGATCGATGGATCCATCGATTGGTGTTGCCTGCCACGATTTGACTCCCCAAGCCTGTTTGGAGCCATTCTTGATCATAAAATTGGAGGGTATTTCAAGATTGCCCCCGTCACAAAGGGCAATACTCGACAAATGTACCTACCGGAAACCAATATTCTGCTAACCCGGTTTCTGCAACATGATGGCGTTGGCGAACTCACTGACTTCATGCCCATCGAATCGGACGAAGCCGGATACCGGCCTCGCCGCCACCAAATAATCCGAATGCTCTCCGTTGTCCGTGGAACCGTCACCTTTCGACTTGAATGCGCACCCGCATTTAATTTTGGCCGGGATCCTCATGACATTGAAACCAGAGCGAAAGGCATCATCTTTCAATCCGGCGATCAATCCGTGGGATTGGTCAGTCCCATTCCCCTTCATACGCAGGAAAATTTCGCGTATCAAGAATTCACACTCCACCAGGGCGAAAGCCTGACTTTTTTTTTGGAATACTTGGAAGTCAAAAACGGCGACCAGCTGTTATCCACCCCCGAATCCGGTGACGAAGCCTTTCGTAATACGTCCGCCTTCTGGCAGCGCTGGCTAGCACAATGCCAATACGATGGGCGTTGGCGGGAAGTGGTTCACCGTTCCGCCCTAGCCCTCAAACTGCTGACCTATGCTCCCACCGGAGCCATTGTGGCGGCTCCCACAACCAGTCTTCCAGAAAATATCGGGGGTCCCCGAAATTGGGACTATCGCTATACCTGGATTCGGGATGCGGCCTTTTCTATATACGGGCTATTACGCCTGGGATTTACGGTGGAAGCCAGTCGATTCATGGATTGGCTCAATGCCCGTTGTTGCGAACTCAATCCGGACGGATCCATCCAATTGATGTATGGCATCGACGGTCGTCGTGATCTGACCGAAGAAGAATTGCCCCATCTGGATGGCCACCGTAGTTCACGCCCCGTGCGCATCGGCAATGGCGCCGCTTCTCAACTGCAAATGGATATGTACGGCGCACTGATGGACGCGGTATATCTCTATAATAAACACGGCGCGTCCATTTCCTATGATCTCTGGGTCAACCTTTGCCGCCTCTTGGATTTTGTCTGCAACAATTGGGAGCAACCCGATGAAGGCATTTGGGAAGTCCGAGGAGGACGCCGTCATTTTGTCTATTCCAAAGTGATGTGTTGGGTCGCCTTAGACCGCGGCATTCGTCTGGCCGACAAACGAGGATTTCCAGGCGACCGGGCTCGATGGATGGAGGAACGCGACCGGATCTACCGGGAAATTATGGAACGGGGTTGGAATGCCGACATTGGAGCCTTCGTCCAATCCTACGATAGCGAAGCCTTGGATGCCGCAAACCTGATTATGCCTCTCGTCTTCTTTGTGTCTCCAACTGATCCTCGCATGCTCTCAACCATTGACCGCACACTCGAGCAACTGTCATTAGGGAGCCTCGTGTACCGTTATGAAAACGGCAAAGCCGCATCAGATGGCCTGGACAGCGAAGAAGGCACCTTTAGCATGTGTACCTTTTGGTTAGTCGAAGCCCTGACGAAAGCGGGACGATTGACGGAAGCACGACTGATCTTTGAAAAAATGTTAAGCTATGCCAATCATCTTCGTTTATATGCCGAGGAAGTCTCACACTCGGGTGAACAGTTAGGAAACTTCCCCCAGGCCTTTACGCATTTTGGTCTCATTACGGCTGCCTGCAATCTTGATCTGGCTCTCAATACGAAACGTGCCGCCCACACTGTCGTGAGGCGTAATCGACCGTCATCATCACCCTCACGTCAGACTCAATGACGACTGAAGGGACAACCACTCGGAATCACAGGAGGATCGCATATGGACATCGGTTTTATTGGACTTGGAAAAATGGGGATGAACATGGTCACTCGATTGAGCCAGGGAGGACATCGGGTCGTCGCCTATGACCGGTCGGCCGCCCTGATCACTGAGGCCGAGACAAAAGGGGCTACCGCATCTTCGTCATTGGAAGATCTGATCACCAAATTACCCAAACCACGAGTCGTGTGGGTCATGGTCCCCTCAGGTCAACCCACCGAAGAGACCGTACAACACCTCGGAAAAATTTTGGAGGCCAACGATATCATTATCGATGGAGGCAATACGAAATTTCATGATGACGTTCGCCGGGCCGCCGACCTTCACCCCCGTGGCATCCATTATGTTGATGCCGGAACCAGTGGGGGTATTTGGGGATTGCAAATCGGCTATTGCTTGATGGTCGGTGGGAAAAAGGAACCCGTCAAGAGATTGGCCCCGATCCTCACAACCTTGGCTCCGGAAAATGGATGGGCCCATGTGGGAGACCATGGCGCTGGACATTATGTGAAGATGGTTCACAATGGCATTGAATACAGTATGATGCAGGGATACGCGGAAGGCTTCGAACTTATGTCCAAGAGTGAATATAACTTGAATCTCGCCACAATCGCCGATCTCTGGATGCATGGCAGTGTGGTCAGGTCCTGGCTGCTTGAACTAGCCGCCGGAGCGCTTAAACAGGATCCTAAGCTGGAACAATTACAGGGCTACGTGCAGGATTCCGGCGAGGGACGGTGGATGATTATGGATGCCATTGAAAAGGACGTACCGGTTCCCACTCTAACGACCGCTTTATTCACCCGATTCCGCTCGCGGCAGGATACCTCCTTCGCGGAAAAAATGTTAGCAGCACTGCGGAAGGCTTTTGGCGGACATAGCGTCCGACCATAACCGGATTCTTGCGAGGTCGACATGTCCCCGATTGAACCTTCTCCTAAGACCGAAACACCCGTCACGGCCAACCGAACAGCTGCGACTCAATCGTGCACGATTGTCATCTTCGGGGCCTCGGGCGATCTGACCCAACGCAAACTTCTGCCGGCCCTCTACAACCTCCTCCTGGACGGCTTGTTACCGGACAATTTCGCGGTACTGGGATTAGGCCGGAAACCTCTATCGGATGAGGCTTTTCGAGGCATTGCCCGTGAGGGCATTGAACAATTTTCCCGGCAAACGCTTGAACCCGACAAGTGGAAAACGTTTCAAAGTCGCTTGTTTTATTGTGCAGGAGATATTGCCGCCTCCGACTATTATGGAACTATCCGCGACCGCCTGAAGGACATTGAATCACCATTCAAGCTACCAGGCAATCGCATCTTTTATTTAGCCATTCCGCCAACCTCCTTTGCACCCGCATGCGAAGGACTCCAAAAGGCCGGGTTAGTGGCCGTCCCTGACCAAGCGGACACGTACTCCCGAGTCATTGTGGAAAAACCGATTGGACACGATTTGTCTTCCGCCCGAGCGATTAATACAGCCATCGGGAATGTCTTCGATGAATCGCAAATTTATCGCATCGATCATTATCTGGGGAAGGAAACCGTCCAGAATATTATGGTCATGCGGTTTGCCAACTCCATCTTTGAACCGCTATGGAACCATAAATACATCGACCACGTGCAATTGACCGTCAGCGAAGCCGTCACCCTTGGCACCCGAGCCACCTATTACGAGGGAGCAGGAGCCCTTCGGGACATGGTGCAAAATCACATTTTGCAACTGCTCTGTCTGATTGCGATGGAGCCCCCCTACTCGCTGGATCCGGATGTGGTACGGAATGCTCGAATGGATGTGTTACGAGGACTGCGTCCAATTCGCGGACAAGACGTCGAAAAAATGACCGTTCGCGCCCAGTATGCCCACGGCAACATCAAGGGCCAGGAAGTACCAGGCTATCGACGAGAGGAAGGGGTACAACCTGACTCCACCACGGAAACATATGTGGCATTAAAAGTCTTTGTGGAAAACTGGCGCTGGGCCGGAGTGCCATTCTATATTCGCACGGGGAAAGCCATGCCGACACGTGCCAGCGAAATCGCCGTCCAATTCAAGGACATTCCCCAGATTTTATTTAATGTCAATCCCCAAATTCCCCAGGCTCCGAATCTGCTCACGCTTCGCATTCAACCCGAAGAGGGCATGGCCCTTCGCATTATCTCAAAAGTGCCGGGCACCAAAGCCCAAACTCATCCTGTTGATATGGACTTTCACTACGGTGATGCCTTTAAGGCACCTTCCCCGGAAGCCTACGAACGATTGCTGTTGGATGTCATGGCTGGAGATACGTCGTTGTTCATGAGGCGGGATGCCGTTGAGGCTTCATGGAAATGGGTCACGGATATCCTCGAAGGGTGGAGAGCATACGAAACGAAGTGGTTACCAGAGTATCCAGCCGGCACCTGGGGACCAGTCGAAGCCGATCGACTGATTCATGCAGGCGGGCACCATTGGCGAAAAATCTAGGCCATCCCCTCTCTTAATTTTCTCACACGCATGAGACTACGGTAGAGGAGTATCCCCGCTTCCCTGTTCGCCAAACCTGGTCAACATCCTCATACCTGAGCGTGGCTAATGAGCATGCGAACCGATGCTGGCTTCAATCAATTGCTCCAGGCGAGCCAACCCCGTTTCAACATCGGCCTCTAGATGAAGACGAATGACCCGTCGGTGACGACTGCTCAGGCTTTGCATATCGCCCAATGCTTGCGCGGCTTTCAACACGCCAAACGAATAGGGCTCATCAGGAATGGGAAGATCCTCCCGATCATCACATGTCACCTGAATAAAGACCCCAGAATTGGGTCCACCCTTATGCAATTGCCCCGTGGAATGGAGAAATCGAGGGCCATACCCTAACGTGGTCGCGACCTGTTTGGACTCACGAATGGTGATGCGCATGCGCTGGAAAATTGCATGAACCGGATCGGTACGTTCCACGTAGGCATTGATGGCGAAATAATCACCTGATTGGATACGAGCGAGATGCGCGCTCAGCACAGCTTCCAATGAAGCCTTGCCTTTGAAGACAGAGGCGTTCTGTTCATCGGTATAGACTGTCACATTGCCATCGCTGAGTAAGGGGGGGGAATCGGGCAAGGTGCCGTTCCGGGTAAAGGCTTCTAAATATTTCTTCGTGTAATCCTTACTTTCCTGGACGTTTGGCTGATCGAACGCATTAATCTTTAACAAAGCTCCAGCCACCGCCGTCGCCATTTCCCATAAGAAAAATTGCTCACCAAGATTAATCAGGTCGGCGACGTTGATGCGAATCACCGGATGACCGGCTTGCTCAAGTGCCTTCACCTTGGCCTCCTGGGTGGCATCAATTCCTTGTTCATATCGAATGTAGGCAAAGACCCGGTCTTGGCCGTACACCTCGGGGGCTCCTAGGGATTCTCCATCAACTGGAATAATTCCCTTTCCTTCCTTCCCCGTGCTTTCAGCTACCAATTGCTCTAACCACGCACCCAGATCCCATAGCGCCGGCGAGGTCACCACGGTGAGCTTGTCCTTTCCAGCCTTGGCACACATGCCCAGGACCGTCCCGAGGATCACACCTGGATTATCCTGAGGGGGCACGCTGGCTCCGCAGGAATGACGCATGCGTTCCGCCCGATACAAGAAATGCTCGATGTTCACGCCCATCAAGGCCGCAGGGACCATGCCAAAATTTGAAAGAGCTGAATATCGGCCGCCAATTTCTGGAACGCCAGGCAGAATATGTCGAAATCGCAGCTCCTTGGCCACTTGCTCCAGCAACGAACCAGGATCGGTAATGGCCACAAAATGATTACCCGCCTTCTCCCCGACGACCTGCCGCATACGCTCAAAGAAATATTTCTGAAACACGAGTGGTTCGGTCGTGGATCCCGATTTACTGGCCACCACACACAGGGTGGTGGACAAATCAACCCGATGTTCAAATGCCCGCACCTGCGAGGGTACGGTGCTATCTAACACATGTAATTCGGGATATCCGGGAATTAAGCCAAAGGTCATCCGGCAGACTTCCGGGCACAGGCTGCTTCCCCCCATACCCAGGACCAGAACATGTTTAAACCCGGCTTCCTTGATTTCTTTTGCCAAAGACAGCAATCGGGGTATGGAGGGAAGTTGCAATTCCGTGATTCGCAACCATCCCAGCGCATTCCGAATATTTTCATGGTGAGCGGGATCGTGATGCCAGACGGTTGGATCCTTGCTCCACAAACGGCGAACCAGATTGGTGTGCTGAAATTCTTTGAGCGCCTCGTCAATCTTCGGCTGCAGAGGGCCAACCGAATAGGTGACCCGGTCCACTTTCTCCCCTAAGATGATGGCCCGCTTCCGGCTAATCACGCCCATTAATTGATCAAAGGCATCCAAAAACAATTGTGCGCCATCCTTCAGGAGGGTGTCGGTAACCTCCTCCATTGAAATTCCAGCTTCGGCCAACTGCTGCATGGTCATTTTCGCTTCAGCGAGGCCCTCCTGAATCGTATTCTTCACGGTTCCGTGCTTCCGGAAAGCCGTAAACGTCGCTTCAGGCATCGTGTTCACGGTATCCGGACCGATGAGATTATCAACATAATAGGTATCCGGGTATTTGGGATTTTTCGTGCCGGTGCTGGCCCAAAGGACCCGCTGAACCCGTGCACCTTCTGCTTTGAGGGGTTGAAATTCGGCACTCGCAAAGACTTCCTGAAAGATTTGATAGGCCAGCTTGGCATTGGCAATGGCCACCGTACCCAGGAGACCTTCCATCATCGCTCGTTGGGCAGGACGGGATTCTTTTGAGATGTTCGCTTCTAATTTTTTATCAATCAGAGTATCAATCCGGCTTACGAAAAAGCTGGCCACCGAGGCGACACGATGCAAATTCCCCCTATGCGCCGCCAACCGTTTCAACCCACGGATATAGCTCCAGGCCACCTGCTCATACATCACCACACTGAATAAAAGAGTGACATTGATATTAATGCCTTGGGACAGAAGCTCTTCAATAGCGGGTAGCCCTTCCGAGGTTCCAGGTACTTTAATCATGACATTGTCCCGGCCCACGGTTTGCCACAAACGGACCGCCTCATCGATGGTGCCTTGTGTATCAAAAGCCAAATCCGGAGAGACCTCCAAGCTCACATAGCCATCACGACCGTCCGAGGTCTCATAGACTGGCCGCATCAGATCGGCGGCATCCTGGATGTCTTGAATGGCCACTCCCTCATAAATCTGTTTGACGCTCGTGACCAGAGACGCCACCTGTGCAATCGCTTCATCATAGTCCGCACTCCCCGCAATCGCCTTTTCAAAAATCGAGGGATTCGAGGTCATGCCCATGAGACCGTCCTTCTCAATAAGCGCCTGAAGGTCCCCAGAGGTGATCAAACCCCGACGAATATAGTCATACCAGGGACTTTGGCCCATCTCACGAAGCTGGACGAGTGGATTCATGGTGAGGTTCTCCTTGAAAGAAAAGAGTTATCGGTGAGCGGTTGTGGCATGAGCTTGATGCCGTGCAATCTGCGCCTTGGCTGCTGCCACCACATGCTCAACCGTAAAACCAAATTTTTTAGCTAATTCCTTGAGCGGAGCCGAGGCACCGAACGATTTCATCCCGATTGAATGCCCTTCGGTTCCAACGTAACTGCCCCAACCAAAGACGGATGCCTGCTCGACCGATACCCGTGCGGTGATATTGGGGGGAATAACCGAGCGTCGATAGTCTTCCGATTGTTGTTCGAACAACTCCCAGGAAGGCATACTGACGACCCGACTTTTAATCCCTTCGACAGCCAATTGCTCATGGGCTTGCACACACAATGGCACTTCGCTTCCCGTTCCGAGCAATAACACCTCGGGGCAGCCATCGGACGGGTCTGCCAACACATAGGCGCCTTTGGCCACGCCGGACGCAGACGCATATTTCATGCGATCTAATGTGGGAATCGCCTGCCGCGAGACAATCATAATCACCGGTTCGTGCCGCAGTTCCAAAATCACCTTCCACGCTTCGGCAATTTCGTTGGCATCTCCAGGGCGAAACACAATTAGCCCAGGAATTGCGCGAAGCGAAGAGATTTGTTCAATGGGCTGGTGTGTCGGTCCATCTTCTCCTACCCCAATGGAATCATGGGTAAATATATGCACCACGGGAATTTCCATCAAGGCACTTAACCGGATGGCCGGTCTGGCATAATCGCTAAAGATGAGGAATCCTGAGCCATAAGGGCGGACTTTTGACAGTGACAGACCATTCACGATAGCGCCCATCGCATGCTCTCGAACGCCAAAATGGATATTTCGTCCTGATGGATTGCTGCCGGTCAAATCCCCGGCTCCCTCAAAGGTCAATCGAGTCTTCGTGGATGGAGCCAAGTCTGCGGCCCCGCCAAGAAGCCAGGGAACGGTCGCTGCCAACGCATTCAACACGATTCCAGACACTTCCCGACCGGCAAGTCCTTTGGCATCAGGCGGGAAAACAGGAACTTTACGGTCCCATCCATCGGGCAATTGTCTATGCTGCATTTGATACAAGTGGCCAGCCAATTCCGGATATTTGGCTTGATAGTCTGCAAAGCGGGCCATCCACGCGCTACGCAAATCTTTGCCTCGTTTCCCGATACCCTGTTGGAAATGAGCCGGCACCTCGTCTGGCACAAGAAATCGTGCGTCTTCCGGCCACCCATAATGGCGTTTGGCCAACCGGATTTCTTCTTCACCCAATGGTTCACCATGGGCCGAATGCGTGTCCTGTTTATTCGGAGCTCCATACCCAATATGGCTATCCACAATGATCAGCGTCGGACGATCTGATTCCTTCAAAAACGTGCCAAATGCGCGATCCAGCATATTGAGATCATTTGCATCCCCCACACGGGTCACATTCCAGCCATAGGCGATAAACCGGGTGGCCACATCTTCAGTAAAGGCCAAGTCCGTATGGCCCTCAATGGTGATCTTATTGTTGTCATAGATCCAACAGAGATTCGACAATTTGAGGTGTCCGGCAAGAGATGCCGCTTCCGAGGACACCCCTTCCATCAAACACCCATCACCACAAATGGCATACACATTGTAGTTAAACATTTCAAAATCGGGACGATTGAAATACCCGGCCATCCATCGTTGCGCAATCGCCATACCGACACTGGTCGCCACGCCCTGACCTAATGGACCGGTCGTGGTTTCGATTCCCGATGTCCAACGATACTCAGGATGACCAGGGCATTTACTCTCCAATTGCCGAAACCGTTTAATATCCTCCAACGTCACCGAAAGCTCACCCAATTGCTCATATTGCCCGTTCACCGATTTCACGCCACAGAGATGCAACAGGGAATAGAGCAACATGGACGCATGCCCGGCGGAGAGCACAAACCGATCCCGATTCGGCCAGATGGGATCGTCCGGATCAGAGCGCAAGATCCGATTCCAGAGCCAATAGGCGACAGGAGCCAAAGCCATCGGGGTACCGGGATGCCCGGAGTTCGCGGCTTGCACCGCATCCATGGATAGGGTACGAATGGTGTTAATACAAAGCTGGTCCAGCAAATCGCATGCGGGTTTCATTCTTGCTCCTTCGTTATCCATAATAAGTGAGCTATCTCGCGTGACGAGGGTTCATTTTGTGAGAAAGGTGAGTATTTGCATCCTATCATAGGTCATCCTTCCACTCTACATTATGGCCCATTAGGTTTTTCGGCAAACGGACCTGCCGACTCAATAGAAGAAACAGAAGATTTTCCTCGGGCGAAGACCAAAAAGTCGCATAATTTAATCAGTTGCCAATCTCATGAACCTGTCTTTATGATTCGAACCCATGAAAGTCCATCTTAGCCATCCCACACGTGACGTCGTCATCCAAGGCCCCAAACGGGTTGCCGACATTTTCAAAGAACTCAATTTAATCCCTGAGGCCTTCTTGATCATACGCGGGCAGGATCTCATGACCGAAGACGAAACCGTGGCGGATGGAGATAGCATTGAAATTCGCCCGGTCATATCCGGAGGGTAAACTCATGCGCTGCCGAAAATGTCCAAAACGGGCGGTGCTGGGACTGCCAAGGCACAATACGGCGTTTTGTGGGGACTGTCTCACTGAATTTATACGAACCCAGGTGCAACGAGCCATTAAGGCTCAACAGATGTTTTCCCCTGAAGATCGCATTCTGGTTGCCGTATCCGGAGGGAAAGACAGCCTGACCCTTTGGGAAATTCTCCTGAAATTAGGCTATCGGGTCGATGCCTTGTATGTTGATTTAGGCATTCCCGGTTATTCCAGCCGATCAAAAGAAAAAGTCGAACAGTTTGCCAAAGTGGTGGCTGAACCCTGCGGATCCCAACTGACGATTCATACCGTGGAAGAAGATGCGGGAGCGGGGATCAAAGAATTAGCCAATCTAATCAAGCGCCCCACCTGCTCAGCCTGTGGCACCATAAAACGGTATCAGTTTAATCGGGTGGCCTGGCAAAACCACTACGACGTGATGGCCACCGGCCATAATTTAGATGATGAGGCGGCCAGACTTCTGGGCAATGTCCTGCAGTGGCAGGAGGAATATTTGCAGAAACAGTCGCCAAGCCTTCCCGCCTCCGTCGAAGGTTTTGCGAAAAAAGTGAAACCGCTCTACCGAATGACCGAACGGGAAATTGCCGCCTATGCCGTGGTCAACCGGATTGACTACCTGGTCGAAGAATGCCCGATGGCCAAAGGCGCAAAAATGTTGGTGTATAAAGACGCGCTTAATCGCTTAGAAGCAGAATCCCCGGGAACCAAGCAACGGTTTTATTGGGGATTCCTTGATAGACAGGAAAAATCGTCTGCTGTTGCCCCATCTATGAGCCAGATCGACCAAACCACATTGCAGCCGTGTACCGTCTGCAGCCAACCCACGACGGCGGGAACCTGCTCCTTTTGTCGCATGATGGCCCGCGCCAAAACGGCATTGAAGTAGGTTCACTTTTTTGCATGGCCATTCTCGATGGCCTTCAGAATATCGACAGCAGATTCGCCAAGACCCCGCAGAAACCCGCCTTCCCTATGCTCGTCTGAAATTTTTCCTCAACCACAAAAGTAAGCCGTACGTGCCTTAACGAACATGGTTTCCATTCCCACATTGCCAAAGAATAGGAGCAGTACATCATGAGCGAATTTCAAGAAAGCCGCCATGGAGCATCTTTCATGGCACCATTTAAAAAAGCAGGGAGTTTGCCCACATTGAGTTATTCGGGGAGTTCGATGCTGCCCCCTTCGAGGTCGGCATCGATGCCGGTCAGCTCCATTTTGTTACCAACCCGCCACCATTCCGGGGAAATTTCAGACAAGGTGCCTTTCGAGGTATAAAATTTTGCAGCAGAAATGGCCACTGTTTGGTGAGGCTTTTTGTGTATTTCCATGACGAGGGTTTTCAGTGTCGTATCTTCCACCTTGACCTTATCCGGTAACTCCGTGAGGACAAACCGATCGCCAGGGTTGTGTTCCCAGACGTTGCGTTGCAACTTGGCCACTTCCGTTCCCGTGGGCATAAACACACCCATACTCAATGCCAGCTTTTTCTCCTCTTCCAACCACTCAATACGAAGTTGTTCTTTACCGTGAGCGATAAAGACGCCGTCGGTATTCCGCAGGGTATTTTTTCCCAGCTCAATATCCATCGTTCCCTAATCCTTTCTCGGGTGCCCATCCGTGAGGGTCCGATTATTCACAATAGACACAGAGAGTTCAAGTCACCGAATATTTCCACAGGAACAACCAGTTTGCCCCCTACCGTTCCAACGAATTCATCTGGTCCGATCCACCACCCTGGTCTTTCAAGAACACCAGGCAAACAAGACCAAAGACAATCCAGAGGATCTCTCGCATTCGTCGAATAAGCGCAAAGGTGATTCCCGTTACTTCCGAATAACCAAACGTCATCAACAGTAAGGTGTATCCCCCTTCTTGTGCACCCAGGCTTCCCGGAATGAAAAATGTTCCGCCTTTAATGAGCACCGTCAGCGCCGCAATTGAGAAGGCTACCCACACATCGATGCTCACACCGAGAAAGTAGAGAATGGCATACACCTCAAGCGTTTCCATCATCCACGCCAAAAAAAATACGGCCAACGCCGCATAAAAGGTCTGCCGGTGCTGAGTATAGAATCCCCGGATCGTGCCATCCAGCTCCTGTAGTTGAGGTTCCCGTTTTTCAAGGAAGGGGAACCTGATACCGCAGGCTCGCAATAGGCTCAAGCACCCCATACCGAGGCCGTGACGTTGGAGCAGCACAAACAGCCCGACGCCAAACGCTAAGACTCCCACACTGACTAACATCGCTATCCAGTAATGACCTGAATCGCCAAATATCCAAAAAGCCAACGCCAATCCAAGCAAGATAAAAAGCACTTGGG
This sequence comes from Nitrospirales bacterium, assembly GCA_041737015.1. Taxonomy (GTDB): domain Bacteria; phylum Nitrospirota; class Nitrospiria; order Nitrospirales; family UBA8639; genus Nitrospira_E. The sequence goes on from JBGSSO010000181.1 coordinate 13,640, forward strand.
CGAAGGTCATGGTGGTCTTCGCAGTAATCACGGACGCCAACCCGTCCACCATTGGCACCCCGTATCGTTTTAGAAGATAGGCCTTCAGGGGCTCCCCACCAACATAGGCCGTGGGAGTCGTGACATTCACAGTTTCGCCAGCCATCCGGATGGCAAATAACCGCATGAACCCGACATTCCGAGCATGGGAACCCAGAGTAAGTTGCCATCCCAAGGCTTCTAACCCGTATACCAGAATCATGGGAAGGAGGATGAGCCCGAGGTGAAGGAGACCTAATTGAGAAACGGTGTGCTGAATCGGTTCGAGGCCGATGTGGAGAACAATCCCGACCAGAGCCGCGAGGCCGACGACCAGGAAAAGCAGTTTAAGCACGAGAGATGAGACTACGGCGAAGCATCCAGGCCATCGACATCACAAAGAGCCACGAGCCAATCGCGGCCAGGGCCAAAAACCAGTGCAGGAGGCCAAAACCAGCACTCAGCAACACCATGATCGAAAAATCGCGATTAGCGACATTGCCCAACATAAATTCAATATTGGCCCGTTCTTGTTCTGTGAGTTGTCGAAGCTCACGAGGACGGGTTCGCAATTGCCGGGCATGATTCACTAACAGCAACGACACGACATTGGCTAAGACCGCTGAGGCCCCAAGCAGTAGTGGAAGGTGCGTATGCTCCCAAGGCCCATGGAGAAACGCCCCGCAGGCGATGGCAGCAAACAACACGATGTGCACGACATTATCTGCCCAAATATCGAGTTCTTGCCCAAACTTGGACTCTGAAAACGTCAGCCGGGCGACCTCCCCATCGCAGCAATCAATAATCACAGACAATTGCAGGATCAGTCCCCCGAGAATGGCAAGCTTCCAGGACCCAGGCACAAAGAGCCCAGCGGCCACGAGCCCCACGACCATGGATAGCATCGTAATCGTGTTCGGTGACCATCCCAACCGCAAAAACCCATGAGTGAGCAGACCGGAACATTTACGATTCACATACCGATCCACCAACCCATCCAAGCCGCCTTTAATTGTTTGGAGTGCCTCCAACAGCGTCCGTTCAGCGAGTTGTGGCCCCTTAGGACCACGGACATCTCTGAACCAATGAGAAGCTCCACCAATGGTTTGAATCGTCCCCTCCACTGCCGCTTGCTCCAGTGCCAACCGAAGTGGATTGGTACCATTAGCATGCAACACGCCTGAAATACCCAGGAGCCGGGCTGGGAGAACCAGAAGATCTCCAACCAGCGGCAACCGGCTTCGATCAGGAGTCCGGCTATTCGTTGAGGACTGTGACGTCTGGGACACAGCCTGGTCATGGAAGACCACAGTCGAGGTTGATCGTCCTTCAAGTCCCTCAGGCCGGAACGCCACACCGGGATTTCCCCGGTGATGCCCCTCCTCAGGATGACCAACGACCACGACTGCCTTCCCTTGAGATCCTTCAGCTCGCAAGCGTTGGATCAAGGCGGGAGAGTAGACGGTATGGCAGCCCACGATCATACAGGCTCCATTGATTTCCTCCGCAAGCGCTTCCCAGGTCTGAGGGTCATGAGGAGGGAATTCCCGAACCGGCAGCCAACGAACGGCGGCCTGTATCCGGCTATCTTCACGAAGTAACTGACGAAGCGCTTGTTCTTCGGGCCCAGCTAATACCCAAATTTGAGAGATTCCGCCCCGCTGCAACGTGAACACCGCCCGTTGAAACAGCGTCATGCCGCCGACACGAGTCAAGGGACTGGGAACCGCGTCACCTGTCCCGACGGCTCCGGGATCAAAGACGCCGACCGACGTCAATAAAATTGCCGTATCGACCGCGTGGGTGGCTTCCTGTTTAAGTATTCCGTCCATACACTCATTCCTACGGTCTCAGTGTGGTGGCCCTGGTATTCTCCTCTAAGTTTATCACGGCGGGCAAGATCTCAGACAACGCTCGATCGATATCTTCAGGAAAATCAATTTCTATCCACGGAAGACCCCCGATTTTTTCGTATCCTACCGACACCTTCTCAAAAAACTCTTTTAGCGCGTCCTCATATTCCATATCAAGCGCTCCTGCTTCAACATAGGCCTGAACCGATCGCAACAGTGCTGGAATATCCTGTTCTTGGACTTTGAGAAACCCGACCCCTTCGCCGGCCTCATCATAGGCGGATGGCAGGGATTTACTTAAGGTGAGGACTCGACCAGCCTTCGCGGCAATCATACACTCTTC
>JBGSSO010000182.1:0-14181 GCA_041737015.1 Nitrospirales bacterium
GCGTTCCCGCCAGGTGATCAAGTATCATTCTGGTTGTGAGAAGACGCCCGTCTCTGAGTAAAATTGAGGCTCGTTTGCGCCCTTCAATTGAACCCAACAAAGGAAGTTGCCGACCGCAGGAACATCCACCTGATGCAGCCATGGCAAGATCAGCCGTGTTGTACCGTAAGAGCGGCATCGTCCGGGCTCGCAAATCTGTCACCACGATTGTTCCCAACTCGCCCGGATGGGCGGGGATCCCATCCCGCAATACCTCGACAAAATGTGTATCCGCATTCACATGAAACGACCCCCGCTGCTCACATTGCCAGGCGATATACCCGACCTCGGTCTGGCCATACAGCCCGACCGGTTCACGGCTGAAGACTCTCATGACCAATTGACGGGTTTCGGCATCCACCAACTCCCCAGCGCAAAACACCACACGTGGCCGTTTAAGTGTGACCTGAGCCGCTTCGCTCGCGCGCGCAATGCGGCGAAGGGCTGTTGCCGTGCCAACCACCACATCAGCCTTTGCCTCCACCAATTGAGCCAACTGCTCCTCGATGGACCGCGCCGTCGAGATCCACGTCTTCCGAGAAATACCGAAGCGCTGCAGCATGTGCGAGGGACCCGGCTTTATCTGAAATTGGGCCGTGTTATGGCGCCAACGAAATCCGTGTTCGAACCATATCCGCAGTCCCACAGCTCTTCGCACACGTTCCTCGAGCGGCCGTTTCCAGATCCGTAGTGCTGCACCTGATGAGCCGCTGGTCTCAAGGTAGGTACAGGATGATAGATCTACTCCCTGCGCCAACAACTCACCAAGTTTTGCCGCTTCTCGCACCATGGGAGCGGTAATGATTGGAATACGATCCAGATCCTGAATGCCTCGCATAGCTTGTACATCTACCCCCGCTTCGTCCCACACTCGCCGATAAAAGGGGACGTTGCTGTAGGCATGGATGATAGCAGCGCGAAACAAATGATCTTGCAACGATCTGAGATTAGCAGGAGAACGTGTGACGTTCGACCTCAGATCCATTAGGCACTTCCATGTTCGCAGAATTTCCATCTAGATCCGCTGCCTTCGGGAGTCATGCTGCGCCTCAATTACAGTCCCGACCTTCGAGATGATCATCCTGGTCTTCTCTCCTGGGCTTAACGGGATCTTCTCGACTCGCTTAACCCGCAGATGGATTTCACCAGGCAAGACAGCTTGAAGATCAGACTCTATCCTCGAAAGAAGACCTTGAGCGTTATGTGTCACAACGATTTGGAGCTGGATTTCGTTCATCTCATCTTGCATAATCCTCCACTGATATAACTCGTCATAGCGCCCCAGCACCTCGTGAAAAAATGGCCAGAAGATACGCCTGCCGTCTTGCAAAACCACTGAATCTACCCTGCGTCCATAAATTCGCCTGAGAAGCGGAAGCCTGCGCCCACAAGGGCATGGTGTAGCCTCAACCTCTGCCAGATCTCCGGTTTCATAGCGAATCATCGGCATGGTCCACATGCCTAATGCTGTGGTGATGATTGGACCAGGTTCTCCTGAAGCCCCAACAACCTCCACAATGTGGCTATCAGCGCTTACGTGAAATCCAGAACGACGCTCGCACTCCCACGCAAAATTCGAAAGCTCAACCAATCCGTACACATCGACAGGATCCCTTCCCAGTACACGCCGAACCAGTTGGCGCGTAGCCGGCGAGAGGGTTTCACTATCAGAGATAATGAGGCGGGGCGGTGGGAGATTGAGCCCCAGCGTTTGGATCGTTTCCGCCAACGCATGCAGCGTACCCGCACCTGCAACGATCACATTCGGCCTCGTCTCAACGATGCGTTGGGCCCAGCACTCTGGTGGGTCCAGAATCGAACACCACTCTTTAGGAGCGATACCAAGCCGTTGAACAAAAAATCGCTGCCCAAATGTCATACGAATTTCAAGCGTTCGGTCGGTCCAGCGGAAGCCATGCTCGAAAAGAATGCGCCAGGCAACAACCCGCTGCCACTGTTGATCTATGGCTCCAAGAAAAATACGCAACGGAGTTCCTGTCGAGCCGCTCGTTTCAACGACTCCACATCGGTGAGGATCAATCCCCTGTGCAACAACTTCTTCCGGACTTGCTTGCTTAAGACGATCCTTTTGAAGAATAGGGATTTTGTCTATATCATCCAACGAACGGAATTCCTCAGGGCGATAACCTGCCTCCTTGTAAAGCCCTCGATAGAGCGGAACGTTCTGATAGGCATGAATGAGAAGCTTCCGAAGCCGCTCCTCTTGTACCTGCCGCAGATCCTCAAGCCTCCAGCGACTGGAAGCCAGAGCTTGGCGAATCAACCGAACAGTTTTCCATCCGTCTACCAACATCATTCGTTCTAGAACTGCGTCTCTTCTCTGTACCTTTTTTCATTTAAGAAAACATGCGTGCAATAGGAATACCTCGCTGACCAAACACGTTCGCGCATACGACGCAACTTCCAACCATCCTATTGGAAAAATCCTTAATTCTCCTACGTCCCGCTCGGATGGCTCTATCTCTTCTCAGCTCTGACAGCAATGAAGTTCCCTGTCAGATACCGCGTCGGCCAGCGTGACATGTTTTCGAATGCCTCCAGCCAACGCAAAAATCGTTGTTGGACAGAACCCTTTGCGCAGGAGCACAAGAGTTTGGCGACGAGTACGGCGAAAATACGCGGGCAATGGAGCACTGCCGTGACCTCCCTCACCTCGAAGCCTATCTCCCGCAGCAACTTCTGTAACCGCCAGGGACCGCAGGTGGTACCAACATAGTAAGGAAGGATACCCAACCGGTTTAAAAGTTTGAATGGAAGAACGTTACGCGCCGCAATAATCGGATTAGCAGGATTATCCAATGTCAGGATTAGCTGACCGTCTTTTCGAAGCACCCGGTGCAATTCCCGCAGACTCACGATGATCTCATCTAATGTTTGGAAATGGTCCAGGGTGGAATTCGACACCACCACGTCAAACGATTCGTTTCCAAAAGGGAGATCGCGAACATCCGCACAGGTTCCACGAACGTTCGTCTGCCCACGATAGCTTACGTGCGCATTCCCGAAGGACAGATCCATCCCGATGACGCTATGAGCGCGGGCCTGCAAGAAGGGCGTGAGGCCCTCTCCCACCAATTCGTCAAACATGTCAGTCTTTAACAATCGACCTACTGGTTGTTCGGGGAGCCAACGGAAGAGAAGGGATCGGTTGATTGAATCGCTGTGTTTTCGCCAAAGCTGATCCGGGCGGGCCATGATCCATTCGTCTGCAATGGAATCCCAGTAGCTCTTCCCTTCAGTTACCACGATGTCGCTTCCATGCCTGAAAAATTGGGGTGTAGAGCCTTTAGGTCTGACCCACAAAACCTTTTCCCCCGCTAGCCCAGACCTCAAAAGTGTCGTCCAGATTGTAACGCACTCTCCGAACCGTGAGTGGGTCTCTCAACCCGTGGGTGCTCCAGCCTTACACTGGCAAATTCGCCTGAGGGTGAACCAACCCTCCGGTTAAAAGAATAAGAATATCCCCTACTTTGTCCTCATGTTTAAAAAGGAAAGGCCTGATGCGGCGGCACGAGCCTTTCTCGGACACTGACGTGGCTGGTTCTCCCGCCATTCAAGGTTATCACCTCTTTTCGAGAGTAATTGTGCCTGGATGTCCGAGCGGCTAAATGGTAGACAAGGTTGTATCCATTGATGGCCCGTTCAACCGAGACAGAATAGGCAAGGTCTTCTTTTGTGGAATCCACCCAAGGTTTTTCAAGAACAGAGGTATATTTGGCCGATCGAATACAACTTCGTACCGCATAGCCCGATTTCAGCAGATGGCGTCCCACAGAACCAGCTGCCTTCGTGATCAGGATTTTCATGGTTTATTATTTTTTGGGTTCTGAAATTTTCTCCACACGATAGGCCCTTACGATTTTCCCTTTACAGGCAGGCAAACGATGAAAACATTCCTCATCTGAATTCAACAAGAAAATCCTAGTGGAATGCCGCTTACCGACCTCGGATTCCCACTACTCTGTTATATATAAACCCGATGGTCCAACCCAGAACCCCACCGGTCAGGGCCCCGTAAAAAAGCCCTACCAGACTCCCTTTCCATGTGACTGAATATCCAATGAAATAGTTGGAAAGTAACTGAAGATGGAAGCCAACCTTTGGCCCCCCTTCGAGAAGAAGCCAGACCGTCATGATAAAAAGGCCTAATCCACCCATCAGCCCACAAACCACTGCCAACACCCCTCCCTGAATTTTGGCCACAACCCGGCTAAGCTCTTCATAACCCTTGGAATCCGTTCCCATATTTTCCCTCCAGGACTTTGCCTCTTGGTTATAGCTAATCTAGAAGATTGCGACGAGGATTCGCTTCCTCTCGCCACCGGATGAATTTCGCATAGGCCTTCATGCTCCAATTTCGGAGGTAGGCTCCTGAGTATCCTATCGCAAATCCCCCGACTCCTCCCTCTAGGAAACCTACCAATGAACCACCCCACGTCACTTGAAAACCAAATAGAAAATTCCCAAGCAGAGACAAGTTGGGCCCCACTACCGGTCCCCCTTTGAGGACCAGAATTACCGTCCCAATCAAGATGAGGAGACCACTGACGGTACCAACAGCCACACCCATGGCGAGAGGATCCAGCTTGGCAAACACGATCTCGATTAACTCCTCTTCGTTTTCCATTGGGAGTTCATCCACATTCACCTGGACCCGCATAGGCACCATTCGATCGCCGGCCTTGCCGGAAGCCGTACGGTCTTCCTCATGGTATTCTTTTTCGGTATTCACCGCCCATACATCATGATGGGATTCACCCATGATGTTTCTCGCCGCATATACCCCTGTCACCATGGAATGATCCTGATTGTTGTAGCGATGCAGACCATTTCGTCCAATGGTCTGAAGATTTGAAAATGTTTCCAGATACTGTCGAATCGTCTGGACGTGATCCTGATAGTGATGATCGTACACGGGATAGGCCTTTTCCATACGAACTACGGTTCCGTCTTCAACCTCGCTAGGATTAATAAGCCCGAGTTGCGCACATTCCCGTGCACCGAATTCGATCAAACGCTCGTTCGACCATGTCCACTCATCGTCTTTGTCCCAGAGGAAATACTCGAGGCCCAGCGAAGTCCGTGAGGAATCCGGCACCATATACGGGCTCCAATTTTTATAATTCTGTATTCGTCCCATTTTGACTTCAGGTGAATGGATATAGATCCAGTTATCAGGGAATACCTCTTCGCGGTTGATCACCAAAACCACGGTTAAATAATCCCGATACCGCAGGCCAAGGGCGGCCTCCACGACCTTCGCAGGGGGTTGAGGGTCCATGGCCTGGATTAACTCGCGGAGAGGCATCGTCGATACAAAATCGCGGCCCTCGAATTCTAAATGTTCCCCTGATGATGCTCGCGCCGAAACACAATCTACGCGGCCATAACGATGCCTGATACGCTCGACTTTAATGCCTTTAAATGTCTGAGATCCAAAACCAGCCACCAATTCCTCGCACCGTTCCCACATCATCCCCGGACCCAAGCGAGGGTAATGAAACTGCTCAATGAGCGAGGTCACGATTTCACCCTTCTTCCCACCCCTTTGACCAAGTAGAGCATTTCGAACTGCTTCTTTCAGAGAGAGGTTTTTAATTCGCTGCGCGGCCCAATCGGCTGATATCTCGGTACAGGAAATCCCCCAGACTTTTTCCGTGTAGGTTTTGAAGAATATCTGATACAACCGATATCCAAAACGATTAATGACCCATTGTTCAAAATTTTCCTCCTGAGCATTTGGAAACACCTTGGTCTTGGCATAACTGAAACAGACCAGGAGAGCCTCCACGACTCCCAATCCGGCCAACGCATTGGTGGCCTTGAGTGGATAGTCAAAAAAATGCTGGTTGTAATGAATTCGGCTAATACGAGGTCGGAGGAGAAAGTTGTCACCGAGAATTTCATTCCATAACTCTGTCACCATCGGCACTTTCGAAAAAAATCGGTGGCCACCGATATCAAAACGAAAGTCTCGATAGTTGACCGTTTGCGATATGCCTCCTACCTGTTTCCCAGCCTCAAGTATAAGGGAGGAAGAACTGTTTTTTCCGAGTTCATAGGCCGTTGTGAGACCAGCAGGACCGGCGCCAATTACCACTACAGGATGAGATGCCACTACTGCCTCCCTGACGTTCTATTGGTGTCGAAGGATTCAGGGACCAGGGCCGGCTTTGTCGACTCCTTTTGGTCGTCCCCACAAAAAATATGTCGTGCCAGGCCTATAGCAAACGCCAAGCCACTATACAGATAGTACAGCCAATGCCAGGGGACGCTCTGCAGGGCAAACCGGAGCCCACGCTTTTTTTGAAAGAAGCGATAGAGGGGCGCATTAATGATCACGAGCGAAACCATGATCAAGGCCGCCACCGCCAGCAATGGAACCCACCAGATCGCTCCCATCAAGGCCCCCACGAGCCCATACGTCAACACGACACAAAGGCGCTCGGAATGCCGGATGTTTAAGTCATTGGTAAACCTGCGATCCCGAAGGATTAATTCTGTCCAAGGGATTGCGCGGTAAAAAAAGTCTGCTTTGAGCATTGAACAGATACTCCATCGTTTCAAATGCTTAACATGGATATCTTTACACAACTGAATCTTGTGACCAGTCTTTAACAATCGATATCCCAACTCAATGTCTTCAATAGAAGGACGACGATATTTTTCATCAAACCCGCCTATTTCCAGGAAAATATCACGGCGGATGGCTCCACAAGCACCCCAAAACGTTGAAGCCTCCCTTTGGGCATGTTGATGGACATAGTGGTGAAAGAGATTTTTGTATTGGGACAAGAAATTTGGTTCGGCAGGAGTGTCATCGTACGATCCGATCAACGCGGTGAGGTCTGGATCATTGGAAAATGTTTCTGCCACCTGTCGCAGGGTATCCGGATGCACACACACATCGGCATCGACAAAGAAGAGGTATTCGCCTTTGGCCTGAAGTGCCCCAATGTTTCGGGGCTGGGCCGGTCCTCCAGAGGTGATAGGAAGTCGAATGACCTGAGCACCAAACTGTTTCGCCACTTGCCAGGATCCATCGGAGTCGCCATCGGCAACAACGATTATTTCCATGGGAGGAGGTTGTAAAGTGGCGAGGCTTATCAGGCATTGACGAAAGGCCTCACCCCCGTTGTACACAGGCACAATAATTGAAATTGTTATTTCCTGTATGGATGATCTCAACCTACCACCGACCTTCTGGCCTTTGTCATCTTGAGAAATCTTGTTCATACCCTACACAAAGTTGGGCTAACGAACGAAATTGTCTCCGGGAAGCGCCTCACAGGCATTTAAGTAGGAAACTAGGGGCAAAACCCATGAAAATTCAGGGATGGCAGGATCAACCGAGCCGAAAGGGATCTGGCGTTGATGGTCAATTCATTTCCCTGCGAACATTGATGTCGGAAATTGTGGCAACCTTTTTCAATTTCAATTGGGAGTTCACCTAACGACGAGTCCTCAAGGGAACTGTTTTTCATCCCCACAAAATATTTATCGGTTGCCAGAACGTAAACCCAAGAGAAATAAGCAACTATGCCCTTAGAATTGTTACCTATAGGCCAAGAAAGACTACGGCTCCCAGGCTCATGGGAAACGCATTCTTGACTTCCAAAGCCGGATAATCTGTAGGAGAGCATAGTGGAACTATGAGAGTTCCTTGATGGGATATCGATGTGGTTGCGGGGGAGGGATTTGAACCCTCGACCTTTGGGTTATGAGCCCAACGAGCTACCAGGCTGCTCCACCCCGCGAGTCGATAGTAGAGGAGGGGCGGTTGAGAAGTCAATGCAAAAACAGGAGTTTAGGAGAAGAAGACACTATGGTATCTTCACCGTCCTATGACGTTTGCCGGAATCATTGCCATCTTGCTGTTTCTTGGTCTGATCATTGGCGATTGGTATCAATTCACCACTTTGAAAAGTTGGGCTTGCCGATATGGCTGTCCATTGGCCCACAGCAAGAACACCCTGGATTTTCAATCTGCTTACGCGATTTCCCCTGCCTTTCAAACGGGCGCACTCCCCTTGCCTCACGGAATTGCCCGCTGGGTCGAAGACCGACAGGTCATCGTGATCCGCCCATACTATCAACTCTTTTCCCTGCGCTTTCGCACCGCATGGCCATTGAAGGGGACAATCGATGTCAGTTCAGATGGCAGCCAACTCCTGCTTCATTTGTCCAAGCGTATTCCCTGGTCGTCGGCTATTCTCACCCTGTTATGGCTACTCTTTGTCATTGGAGGCACCCTCACGTTTATTGTACTGTTTATTCTTGATGGAGGGATGAGCACAATTGGGGGAGTTTTTTGGGTGGTCGGGATGACCGCCTTGGGCTTATTAGTTCTGGCAGGAGGCTTGATCCTGCTGTCGTTTGCCTACCGGCTTGAGGATTCCCGCCTGATGCAGGTCCATCAGGAATTACTGGACGCCTTGACAGCTGCTCTCTTAAAGGATTCGGATAAGTCGGCCAACTCTTGAAACTTTCCCAAACCTGAAGGTCCCCCCTCTTGACTCCACATACAATACTGATTGCGTTAGCTTAGGGAATTGTTTCAAGAAGATCTTTCTTGCCTTTTGAAAAGTTCTCGACCCGGAACGTTGGCAATTCGTACGCCCAGCCTCCCACACGTTGATTAAACGCCACCACTTCTTTCTCAACCTCTTCTGGTTTGCTTAATATTGAATCTTCTTTAGGGGAAAGCTCTTCTTGTTTTTCTGCTGTTTTCTTCGCTTCTGGAGATCCAATGGCCTTTTCGTCTTGAGCAGAATCCTGGGCTGAAACCGTTTCCCCTTTTTCTGGGGAAGGGGTGACATCCACCGGTTGAACCAGTTTCGGATCAAATTCCGCAGAAAATTTTCCAAAAATTTTGTCTTCCATTTTGGCCGTTTGAACATGAAGCCTGAGTCCGTCAAAGGTTTCCAACACAACCGTCACTCCGGAGCGGTCCTGAAAATTCACCTCTTGTGCTTCTTTCACATCCTCTAAAGAGAGCTGCACGAGAGTGCCCACCACATTATTCACATTAAACTGGGAAGCCACTTTGGAACCTGCAGGGATCGAATCCAATTGAAAATCAAGATCCTCAGGTTTATCTTTTGAGACAAGAAGAGTTTCCCCACCGGGATGCCTGATCGTCACCCGATGCACGCGCTTAGTCGTCAGCGCCGTTATTTCCTTATCGAACCACTCTCCCGCCACTTTCTCCAACGGCAAATTCCCTATTGTCAACCAGGCTTGGGGATCTCCTGGTTTTCGCGCATAGATTTCACTCATCCGTGGATTTCCCTTGGCAGGACGTTGATTCCCCACAATCACCAATGCCGCCTCATGATTACTCGGGGTTTTCAGTGTCACGGTTGTCGAGAGTGATCCTTCTGCCTCTTTGTCCTGTAACCCGAGTCGATCGTATAACTCCGGATTTTTCGTTTTGGGTTCCAGTATCCGCAACTCCGCCAACCCGATGAGAGTCTGTTTTACCTTTTCCACGTCGGCGCGATACCCTGCCTCCTCCTTAACCCGCCAGGTATTCTCCGTACGCATTAGCGTCACGGTCTGATCCTTGGTCTCCACAACTATTTCGTTCACGTCATTCACCGCCGACAACAGTGACGGGAACAACAGTTCACCACTGCTTGGCAACTGAGAGGCCGGCTTTTGATTCACGAAAATGGCTAGAACAATCCCAGTAATGGTTATGGCGCCTAAGATGCCTAGAGTTTTGGCTTTCATACGCTTCCCTTAATATTCTTGAATAGTCGGATGAGGTCCTGGTTGATCGATAACTGAATTACTTAGCTTTTTGGGACCCTTTCCTCCTGATCCCGGAAGAACTGATCCACACCCCAACAATACCGATCAGCAACGGCACGAGCCCGATATTAATAAATTTCACCCAACGTTCCACACTCTCAATGTTTTTGCCTAACTCATGCTGCACGCCACGCAGCTCTTTGCGAACCTGAAGCAATTCCTTTCGAAATTGTCCCATGGCCTCCTGCTGTTCTACACTCAGGATCATGGCATTTCCCTCAGGCTTTTGACTCTGCAGTTCCTGAATTTTACGTTCCGTAGCCTTGAGCTGTTCCTGGAGCACTTGCTCCTTTTGCCGGAACCGCTGCTCCGCTTCCTGTTGCAACATTCGCAAAAGCGTGAATGGCCGGGAATATCCCGCCCGGCTTCTAACACTAATGAGATCATTGCTTCCCGTCAGATTATCCAAGGCGTTTGTGACAAACGTGCCATTGCCCGAATTGGGAATACCAATCCGTTGTCCGAAGAAGTTTTGGACTTGAACCCAAAACCGGTCCTGCAAGATATCCGTATCAGCCACCACAATCACATTGACGGAACCTTTCGATTCTTTGAGGTGATCTTTGGGCTGGTTCTCGGCTTTTGAAGCCATATCCGGATTCTCACTCGTATTCGGCACTTCTTTAGGCTTTCCCTCAGGAAAAGCCGTTTTCACGTTTCCCGTTACCCTGGCGGCTACGATAAATTTTTCTCCTTCAGGCCGATAACTGTTGAGTAAACCACTGACATCAGGCATGCCTGATAAACGTGAGGCCTCAATCTGCATGGCGGCTTCATCCGATTGGATGAGCGGCTCAAGTGTGGTCCCGGTCTCACCTTTCTTTCGAATGATTCCTGCTGATGCCACCGTGATCGACGGCACTTGAGCCGTCACGATATCCTTGTCGCTGAAATGTTCCTGACGAAAATCAATCCAGACGGGGTAATCCACCACCTGAAGGCGGCTTTGCTGTTGAACTTGCACTTTTTTGGACAACGGCAAATCTCCCAACACTTGCCCTTTCACCAACTCAAAACCCCAGGCGGCAAATAACGTGGGCATATCCGAATTCCGGGGACCGCCTCCTCCCATCGGGTTCATGGGGTTTCCACCTCCATTATCGGATTCGGCAAGAGGATCCACAAAAATCATGGCATGCCCGCCTCCCAAGACATATTGATCGATCGCATAGAGAGTCGCGTCACTCAGGGATTTAGGGTGCACAATCATTAAGACACTAATCTCCTCAGGGATAGTCGCCGCAGTCGTTTCAATTTTTTTCACTTCGAACATTTGTTCGATGTGAGAGAGTATGAGCCAAGGTTGGCTGCCTCCTTGCTGTGGCATAAACGGCATGCCCCCACTGCCATCAATGGGCAGCGTACTCAACAGACCAAGAACCTTTTTTTTGGGATTCGCCAGTGTGTGAATCATCTTCGTCAGATCATATTCCAAAAACTCTTCTCGTTCCGGTTGAAAAAATGGAACCACTTCCAACTCATCGGTTGAGCTAGTCCCGGCCAATCCAAAGTAAAACTGCGTACTGCCATTATCCAGCGGGATACCCTGCAGGCCATATGCCACCGCTCGATCTTCTTCCTCTGAAAACGGTTCAGGGTCCGTCACCTCCACAAACAGCTGACCTCCCGCGACTTGCGCGTATTCCTCTAACATCTCTTTGACGCGTGCGGCGTAACTTTTGATACCTGGCAAGCCGGTCGCCAGTTTTTGGGAGAGATAAAACCGCAGAGTGATGGGTTCCCCCAAATTCTTGAGAACATTCTTGGTGCCATCCGACAACGTATACAGGTCATGTTCTGTCAGATCGAACCGTGCAGAACTGAACGCGGCGTTACTCATCATGTTGAAAGCGCCGAACAGGACGGCTGCCATGATAAGACCGCCTCCCGTGAGCATTTTTTTATTCATCATCACTCCTCGCTTGCAAAAGTTCGCACCAGATCATTCAGGCCTTCCCCCTACGATTCAGCCTTTTTCATATCAATGACCGTGGCCGTCGCGAACAACCAAAATGCGATCAACGACAGGAAGAAGAAGATATCTCGTAAATCCAAGACACCTTTGCTGATCGATTGGAAATGCGTCAAAAAACTAAATGAGCTAATGGCATTCAGCAGAAATTGTGGCGCCCACCCACTAAACAGTTCGAGGACCAGAGGAAAACCACTCAAGATGAACCCCAAGGAAATGACAACGCTGACCACAAAGGCGATCACCTGATTTTTGGTGAGCGCGGAGATGCAGGAGCCGATGGCTAAAAACCCCCCGGCCATCAGCAGACTGCCGAGGTAGCTGGCAAGGATGACGCCATTATCGGGGTCGCCCAACAAATTCACCGTGAGCCACATGGGAAAGGTAAGAGCCAAGGCGATTCCCGTGAAACACCATGCGGCCAGAAATTTCCCTGCGACGGCCTCCCACATGGTGACTGGCAGGGTCAGCAGCAGTTCAATTGTTCCGGAACGACGCTCTTCCGCCCATAAGCGCATCGCCAACGCAGGAATTAACACGAGATAGAGCCACGGATGAAAATCAAAAAAAGGCACCAGGTCGGCCTGGCCGCGCGCAAAGTAATTCCCCAGGTAAAACGTGAAAGCCCCACTGAGTAACAAAAATATGACAATGAACACCGCCGCGATCGGCGTGGCAAAATAGCCGGCCAATTCCCGTTGAAAAATCACTCGAATACGTCCCACAATTCCTCCTTCACTCTCGAATACGTCTTTCAGTTAGCCTCTTCCGATGTCATGGGTCCTTCGGAGACGCATAAAGATGGGATCCCGTTGGTTTGAGGATTTACTGCCGAAGCAGCCCACCCGCCGATAGCTTGCGTTCTTCCAGAACCAGGCCCTATTACGAAATCGTCTGCTTGGGAGTCGTCAACAAACGAAATACCTCATCCAGTTGCCCCCGGTCGGGATAGAGTTCCCTCACTTCCCACCCCTGCTCTCGAGCGCAATGTCCAATATCAGGGAGAATCCACTGCCCGTCATCGGGGTAAATACGAAATTGCACCAAGTCACCGTCCCGGCCCAACTCCTCAATCTTTTTGACGCCTTTCACCGTCATCAGGTGATGATGTAAGACCATGGGATCCACACCGGCTATCGTGCCGAGGACCGTATGGTGAGTAGGAGATTTTCCTTCCAATTCCCCTGGGGTACCATCAAACACCACTTTCCCCTTCGCAATGATCATGGCGCGGGAACAGAGTGCATGCACTTCTTCCAAGATATGCGTCGAGAGAATAATGGCCTTCTCCTGCGCCATGGCCCGAATCAGCGTTCGAACCTCATGTTTTTGATTGGGATCCAATCCATCGGTCGGTTCATCTAAAATCAAGATTTCCGGGTCATGAAGAATCGCCTGAGCCAGCCCCACGCGGCGCTTAAACCCTTTCGACAAGGTTTCGATCGATTGGTTCAACACCGATTGCAAATTCACCTTCTCGACCGTCTCCGAAACGGTTCGCTTAAGCGTCGCCCCACGATATCCTCGCATCTCCCCAATAAACGTGAGAAACGAGGCTGGAGTCATATCCTGATAGGCCGGAGCCCCCTCTGGCAGATAGCCGATACGTTTTTTGGCTTCGATGGGTTGATCTTCCATATTATGCCCACAAATATGGACCCTGCCGCTCGTCGGCGTGAGAAAACCCGTGATCATTTTCATGGTTGTGGATTTACCCGCTCCGTTGGGCCCTAAGAACCCGAGCACTTCTCCTTTTCCTACGGAAAACGACACACCATCCACTGCGACAATCGGCCCAAATGTTTTTCGCAAGTTTTCAATTTCAACCATGATTTCCATCCTACCCTCTTTATCTCAATAATTTTATGAAATGATCTATCGCACCTGTTGTGCTCTCGCTTTCTGATTTGATCGACCCCCTCTAAACTCAATGGGGATACAATGGGGGCAACGCTTTTGCATGTTTGTGAAATTTTGGCGGTTTGGCTGTGATGGCTAGCTTGACTGTTTCCCAGAACTGCCGACCATCCCAGGCCTGTTTTTCTGCCGAGGTAGTATACAAGGTCCGATCAAGGTTCCAAATGGCCGCAGAAATTGCTGCAGGATCAGGAACCGGCTGACTCAATATACGCTCCACTGATTTCAGGCTCCGACAGGGACGCCCTTCTTCCTTGAAGGAAGCCCATTGTAAGAGTGCGGCTCGCGTTTTTTCCGCGGACTGTTCCAAGCAAGCAGCCTTGACGACTTGAATGGCTTTTCGTTCTGATTCAAATTTTCCATCATTATTTTTACCCATCTCTTGACCCCGTCCATTCCGATTTTGGCGCTCTTTC
>JBGSSO010000194.1:0-5748 GCA_041737015.1 Nitrospirales bacterium
AATTGCACCGCTAAACGGTCCAGCGTTCGTCGCACTCGAGTAAGCACATCACACACGTGCACCGGAATCCGCACGGTCCTAGATTGATCGGCCAATGCCCTCGTTACCGCCTGTCGAATCCACCACGTCGCATAGGTGCTGAACTTGTAGCCTCGTTGATATTCAAAACGGTCCACTGCACGCATCAGGCCGATATTGCCTTCCTGTATGAGATCCAGCAAATCGAGGCCTCTATTCACATAACGTTTGGCAACACTCACAACCAGGCGTAAGTTTGCCTCCAACATCGCTTCCTTGGCGAAATGCAGGCGAATTTTAGCTTGATCCAATTGCCGAACCCGTGCGAGAAATTCGGAAAAGCACATGCGCAAAACTTCCTGCTCCAAATATACGAGGTGCTCTCCAGCTTCCAGGGTCGACCGATGGGAACCTGAGGCTGCCTCAACGCCAGGGTTTGTGGCGGATAGAGATTTCCGGCCCATCCCATGGGTTCGCTCATCACCATTAAAAATATCTTGAGAGGATATTCCTAATCGTTTCAATACTTCCGTAAGTTGGCGTTCCGTTGCGCGAATGCGGCTTTCCACCTGTTTGGTAAACGCAGGATGCCAATTCACTTCTTCAAGACTTTGCCATAATTTTTTTCTGGCTTGCACAGAGGTCGAAGCGCCTTGCTTGGATGCGGATGCATTTTCCTTCGTCATCATGAATTGAACACAGTGACAAAGGTGGCTCAGTTGCTGAATTACCCGTTGACGAAATTCTTCATCCTCTTGCTGTTCGGCTTGGATGTCTGGAATGTCAGGTTCTTCCTCCGATTCGGTCTCCACATCCCCTTCTTTCTCTTTTTGAACAATATGTTTGGCCACGATTTCGCCATTCATCAACCGCATGCGTTGCTCTTGAAGATAGTCCAAGGTCATAGGGAGGGAGTACAGAATCTCCAGCATACTTCGCCGGGCTTCCTCAATTTTCTTGCACAGAAGAACTTCGCCCTCCCGGTCAAGTAATGACACTTGCCCTATTTCCTTTAGGTATAGGGGAAGTTGCTTGTCACTCATCCCTGACGAACTGTCCACTTCAGGGGAGCCGCCACCGGACAAGCCAGGATGACAGTCCTGCTTTTTCACCCGTTTAATGGAACCATTCCAGGAAGGTTTCTGTTCCGATACCGATGGGCTCATAGCTGATCTCCCTTCTATTGAACGTTCTTAGATCATCCGACCATCTGGTTGAGAGGCATTGGGACCCCGTGCACCTCATTGGTCACCTGCTACGAATCAGCAAAGGGAGTGCCACTGAAAAAGCTTTGTCACATGATGCACATTGATTATCGTTAATGCTGACTCCTCTCCAATAAAAAGGAACATATAGCCTCTAAGAAGAAAAGCCTTATTGAAAACGTCGAGGCGGTTTACGACCTCTGAGGAACATCCTGAAAAGAAAGGTCAGTATCTACGTTTTTCAAGATTTTTCCTGTAATGTTTTGTCAAGGAAGCTGACAAAACGTTCAGCAGTCTTCTCCATGCCTTTACCAAAACAGACGAGAAAGGCCTGGATCCTGTCACCGTTCACAGGTCTTCAGGGAAGTGGGGACGAGGAAAGCGATTCTTGGCTTGGGTACGGGATTTTGTTACAGTCCGCCCGGTTTATCTGTGAAATAGTTGAAGTTATTCCACATTACTGATTCGATCTTGAGTTCCAAGCACCGGATTGAAGTGGACTGGCCCGACATAATTCTTAAAAGAAAAGTCTTTGGCATGAGAGGAGAAACGATGCGATTGTCCATCTGGGTGGTTCTATGCCTCGCGGTAGGACTTGGTGGATGTGCAGGAAATACCAAATCCACGAAGGCCCAGGATGGAATGGAAACAGGACCTGACATTCAGATCACTGAACTTGAGGACGGACTCAACTCTGAAGGCCAAGGGAATGAAAAAGAATTCTTTGATCCGTTTGACGAGTCTGGGGATTTCCAGAATAAGGACTATGATCCGTTTGAACCTGTTAATTCTGCCGTTTTTGAATTTAATTACCGGTTGGACAAATACGTGGTGAAGCCAGTTGCCAAAGTTTACAATTTTTTCATCCCTCCCGATGTCCAGCAAAGCTTCTCAAACGTGTTTCAAAATATTCGATTTGTCCCGAGATTATTGAATAACATTTTTCAAGCAAAGTTTCAGGGAGCTGGCATTGAGCTGAGCCGATTCCTTATCAATTCCACCCTTGGGGTCGGAGGATTGTTTGACCCGGCTGGAATTATGTTCGAGTTAGAGACTCCGCAAGAGGATCTTGGGCAAACCTTAGGAACCTATGGTGTCCCGCCTGGACCGTTCCTCATGATTCCACTCCTGGGCCCCTTTACCTTACGAGATGGCATTGGATTTATCGGCGATTCCTTTCTTGACCCTTTTAATTGGCTGGTCCTTCCCTTTATTGAAATCGCTGATGCCCCAAGGTTGGTCCAACACGATCCGACCGTCACCTTTTCACGGCTTGGAATGGTCGCCGGCGAAACGGTGAATCTCCGTGCACTCACGCTGGAAAAATTCCAAGGCGTTGAGGAAGGCACGCTCGACTTGTATGGTGCTGTACGGAATGGGTATCTTCAGCAACGGCTGAAGGCCATTCAGGAATAATCCTCTAGCCCATCATCTTGGTCATCGCACCAGCAAACACTCAAGAGTATATAGGCTCTGGAATTTTCGTTTTCCCGCCAACTTCTTTCCATAGCACCGGCAACTTTTCTCTCGAAGACAGGAGAGGGAAAAACGGGTATCATACCCAAAGAAGGGAAGGTTTCTTCGGGATAAAAAATTTCATTATGCCCAACCAGCAGAATACCCAACCACCGACCTCCACCCATCCCCCAACTGGCCGATTCTTGTTGACCACCGCAGCATTTATCATCGTTGTGGCTGGGATGCGGGCTGCAGAGCCCATCCTGGTCCCTCTTATTGTATCGATCTTCCTTGCCATTATTAGTGCATCACCAGTCTTTTGGCTTCGACAAAAAGGGATTCCTTCCCCACTGGCGGTGCTCGGGGTCGTCCTGGGAGTTCTCGGGGTCGGGGTTGTGTTTATTCTGATTATCGGAACCTCTTTGGATGACTTTTCTGCAGCCATTCCACGCTACCAAGCCCGATTGACCCAAGAAATCGAGCCCATGATCCATTGGATCCAGGAGTTGGGTTTCCAACTGGATAAAGGCATATTACTAAAATCCATCGATCCGGGTGCCTCGATGAGGCTTGTAGCCAAAATGTTGTCCGGGTTGGGAAACGCGCTCACGAATTCCTTTTTAATTCTCTTGACTGTCATTTTCATTTTATTTGAGGCGTCCAGCTTCCAAGAGAAAGTGGGAACCGCATTCGGGGATCCGAAAGGCACTTTCTCCCAGGCCAAGAAAATTACGGACGCCGTCAACAATTATTTAGCTATTAAAACCGTTGTCAGCCTTGGCACGGGTGTGATTGTCGCGTTGTGGGTATGGGCCTTAGGGATTGATTTTCCCCTTATCTGGGGCCTTCTGGCTTTTTTGCTGAATTTTATTCCAAACCTCGGGTCTATCATTGCAGCGGTCCCGCCAATGCTATTGGGATACATTCAATTCGGCATTGGACGCCTGTTGCTGGTAGCCACAGGATATGTGGCCGTCAACTTGATCTTCGGTAATGTGGTGGAACCAAAACTTATGGGGAGGAAGCTGAACCTTTCCACTCTGGTTGTGTTTCTGTCCTTAGTGTTTTGGGGGTGGGTGTGGGGGCCGGTTGGAATGTTGCTTTCTGTTCCCATGACCATGGTGGTGAAAATTGCCTTGGAAAGCAGCCCCTCGACCCGTTGGATCAGCATCTTATTGGACTCTGAGGCCTCCGCTGCCCAATCCGTGAACAATAAATCTCAGGAGACTCAACAGGATGCTTCTTCTTCTGAGTCAAAACATGCCGGTTCGGTTTCCCTCCATACCTGACTCATACAACCTAAGCATACCCTGGCCTCCCGTTTTCCCTGGTTTAACCGAACACCATGCAATTAACCATTTATCACACAATAGAAAATGTCCCCTCCTACACCTACACAACAGCCAGATCAATCATGGTTGTAGGTCAATCATGGCAGGCTGTTTGCCGAGTGACCACATCCTGAAGATGCCACAGATTCAGATTCCAACATAGCTACAGTCATGAATTCGAGACAAATATCAAAAATTCTGTTAATCCAGGCACTGGAACAATCAGACCCACAAGGACGATACATCTCACACTCCACCAGACAGCGAGCCACCCAACAAGCAAAAAAACGCTCGTCCCACGAAACACCCTCATCCACAGAAAGCTCTATCCAATTTTTCACAAATCGGGCGGAATCTCTCTGGAGTTTTCTCTCCACTTCCTACCCCATGATCACAGAATCGTTTCGAGGCGCTCAGGCTACAATTCCATATACTATCGTGGCCATACCGGCCTTTGCTGCCGGCCTGCTCATCAATGGGCTCGGAACGTCCCAACGAGTCAATCTCTTAAATTTTCCACTCTTGATTCTGCTCTTGTGGAACATTGGTACCTATGCGGGTACCATTATGACGCCGCTTCTGGGAAAAGAGCTAACCGGTCCACTTCTCCGTCACCTGGCCAAAGGATTTGCCGCCGCAACGGAATGGTTGGGGAAGGGACCATGGCCAAAAATTGCTTTACCTGGAAGTGCCGACAGAGAGTGGATCCTTCAGTCTACCGAACGATTTATGAACCTGTGGTGGAGACACTGTCATCCCATCATTATCAGTCGCGTTCGTCATCTGCTGCATATTGGATCAGCCTGTCTGGCACTAGGCATCATCCTCAGTATGTACGTCCGTGGACTAGTTCTAGATTATCAAGCCACCTGGGAAAGCACCTTCCTATCGGCGGCACAGGTGCATATGGTCTTACACGGACTCTTGGGACCTGCAGCCTGGCTTCTGAGTTTTCCCTTTCCATCAGCCGAAGACCTTGCACATCTTCAAGCTCCCGGCCAGGGCTCTGCTGCTCCGTGGATTCATATGTGGGCACTGACGGCCTTTGTGGGAATCGTCATACCTCGGGTCATCCTGGCCTGGCTATCCGCACGCTTCGCACACAAAGCCGCGCAATCCTTCACCCTCCCTCTCGATGAGCCGTATTATCTGCAGATGCTGAGTACCGAACGCGGACAAGGCATCCAAATTGACATTGTGCCGTATAGTTATCAACCCTCCCCGGCCGCTCTAGATTGCTTGGGACAATGCCTCCTGGATCTCATTGGCAATCAGGCAACCTTGCATTGGAGAGACCCACTTCCTTATGGGCAGGCAAGCGTTCCCTGGTTACAGGCAACCTCCTCACCTCAAACGGTGGCTCTCATCTGTAATCTGGCGCAAACCCCCGAAACGGAGGTGCACGGTGAACTCTTTCATATGCTTCAAGCCTCCATTGAATCCTGTAATGGACAACATCACTTACTCCTTGTTCTGGACCAGGAGCCCTATCGGCACCTCGCCGATCAGACACAAATGAAAGGACGCCAACAAACCTGGCAACGACTCGCCAACGACCACCATCTGCAAATCGTGGCCTTCCATGCTAAAGATACATCCCGCGACCAGCTTCTTGAGAAGGCCCAAGCTGCCCTGTGGCCTCCAAAAAGGTGAGATGACATGACGGCCCTTTCTTCTTCTATCACGCTTTCACTCATTTTCCATACCAATATCGGGAAGACCACCTTGGCCCGCAC
>JBGSSO010000142.1:0-4675 GCA_041737015.1 Nitrospirales bacterium
TTCATGACTATATTTCTCTTGTTTCTCCTTTTGGGTTAATAGTGACCATACAAAGTAAAAGCTAAGAACTTGTAAGGCCTTCCGGCCAAGGAGTTGTGGCTACTTTACGCTTTCCAGCTTAAAAATCAACCAGCCATCAAAAGAGGGGTAAAGGAAGACACAAAACGAAAAAGGCCGGGATGACCCCCAGCCTTCTCCGTTCGGAGTTTTATGCAACGGGTGGTTTCCCGTTACGTTTCTCAGTGAATCCAATAAGATTGATGATCCCTATCCCTCGGAAAGGGAAGGCTCATTTTTACCACTAGGGCTAATAGACTTACTCTGAATTTCTAATCGATCCTTAAACCAAATCTCCAAGTTTTTGTCTGGAATGACCTTAAACAAATCGTTCCAGATTTCAGTGATAAACATAAAAAACCCCCAGCTTATTTCCAAACATTTAGTTCCTAAATCCTCGTGAGGGAACACGCCAATTTCTTTTTTGTAAATTGAGCAATCAATCTCCGTTATAGTTCTCCAGGTGCAATGAACATAGTGAGAGAAATCTTTATAAACAATTCTGTAGTAAAGAAGGTAAGTATCCTTATATCTTTCATCTCTCAGGGTTATATCTTCCATGATTTTTGAATTATTTGGCACTTTCCAGCTTTTATTTGGAAATTGCCTCTCAATTTTTTTTGCTTCCTCTTGAAACCATAAATCATCACTTTGGACCTGATTGGGAGCCAGTTGGTTATATGTCTGAATAAGTTCATTCTGATCCATTATGGAAGAGGATTTGAATTTTTCAATTCTATTGTCTCTTTCGGTGATGTTCTCATGGTTTAACCACGCTAAGGAAAGCCAAATTTCCCATAGATTTCGGGTTAGGCTAGCGGATTCCATAAAAAAATTATGGGAGTGGTTAGGTTTCAGCAATAATTGAATTGCCTTCATCCTATTTAAAGCTATAAAAAAACCTTTAAATAGAATCTCCTCCCAATTATCCTGACAAGAGATCTCTCTATCCTCTGAAAAGTGTGAGGATATAGATACTTCTATTTGCTTGAGTATTTCTTCATTTGCCTTCCATAATTCCAAAAATTCCATTCCGTCAATTCCCCTCGGCAACAGCCCCTTCTTTTCCAACTCCCGAATCTTCCCTTCAATCAACTCTATCCTCAGGTAAAGGTTTTCAAGTAAGACCAGAGGGAAGGTAAAAGACAAAAAATACTGACAACGTAGGGAACCACAGGAAGGATAAATATAAAGTCTTCAAGGTAGGCAAACAATGTCGTTTTCAGGTCTAATTTTTCAATAGAAACTTTTTTATGGCCATAAGCGTCATTGGGACCAGTAATTGCCAAATTGTCCTCCCTAATAAAAGGGAAATATCGCTCCAGCTTCCGATGTCTAACTTGCCCCATAATAGCCCTATCTTCTTTTAAATAATTCTCATCAACGGAAACCATAAGATCATTTAAATACGAATAAGGTACTTTTAGGAATATCTCTTCTAATGGAAAAGATGAATTTTTTCTCCTTTGCATGAATTCTAAATCTCGCTGGGCATCACGCCTTTTGGTGACATTAGGATCTTTAGAAAAATCTACAATAACCCCATATTTTCGAAACCACCCTCTCACCCGAAACGGAGGGTCTTTTAGGAAGCACTCTCGGTAGATAAAAATACCACAGGCGTATGCGGCCACTCCGTAAATCATCAATTTAATAATGATGAAATTTTCTAGGGTTAATTCTCCCAACCAGATGAGAGAGACTGTCTCAGATTCAAAACTTGCCCCACCACAGGTATAAATAAGAAAAATGGCACCTACCGCCAAGGCAAACCGGCGCAATCGAACATCTTCAGGTCTACCACTATCGTCCATAATGAAAACTCTTATTCAAAGTCTTAATAGACATTTTAAAATTTGACGTTTATTTCCTTTTTTTCTTGTACTTCTGAAGTAAGAGCATCGAGGAGGGTTTAGGGATAAAGCCATGCTTACCAAGGTAAATCATCTTTAGGGCTTAATCATCGAACATTTCCCAACTTCTACATATAAACTATCTTTGCGACCATCTTTTGGAGCATTACTTATGTCCCCAAATATAACGCCATAATGATACCAACCGTTCGGCGATAGGATCATTTGCGGAGATTCACAAGTAATTTCGGATTCTCTAGTTCTTTCGCGATAACGTTCTTCACAATAATATGGCACTGGATCATATTCTTTGCCCAATTCTCTCTCCGTTAAACACACAAACTTTATATGATAATCAAACTCTTCCATATCAATATCTCCGCGTTGGTCTCCATAACATTCATTTTCTTTGGATACCACAATCAATCTTTGACTATTTTTGAACTGGACAAGCTTCCACTCCCCATTACGCCAATTGAATCCAGTCGTCTTTTCGGCTGAGCAAAGTATCGTGTATTCGTCCGGCAATCTTTGTGCGTCACCTGCCGATGTCAGACTCAGGAATAGTACGAGCCAGAGCAAACTTAAACCACTCAGTATTGAATACCTGGTTACGGCTTTCATGTAATCTCGTGGCTCCCCACTCCGCTAAGTCCTATGAAATTGTCACAAACCGACCCCGGCCAAGACGGTGTCGCTACTGTACGCTTTTGGGCTTAAATAGCAACTCCGCCAACAGACGGGGGAGAGGCGATTACTCAGGCGTCATTTTCTCGCCAGGATTCGATTTAAGCGGAGGTTCACACTGAGACTGACCTTTCCCTTTTCCCCTTGGGGAACTCGCGTAAAAAGAGGGCTTCTAGGGAATTACCCTGGTCCCGGTTTTACTCCCGGTTCGGTCCCGGTTTTGGTCCCGGTTCTCAATCCTACCCAAGAGCACTATTTGGCGCACGAATGGGCCAATTAGCCACTATTTATGATGGTATTGTGGATTCCATCACACTCAATAACACCCAATCACAAATGACCTGGAATGCCTTGCCAAGGCGAGGTTGATTATTTAGAGCACCTTCCCCTTCGGCAAAATCCCCTTCTTTTCCATTTCCTTCAGGTGAGCCTCAGACAAATCCAGGAGTAGTTGTTTGAGGGACTTCCCCTCAATAGCCGCCGCTATTTTCATTCTCTGCATGATGGGCCGAGGGATGTCTCGAAACACCCACGACCCCCCTTTGTCTTCTTGATCTTTTCCTTTAGCCATGGTCCGGCAATCTATCATTTTACCTGCGTTTGGTAAATAACAGTTGACATGCTATGCTATGCTTTATCAGCATTCAGTTATAAGCCACAGAAGAGGAGGTGAGCCACATGAAGATGGAACGGGTACTCATTCAGCTTCCGACGGACCTGAAAGCCAAGCTCGATGGCTTGAGGTCTCAGGGCTACACAGCCAGCGGGTTTATCCGGGCACTGTTGGAGCGAGAACTGAATCCACCTGAGATGAAGAAAGGGGGATAGGTAATGGCACGCAAAGGCCGAGTAGACCGAGGGTTGTATTCTAAACCCAATGTTCAAGGGAAACTGTTGTGGTATGTGCGCCTGTTTCACCATGGGAAGGGGAACAGGTTTGGTCCGTTCACAACGAAAACCATGGCACGGGAATTCTATGAAAAGTGTAAGCGAGAACAACGCGAGGGACAGTTTTTCCCTGAGCGGTACCACCAGCAAGGCACTCCTCTCGCGACTGATTGGATTGATCAGTATGTAGGAAAATTGTCGGTATCGGGCAAGAGTGCCAAAACACAATATGAAGAACGCCGCTACGGAGAATGGTGGAAAACGCGGTTGGCCGGAAAACAGTTGTCCCACATTACCCCATCGGACCTGGATGAGGCCAAAGAGAAATTGGTGGGAAAAGGGTACGCCGCCGAGACCATCAAGCACTACTTGAAATTCTTGCGGCATGCCCTGAATCTGGCGGTTCGGGACAGCAAGGTCGAGAAGAACCCGTTTTCTCGATTCACGATGCCCAAAACCGGGCACGGTAAGACCCGCTTCCTTACTATGATGGAAGAACCAGCTTTGCTGAAAGCGTTGGGGCAACCCTATGCCACATGGGCACGTTTGGCGATATTGACGGGGCTGCGAAAGACCGAACTCTTTTCCCTTCGGTGGACCAACGTTGACATGGAACAACGATTCATCTCTTTGCCGCAGACGAAATCTGGCAAGGCGCAATATGTCCCGTTGAACGAAGAAGCCAAAACATTGTTGAGGGCCTTTCCCTCCTGGGAACACTCCGTGTGGGTCTTTCCGAGCAAGATCCAGAGGAGTCGCAAGACTAAGAGGAGTCATTTGGATAGCTACAACTTCTACGGGCGGATCTTTCGGCCAGCGGTCAAAGAAGCCAAACTGGAAGGGGTTACCTGGCACACCTTGCGGCATACCTTTGCTAGTCGATTGGCCATGAATGGGCAGAGTGACAGCACCATTGCTGCCCTGCTCCGGCATAGCGGTACGGCCTTGGTTCAACGGTATGCCCACCTCTCTCCCACACACTTGCGAGCGGCAGTCGAAGGCGTGGCAAGTTATGGGAAGCCAGTTACAGGTGGCCTGAAGGTTGCCACTGAAGATCAGGCTAACGATGGGAAGGGTTCGGTTGGAATTGGCTCTCCAATTGCCACCAAAGCAGAGTCTGAGGAAGCGAAAAATGCGTAAGCGGTTGTTTTTATTGGTCGGGGCGAGAGGATTTGAACCTCCGACATCCT
>JBGSSO010000146.1:0-24736 GCA_041737015.1 Nitrospirales bacterium
TCCCCTCTTTGGCTGTATACAGGCTATCAAGCCCTGGGCCAATCCAGTTGAAGGGCCGGATCAGCGTGAAATCCAAGGAACATTCCACACCGTAGGCCCAGATGACCCGGTCCAGCATTTGTTTCGAGCAAGAGTAGATCCAGCGCTGTTTGTGGATTGGACCGAGCACCAGATTCGAAGTCTCGGGATCAAACTCCTTATCCTCGCACATCCCATACACTTCGGAGGTTGAGGGAAAGATTATCCGCTTTTTGTGTTGAACACACTGCCGAACAATCGCGAGATTGGCTTCAAAATCCAGCGAAAACACTCTGAGCGGTTCCTTCACATAGGTCGCCGGTGTCGCGATGGCGACCAACGGAAGTACCACGTCGCATTTGCGTATGTGGTATTCCACCCATTCCTTATTGATCGTGATGTCCCCTTCAAAAAAATGGAACTTTGAATTTGGCAGCAGATCGGCCAGGCGATCGGCTTGCATATCCATTCCATAAAGCTCCCAATCGGTGGTCTCCAGGATACGCTTACTCAGATGATGCCCAATAAACCCATTGACGCCAAGAATTAAAACTTTTTTCATCATTGTTGACCAAAATCCTTTATCTGTTCACCATAACGGGCATGAAATGCCTCAGGGGTTATGCGGTGATCCTCCAGTTCAAACTTGCCGATGTGGAGACGACGTCCATCACTGCAATCGGCGTAGCACCGCCCCGCCTCCCAGTAGAAACAGGGCGCACGATGAGGATGGCGTGCCGGATCCCGATCAAGATGACTTCTCAGGATCCGCATGGGTAAAGAATCCAGGAGACAAAACGCCCCTGGGTAGGGAGGGGCAACCGACCGGATCAGGTTATGGACCGTCTCCGCACTTTCCCGCCAATCGATGACTCCATCCTCCGGCCGACGTCCACCATAATAGGATCCCTCCTTAAGGTTCAGCGGCTGACCTGGGGCACGACCCTCAATCAACAGCGGCAAGCTTCGGTGTAGAACCAACTCAGCGGCCCAGGTCACCTTGTTGAACACGTCCAGCGCGATGTCGTCCGGCAGTATAGGGACGGCTTGCTGATCAACGAGTGCGCCCGCATCCGGCTTGATTTCCATATAATGAAGGCTTGCGCCTGTTTGCGTTTCACCTTTGAGCACCGCCCAGTTCACCGGGGCGCGTCCACGATATTTTGGCAGCAAGGACCCGTGCATATTCAGAGCACCACGGGAAGCACATGCCAGTAATTCTGCTCCCAGCATTCGCCGGTAATAAAAGGAAAAAATGAATTCGGGAGCAAGCTTGCGTATTCGTTCGATCAAATCCGGCCGATTGGGATCTTCCGGGGTCACGAAGGGAATTGAATGCTCTTCAGCCAGTGCCGCGACGCTCTCGAACCAGATGTTCTCGTCAGAGGAGTCGTCATGGGTCACCACCAACGGGACCTCGACGTGACCGGCAAGGAGAACGGACAAGCAACGCACACCCACATTATGGTAGGCAAAGACAACAGCTCTGGTCATTTTCTCATCTCTTCACCTGGAGCAGGATTCTCCAGTGTGGCATGAACAATGTAGCGCGGACGGTTCTGCACCTGTTGATAGATGCGCCCGACATACTCCCCTAACATCCCGATACCGAACAGCACGACCCCAATGAGGAAAAACATAATCCCAAATAGGGTAAACACCCCTTCAACTTCTGGTCCAAAGAACAGCCGCCGCAGCACGAGGATCACCACAAGCAAACCGGACAACATGGCAATCACCATGCCGACCGTTGAAAATATCTGCAACGGAGCCAACGAAAATCCTGTTAACAGATCGAAGTTGATGCGAACGAGCTTGTACAACGAATACTTCGACTCGCCCGCTTGGCGTTCGCTATGGGCGACTTCGATTTCCGTGGGATTCCTGGCGTAAAGGTAGGCAAGCGCAGGAATAAAGGTGTTGATCTCTTGAGACCGTTTGATGGCTTGGACGATGGAGCGATCATAGGCCCGTAACATGCACCCTTGATCTGTCATGCGAATTTTTGTCGTACCTTCGCGCAGTTTATTGATGCAGCGCGATGCGACTCGACGCCACCAGCTGTCCTGGCGATTAATGCGAATGGTACCGACATAATCATAGCCTTCATCCATTTTACCAAGCAGGTTGGCAATCTCTTCCGGTGGGTTTTGCAGATCGGCGTCGATCGTGACCGCCCGCCGCCCATGCATATAATCGAACCCGGCCAGAATAGCCGCATGTTGTCCGAAGTTGCCGTTGAACAAAATGATACGCGTGTGGGCCGGGCGCTTATCGAATTGTTCCCGTAACATGGCCGCAGAGCGATCCGTGCTGCCATCATCGATGAACAAGCATTCGTAATTTCGTCCCACCGTATCCAGGGCGGTGTAAAGCCTGGAAAACAATGCCGGCAAAATGGCCTCTTCGTTATACACCGGAATGATCACGGTGAGTTCAGGATCAACCATGTCGGCGACAGAAGAAAAAAATGGATTGAGACATAAACGGTTGTATATCCTGATTTATATAAATTCCCCAAAACCGGCAAAGTGGTAATCTGGAAATCACCCTCATCGTATTACTCCCAATTCACGTATTACAGCGGGCAAGTTGCTGAAGCTCGCCAATGATCGATATCGAGCAGGTCGCTCATAACGAAATCGCACGTTTTCCTGGCAAGTGCTCTTTACAATACCTGCCTGGATCATTTTTTCCCTATGTTAGGTAACACTACCATCCACAGCACAAACCATGCCTCACAAACTCTTGTGTAGGGTGTTTGTCATAATTCGGCTGAGTTGATTTACTCACAGTGCAGTGGAATTGACCACCTTCGTTATGATCTTGAATCCAACACTTCAACAAGCGCGGAACACACTCGCTCCACATCTGCATGAGTCATGGCAGGGAACAGCGGAAGGGTCACAGTCTCACGCCCGATGCGCTGGGCGTTAGGAAACTCGGTCTCACGGTAACCAAGGCTTTCGTACAGACTAAATCCTGGGATGGCGGGGTAGTGAACACCTATGCTGATACCACGATCCGCCATCGCTCGTTGGAAGCTACTCCGCTCTATGCCGAGGTCTGCAAACGGAATCAACACGGTGAACATATTCCAACTATGGCCTTCATCCCCGCGGGCCGGGAGGAGGAGATCGGAACGATCACCGAGCAACGTGAAATATTGGCCGGCCAGCTCCGCCCGCCGCGTCACGAATTCGTCCAGGCGCCGAAGTTGGTGCAAGCCGATGCAGGCAGAAACGTCTGATAAATTAAGTTTCCCCCCTGCGACGACCACATCAATGGAGCCCTGAGCATCCCGCGCGATGCCGTGAAACCGAAGCTTTTCAATCTCCGGGATAAGGGCAGGATCACCGACAGAGAGGGCCCCACCCTCTATCGTGGTGATGTTTTTGTTGGGATGAAAGCTAAAGCACACAAGGTCACCAAATCCGCCAATCTTGCGACCTCCCCATTCACTCCCAATAGCATGAGCCGCATCCTCGATGACCCGCAGATGATGCTCCTTGGCCAAACGATAAAGTGCATCCATATCCACCGGCAACCCGGCAAAATGCACCGGCATGATGGCCTTAGTGCGTTTGGTAATTGCGGTGGCAACCTGATCGAGTTTGAAATTTCGACTGGTCAAGTCGACATCCACAAACACCGGGCGTGCACCGGCACGCAGAATGACATTCGCACTGCAGGCAAAACTTATCGCGGGCACGATCACCTCATCACCGTGGCCGATATGACAGAGGGAAAGCGCCAGTTCCAGGGCGCTGGTGCCGGAATTCAACACCCGCACCATCCGATTGCCACCGAAGTAGGTGCTGAGGGCCTCCTCAAAGGCAAGCACCTTCGGACCACTTGTAATCCAGCCGGAGTGAAGCACCTCGCTTACAGCCTGGACGGTTTCCTCATCAAGGGAGGGACGGGTGAACGGCAATGTCGTTTCCATTTCAATTCCTTGCAAGAAAAAAATGTCGAGAAAAATAATACTGATTCCGACGAGCTTTTTCGGCGTCAACTACTCACCAACCAAAACAGAAGTTGGCAGCCCACCGATAGGATCGGATAGCCGATATATCATAGAGGCCGTCTGAGATAAAGGGATACATACCCAGGCGTGAACTCGCCGAAAACATGCTGCCAGAATCCGACGCGATGACTCCGACGCTACCGACTCCCGCTTTCAAAAGAAGCTGCACCAGCATTTAGCAATACGACAAAAATGTTGCACTCGTATCCTTTTGTGGATAGGAAAGAGAAATTCGGTTGATAATAGCTGAGGAATCTTACCGCAACTATTCCAATTTACTACCAAATGGTAAGGTTTACAGCTTACGGGTAGAGGGAGTGGGAAAGAAAAGGGTCACACGCAGACCAGGGCGGTTATCGGAAAGATTGATGGTGATGTCATGAAGGTCAGCAATTGCAGAGACTAAGCTAAGTCCAAGTCCGCTGCCGGGCGTAGTCCGGCTAGTTTCCAGCCGGTAAAAGGGCTGAAAAATTTTGTCACGTTCCGCTTCGGATACACCAGAACCTGTGTCTGCGATGACCATCATCACGCCGCCCGTTGTTCGGGAAGCGGTCATTGAAATTTGGGTTTCGGCCGGCGTATGGCAGATAGCATTTTCCAGAAGGTTCACGATCATTTGCGTGAGCAATTTTCTATCGGCATGGATCATCAGTCCGGACTCGATGGTACTGAACAGGCATTGCTTGCGTTCTTCGGCAATCGGCTCATACGTCTCCCCTATGGTTTCGAGCATGTCGGTCAGGGAAACATTCTCGAACCTCTGTCGATCAACCCCTGACCCCACATACGCGATTCTCAAAAGAGCACTAAATGTTTCTAAAATCTCTTCATTTTGAATAAGGGCTTTATCAATGGCTTTCTCGTAATCTTCCATACACGTCGCCTGCCTGCGAGCGCCTTCCAAACTTTGTCGCAAGCGGGCCAGTGGCGTTCTCAAATCGTGGGCCATGTCTATCGAGACCTGACGAACCTGGTCCATCAGCTTTTCAATCCGATCCAACATGAGATTGAGGTTGCTACTTAATCGATCAAACTCATCGTTTGTCCCCCTGAGGGGAATCCGACGATCCAGGCGACCGTTCATGATGTCTCTCGCGAGGAGATTGATTTCTCCCACACGCCGAAGAATTATGGTGCTGACGAGAACTCCACATCCACTGCTCAAGATGACAATCGCCGCCAATATCCACACAAAGACCTCACCAAAAAACTCATTGACCACATGAATGTCATTTAAATCAGAAGCCACGACCATGCGTGAACCGTCTGGTAATGACACGGCCTTCGCGCGGAAGGTCTGGCTGGCATTGTTCGTTGGGGTGGGCTCTGGCTGGAGTTGGGATAACCATCTTTGGGCATCCGACTCCATGGGAAGATTCTTAGCAATGAATCGACCATTCACGTCTTGCAACAGGACATAGGTGCCCGGCTCCAACAAATCCGGATCAGAAGGATCAAACCCAGACTGGTACTCTTGGGTCAACGTCTGGATCTTCCAGTCCATCTCCTCGTCTATACGCTGGTAGACGTAGCTCACTGCTATCCAATAATAAATCACGAATGTCACGATCAGGAAGACCAGGAAGATGCCACCCGTAAGAATGGTCAATCGGAAGCTGGCGGTACGGACGAGGTTACGCATCCTGGTCCATGCGATACCCCACTCCACGCACGGTCTGAATCAATTGGGGGGTGAAGCCCTTGTTGATTTTTGTTCTTAAGCGGCTGATATGGGTCTCGACCACGCTGGTGCGAGGATCAAAATAAAATTCCCACACCTGCTCAAGAAGCATCGTCCGGGTGACGACACGACCTGCATTCCGCATCAGATATTCAAGGAGACGGAATTCCCGAGGCTGAAGATCAATCGGAATCTTTCCCCGTCTCACCTTCCGTGAGAGCAGATCCATTTCAAGATCACCGACGCACAATCGCGATTCAATCGGGTGAAGGGGGGGGCGTCGTCGAAGGGCCTCGATCCGGGCCTTCAATTCCGAAAGGGCGAAGGGTTTAGACAGATAGTCATCTCCCCCGGCTTCGAGACCCTCGACCCGCTGTTCAATCTCAGCGAGGGCACTGAGAAAGAGCACGGGGGTCTTCACATTCGCGGTACGAAGCCTCCTCACCAGACTGAGACCGTCGAGGCCGGGTAACATCCGGTCAACGATCAGCACCTCGTAGGTTTCATCCATGGCTTGCATTAATCCCTCTTGGCCATCGGCCCGGAGGTCGACAACATATCCCTCTTCGGTGAGACCGTTGACGAGGTATAAGGCTGTTTCTTGGTCGTCTTCAATAACGAGAATTTTCATGTCACCTGAAATTTCTGATAGGCGAAAGACAGTGCCTGACTTCATCTACCTCAAATGGTAATCTTGGGATAGCCTACGGATAGCCTACGGAAAGCATACCCCATTTCAGCCAAAACTTTCATTCGGACGTCTCACTTTCAACCGGAATAATCCATGAACTCGCTTTCCTTTTGTATCGTCTGACTTCAGACCTCCCCACTCATGTTCATGTTCTTAAAAGAATCCACATGAAGGGAGAACGCTAATATTCGGTCTACGGTCCAAAGCTGGCCACACGTGTTCGGGAGCCTCCCTGGGTATTTACGAACAAGGAGGTCACGGCCTGAAGTGAGATGCGGCTCCTGAAAGAATTTCATTCGATCGCATTTCCGAGAGATACTGGCCGCGAGCCCCTTGCCCCAGCCGCTGTCCAATTGCGGCTATTTTACGGTGCTCATGGGGAAGAGTTTTCTGGTAGCAATGTTGGTAGGAGGCGTTCGCTTTGCAAATACCGCGGCTGGCGTTAGCCGGGTTGCGACCAGACCATATGGCGGATAGCAGTGAGTTGCTTACCTTTTTTAGGAGGCCGTAGGTCGGCTGACCCTCCGGCATCGCATTGAGCTGGTCCGAGCCGACTCCGGGTTTTGCGTTAACGTCGCCTTGACCCACTTTGAAGTCCTCTACCTCACCTACTGATGGGGGGATACTTCTCGCCAGGATTGCGCTTGTTACTACCGGGATTGACGGCCTGGACAGTCTCCCCATCAAGGGAGGGACGGATGTAGGCTCGAGTATGTTCCGTTTCAATTCCTGGCGAGAACGAAAACTCCAAGGCAAATGATACCGATTCCGACGAGCTTTGTCGGTGTCAACTGCTCGCCAAACAGTGCAGAAGCTGCGAAGGCATTGACGATATAGCCCAACGACAGCATCGGATAGGCCACACTCACGTCCACCCGGGAGAGAGCAAGTATCCAAACCATGACACTGACGACATAACATGTGAGGCCGCCCAGGATGAAGGGATGCACCCCCAGGCGTGAACCCGCCGAAAACATGCTGCCAAAATCCAACGCGATGACTCCGACGCTACCAACTCCGGCTTTCAAAAGTAGCTGGGCGGCAGCGTTAAGTAAAACTCCAAAAATAATTAAAGAAAAACTTGTTGGATTCATGATGCTATAACGCCAGCGCTTTACCCATTTTTCTCACATTTTCCAACTGCACCCACCCCCTACCTCTGAAAAATCTTCCAGCTACCTTTTGGTGGAAAAACGAGAGCGCTGCTAGAATATAGACGCGCACCAAGTGGGGGTATTGGAAGGAAAAAACCGGTCTTCAAACCCTCTAATTCCCTTTCCCACATGAGGAACTTCGTGAGAGAGACTCCGTTCCAGGCTAGGAGAATAATACCTTCAAGGGCTCGTGGATTGATAGCAGTCTTTTATCTGGTTAATAAAGGAAGAGGGCCGCGAGAACTGTCATGCCGTATCCACGATAGTTACCCTTTTCTACATTTCACTCGTCTCATTGCATTCATGTAGTTCCCCTATCCATTCACATAGCGACAATCAACCTGGCTGCACGCACACCTATGCCGCAGGCATCGGTGATAATGGTATTGCCCTAATATTTCAAATCAACATCCACATGGGTCACTTCCCCATTAACCTCGAAAGAAATTTCTTCAAATTTCGGAGCGGCTAAAAATAACGAGGGATTATTCGACACGCCAAACCCCTCCGTAGGCAAGCCCATCCAATTACGGTCGAATTTATGATCGTCGTTTTCATCATGATACACGACCACGGCATATTTACCTTCCACCGGTGCGGCCACACACAGAGTCATAGAACCTTTTTTTGCAGGTTCCCGTTCTTTATCAACCTTGGCTCCCTTGACTAAAAAACGCTCTGGATCAGGTCCATACAGGACGACCTTGACGGATCCTTCAGCATTTTTGATTAAATGAACATGAACATGAATAGCCTTCCCTTCAGAGGGACAGATATTGACCGGAAGCTGCAACTCTTCACCAAAGCTTGCTGAAGCACTGAGCAAAAACACTATTAAAATATACATGCCACCCCCCCTTGGTCGCGAAGAGACTGTGCTCGAAAATATTTTCATCTCAACACTCACAAATGAACACTATATCTGATGAGAGCAAAATGAGCGGGTACACGCGTGGCTCGTGACTGAGGATGACTTGGGAAAATCAGAGAGGAGGGTTTTCTTGAGGAGTCAAGTTGGGTTTCCGTTTTTCAAAAGCAAATAGCACAAGAAGGGAGCACACACCGACGCTAATCGCAGAATCGGCTACATTGAAGGCTGGCCAATGATAGCCATTGATATAGAAATCTAAAAAATCGATGACTTCTCCATATTGCAGGCGATCAATAAAATTCCCGATCGCACCCCCAAAAATGGACGCAATGGTCATTTGCCCCCACCAATCGTGGGGTTCTAACCGTACGAAGATGGTGATTAATAATCCCATGGCAAAGAGGGATGTCAGGAAAAAGAAAATGAGCCTAAACCCACTACTGGTCGTGCCCATGATCCCGAATGCGGCACCAGGGTTTCTGATGTAGGTCAAGGAAAAATATCCTGGAATGATGGGGATGGACTCGTGGAGGTACATCGAACTGGCAATGTAATATTTGGTGACCTGGTCAAGGCTTACAAGGAAGGCCACAACGAGACCTAATAACACAAACCGATGAATACCGTTGCTCACCCCACCGCCTCCACGCATCGACCGCAGAGCGTCGGATGTTGGGCCTGTGAACCCACATCCCGGCGAATATTCCAACATCGATCACATTTGGTGCCTTCAGCCCTAACCACTTCAATCGCCAAGCCCAGGCTCGCATCTACCAATTCACCTCCAGGCAGTGACGCAACCGCTTCCACCTTCACGCACGAGACAATAAACAGTGCCGGCAAATCGCTGAGATACCGTTTAAGCAAAGTACAATGGGGTTCAGTCGCATGCAAGATCACTGTGGCATCCAGGGAAGAACCAATCACCTTGTCCCGTCTCGATTTTTCTAAAGCGAATTGCACCTTACTCCGGACTTGGAATAAGTAGGTCCACGTCGTGTGGAGCTGTGGGTCTTGGAAGACTGTGGGAGATTCCGGAAAGTCGGCCAAATGCACACTCATCGGCTTAGATCCTTCTACCGTGGATCCTGGGAGAACCTGCCAGATTTCTTCAGCCGTAAAACTCAGAATAGGCGCCATGAGCTTGGCTAAGGAGGACACAATTTCAAACAAAACCGTCTGGGAACCACGCCGAAGTGGCGAGTTTGCTGGAAAGGTGTACAACCGGTCCTTCAAGATATCCAAATAGGTCGCGCTCATATCCGTGGAACAAAAATAATCCAACTCATGCACAACCTGGCGAAATTGAAACTGCGCATACCCTTTTTTTACATTGTCGACCAGTTGCCCTAACCGCCAGAGCGCCCATCGATCCAGCTCCGGCAAATCCGCATGGGGCACCGAATGAACGGATGCATCAAAATCATACAGATTACTCAGGAGAAACCGGCAGGTATTGCGAATTTTTCGATACGCATCCGTCAATTGTTTTAATATATCTTTTGAGATACGCAGATCTTCCTGATAATCCTGCGAGGCCACCCACAATCGCAGAATTTCCGCACCAGACTCTTTGATGATTTCTTGCGGGGTCACGACATTGCCTGCCGATTTCGACATTTTCTTGCCTTCCCCATCCAGGACAAACCCATGCGTCAACACGGCCCGATAGGGTGCTTGCTCATCCGTCGTCACCGAGGTCAAGAGCGAACTGTGGAACCATCCCCTATGTTGATCGGAACCTTCAAGATATAAATCTGCGGGATACCAGCCTTCACCTTGAGGCCTCAACACCGCCGCATGACTCACGCCCGATTCAAACCACACATCTAAAATATCATGTTCTTTTTTAAAGGACCCATGGCCGCATTGCGCACATGTGGTTCCAACAGGAAGTAATTCCTCGGCGGATCGACTAAACCAAATATCGGCCCCACCCTTCTGCATTTGGACACTGATATGCTCGATCACTTTGGAATCAGCTAATAGCGTGGAACAGCCTTGGCACGAAAACACAGGAATGGGCGTCCCCCACATCCGCTGACGAGATAAGCACCAATCCGGACGGTTCAAAATCATCCCGTAAATACGATCTCGTCCACGCTCTGGAATCCATTGGACTCTATCAATTTCTTTCAGGGCTTTTTGGCGAAGATCGGCCTCCTCCATGGACACAAACCACTGGTGCGTAGCCCGAAAGATGACAGGTTGCTTACAGCGCCAACAATGAGGATAAGTATGTTCAAGCTTTTTTTCACCAACTAATAACCCCTTGGCTTTCAAGACTTCCACAATCCCAGGATTCGCATCCAAAACTGGTTGGCCTGCAAACTCAGGGAAATCATCCGTAAACCGTCCCGCATTATTGACCGGCACCAGGATTTCTAAAGGCTTCCGATCCGGCAGCATTTCGACATAAGGGGGTTTGTTATATTTCAGAACTAAAAGATAGTCATCCATCCCATGTCCAGGAGCAATATGCACACACCCGGTCCCTTGCTCCAAGGTGACAAAATCTCCATTGAGGATGGGGACCTCTTTCTTGGCAAATGGAGGATGACACGTCCACCCTTCAAAATCTTTTCCTTTTTTCTTGCCCAATACCTCAAATTTCTCAATTTTACAGGCATTGGCAAATGCGTCTACCAATCCAAGAGCAACGATAAAAGCCTCTTCGCCAGCTTGAAGAACGGCATAGTCAAAATCGGGATGCAGACAAATGGCTTGGTTCGCGGGAAGGGTCCAAGGGGTCGTTGTCCAAATGACGGCCGAAACGGCTTTCAACTTTTTGACTGTTGGCAGACCCAATCGTTGGTCGGAACCCATTTCAGCCGGCGAGACCGTAAAGGGAAATTTCACATAGACCGACGGCGAGAGATGATTCTCATATTCCACTTCGGCTTCAGCCAGCGCCGTTTGATCCACGGTACACCACAGCACCGGCTTCAATCCCTTATAGACTCGACCCTTTTCTACAAATTTGCCAAATTCTCGAACAATCGCTGCCTCATAGGCATGATCCATCGTCAGATACGGATGCTCCCAATCCCCGAATATCCCTAACCGGCGAAACTCGTCTCGTTGAATCTCAACAAATTTCTCCGCATACTCGCGACAGAGTTTCCGGAGTTCCACCGCACTCAAATCTTTTTTCTTGGGACCGAGCTGCTTGGTCACCTGATGTTCAATCGGCAACCCGTGACAATCCCACCCAGGGATATAGGGAGCCTGGAAACCCGCCATGGTTTTCGATTTAATGATGATGTCTTTGAGAATTTTATTGAGCCCATGCCCGATATGAATATGCCCATTCGCATAAGGCGGGCCATCGTGAAGGATATAACGAGGATGACCATTTCCGGCCTCCTGAATGCGGTCGTACACCCGCTCCTGCTCCCACCAGGCTAATCGCTCCGGTTCTTTTTGGGGCAGGTTGGCCTTCATCGGAAACTCAGTCCGAGGAAGGTTCAATGTCGCTTTGTAGTCCATGGGGAGATTCTCAAGAATATTGGGATAAACTCAGGGCCATTTTAGCCATGCCCCTTAAACCCGTCAAACAACGTCCTTCAGTCATATCTCAACAACACATCAATGGAAGACGACATTGTTATTGATATGAATGCGCAACAAATAAGGGAAGGGGAAACCACAGAAGGAAGGTGTTCAGCTCAGATCCATCATGCGGTCCAAAGCCAACTTGGCAAACACTTTCTCCTCGTCGGGAACTTGAATGTGATTGACCACATGGCCCTGCACGAGATTTTCCATGGCCCAACATAAGTGAGGCCCATCAATTCTGTACATCGTCGAACAGCGACACACCATTGGGGAGAGGAAAAATACCTGCTTATCGGCTTGATCATGTTTCAACCGATTCACCAGATTCAGCTCGGTTCCTACCGCCCAAATCGTTCCTGGATCGGCCTGAGTCACCGTCCGAATAATAAATTCCGTCGATCCCACCAGGTCTGCCTGATTGACCACATCCTCATGACATTCAGGATGCACAATAACCTGAACATCAGGATACTGCTTTCGGAAATAGGCTACGTGTGCCGATTGGAACATCTGATGCACACTACAATGCCCCTTCCAGAGAATCAGACGAGCCTTCTGTATTGTTTCTCGGGTATGTCCGCCGTTGGGTTGAAAGGGATCCCAG
The DNA here is from genome assembly GCA_041737015.1 of Nitrospirales bacterium. Lineage (GTDB taxonomy): Bacteria > Nitrospirota > Nitrospiria > Nitrospirales > UBA8639 > Nitrospira_E. Next base: position 12,605 of record JBGSSO010000146.1, read on the forward strand.
ACGATCATCTCCTCAGGGGGAAACCCCATTGCATTCGCGGTGTTCCGTCCTAAATGCTCATCCGGAAAGAAAAGAATTTTCTCTCGCCTCTCCCATGCCCAGTTCATAATGGCTTTGGCATTTGAAGAGGTACAGGTCACCCCACCATGTTCTCCACAAAAGGCTTTGAGACCAGCAGCTGAATTCACATACACGATTGGAGTCACGGTCTCCTCAACAGGCAACATCCGTGCAAGCCGCTCCCAACAATCATCCACCTGTTCCATGGAAGCCATATCCGCCATTGAGCAGCCCGCAGCCATATCAGGCAGGATGACCGTTTGATTGGAACGACTCAGAATGTCGGCTGTTTCAGCCATGAAATGTACCCCACAAAACACCACATGTGGAAATTCAGGGTGCTCAGCCGCATACTTGGCCAAGAGCAGAGAATCGCCCCGGAAATCAGCATGAACAATCACATCGTCTCGCTGGTAGTTGTGCCCAAGCAGGAGAACGTTTGTCCCAAGTCTCCGCTTAGCCTCCACAATTCGTTCGAACAATTCCGTCTCTGGGAGAGATTGATAGTCCGCAATGGGCAGTTCTATGATGGTCGATAAGGTCACGCCAAATTCCTTATGTTATTAAATTCTTTCAAGTCATTCCTTGGCTGCCATGAAGATCATCTCGTTAATGTCTAACCAGGATGAGGAGCTAGTCTTTTATTGTAGCAAATCATTCTCTCATGAAAAAGTCTGAAGACCTGAGAGCCATAATCGCCTAGGATTTCTAATAATGTGATCGATTAAAACTCTGCACACAACAGATTTAACGCAAAACCTCTCAGTGACCCACTTGGAAATGAAAGATATGCTGCCTCATTTCCATGAACCCGTAGACGAATGTATGACCATGGCGCATCACATGAGAGTTTGACAAGGGAAAAGATCCAGCGGTACGATGATTTTTGCTAGGGGTGCGACAAGCTGAGAGTCCCAAAAACGGGGACGACCCTCACGACCTGACCTGGATAATACCAGCGTAGGGAAGCAGGACCCACGAAAGCCCGCACAAGCAGCCGCACTCTTTAGCTTAAAAAGGGGCGGCTTTTGTATTTTGGAGCAAGCTCCCTGGACCAATTCCTAACCCCCAGAAAGAGAGGGTTTGCATGACACCACCCCAAGCCACGACATCTAGCCCTTCCACAACATCATTACACGTCGTTTCGGAGGAGCCCCGTATTCCTCTTTCTTCCTTATCGATTCAACCATTTCCGGGCTCACAAAAAATATATCGAACCGGCTCGAGGCCGGATGTCCGAGTCCCTATGCGCGAGATTCATCAAACCCCAAGTCATAGTCCTCAAGACCACACTGAAGTTCAGAACCCGTCTGTCATCGTCTATGATACCTCAGGACCTTATACGGATCCTGCTCTCCACATTGATGTGCGCAAAGGGCTCCATCCCCTCAGAAAGGATTGGATTGCGGAACGGCAGGACGTAGAATCGTTGAAAGAGGTCAGTTCACAGTATGGACGAACTCGGGCCAAGGATCCCGCCTTACAGTCCATCCGGTTTCATTTGCAACGCCCACCCCTTCGTGCAAAATCAGGTCAAAATGTCACCCAATTGCATTATGCCCGGAAGGGAATCGTTACACCGGAAATGGAATATATTGCCATCCGGGAGAACCAGGCACGTGAGGAGCACCCTTCTGCCCAACAGGGGACTGGACAAGCCTTTGGAGTGACTCAACATCCTGGCCAGAATTGGGGCGCTTCCACTCCCTCCTACATTACCCCGGAGTTTGTTCGTGATGAAATTGCTCGAGGCCGGGCCATTATTCCTGCCAATATCAATCATCCGGAAATTGAGCCTATGATCATCGGGCGCAATTTTTTAGTAAAAATCAACGCCAACATTGGCAATTCTGCGGTGACCTCCTCCATTGAAGAAGAAGTTGAAAAATTGATTTGGTCCATCCGATGGGGTGGCGACACCGTCATGGACCTCTCCACAGGGAAAAACATCCACGAAACTCGGGAGTGGATTATTCGAAATTCTCCAGTACCCATAGGGACCGTTCCCATCTACCAGGCATTAGAAAAAGTAGGAGGAAAACCTGAGGAACTTACCTGGGAAATCTTTCGAGATACTCTAGTGGAACAAGCCGAGCAAGGCGTAGATTACTTCACCATTCACGCCGGTGTTCGCCTGGCCTATGTGCCACTGACGGCCTCTCGAATGACCGGCATCGTCTCACGCGGCGGATCTATCCATGCCAAATGGTGTCTCGCTCACCATCAGGAAAACTTCACCTATACGCATTTTGAAGAAATCTGCGAGATTATGAAAAGCTACGATGTGTCCTTCAGTTTAGGCGACGGACTGCGCCCTGGTTCCCTGGCAGATGCCAACGACGCGGCTCAATTCGCCGAGCTGGAGACACTGGGAGAACTCACCCATATTGCATGGAAGCATGATGTGCAGGTCATGATTGAAGGTCCGGGACACGTTCCCATGCAACTCATTAAAGAAAACATGGACAAGCAACTTGCCGCCTGTGACGAAGCCCCTTTTTATACCCTGGGCCCCCTCACCACGGATATCGCTCCGGGCTACGACCACATCACCTCGGCGATCGGCGCGGCGATGATCGGCTGGTATGGATGCGCCATGCTGTGTTACGTCACACCCAAGGAACATTTGGGCCTACCGGACAAAGAAGACGTGAAGGCCGGGGTCATGGCTTACAAAATCGCCGCCCATGCGGCAGATTTGGCCAAAGGCCATCCCGGAGCCCAACACCGGGACAATGCTCTATCTCAGGCACGGTTTGAATTTCGATGGCAGGATCAATTTAATTTATCCCTTGACCCGGAAACGGCAAAGGATTTCCATGATGCCACACTCCCCGCGCAAGGAGCGAAGCTAGCCCATTTTTGCTCCATGTGTGGCCCGCATTTTTGTTCCATGAAAATTACCCAGGACGTGCGAGAGTATGCTGCGGAAAAACAATTGGCAGAGGATGCCGCACTGAAACAAGGCATGCAGGAAAAATCAGAAGAGTTCCGAAAAACCGGTGGAGACTTATATCGGTAAAGCGGTAAACATCAATGGCGGAAACAGCAGGTGACCAACAGGGTTTTGGTAGTAGGCAAAAACCAAACGTGATTGGCCTTTATGTTCCATAAAAACGAAATATTATCTGGAGCTCCCCTATGAATCCTATCAACATCGCTCCTTTACGAGAACGGGACATCACCCGTCACATTGCCCGGGAGTATTACAAAGAATTCGATTCACTGATTGAAAGCGATATCATCATCGTCGGAGGAGGTCCGTCCGGACTCCTCTGCGCCCGAGACCTTGCCGCGACCGGCTTCCGGACGCTGCTCATCGAACAATCACTGGCTCTTGGTGGCGGCTTTTGGTCTGGTGGATTTCTCATGAATAAAGCCACGATTTGCGAACCAGCGGATCGGATTCTTGAAGAATTAGGTATTCCCTTTAAACCGATTAAAGACTGCCCGGGAATGACCATGGTTGATCCGCCTCATGTGACCAGCCGGCTCATTTCCGCTGCCTACGAAGCCGGCGTGAAGATTATGAATCTCACTAAAGTCGTCGATCTCATTCTACGGCAAGATCAGCGAATCGAAGGTGTTGTGGTCAACAATTCCACCGTGGAAATGGCGGGACATGATACCATTCACGTCGATCCCATTGCCCTTGAAAGTCAGATTGTGGTGGATGCCACCGGTCATGATGCCGTCGTGGTCAATCTCCTCCACCAGCGTAACTTATATCAGAAGGTGCCTGGAAACGGGGCTATGTGGGTGGCACGTTCTGAGGCATTAGTGGTAGAAAATACGCGTGAAATTTATCCAAATTGCTTTGTCACTGGTTTGGCCGTTGCTGCAGTTGATGGCAGTCCACGCATGGGACCGGCCTTTGGGTCGATGTTGCTTTCCGGCCGACGTGCAGCTGAATTAGTTCAACACAAGCTCAAAGGCGAGTAATCACCTCTTTTTCCTGAGAGACACAAAAAGGACTGTTCGCAACACAATTTCCTATGGATATTCAAGATTTCCTCGACCAGGGTGAGGGCCACGAAGAAGACAAGGTGACAGCTTGGAACCTTTTCCAGCAGGCCTATGAACTCCAAATGAAAGGGCAACTGGAAGAAGCGGTAGAACTCTACAAGCAATCTATCGACCTCTTCCCGACAGCAGAAGCACACACGTTTTTAGGATGGGCCTATAGTTTCATGGGACAACTGCAGGAAGCCATTGAGGAGTGCCAAGTAGCTATTCGCCAGGACCCTGAATTCGGAAATCCCTATAACGATATCGGGGCTTACCTTATTGAGCTCAACCAGCTGGACGAGGCTATTCCCTGGCTTGAAAAAGCGATGAAAGCCAAACGATATGAAAACCCCTCTTTTCCTCACATGAATCTCGGCCGTGTGTATGAACGACAAGGGGAATGGGACCAGGCAGTCGATTCCTACAAAAAATCTCTGGCTCTTAACCCTGAATACAAGACAGCAAAACAAGCGCTCATGCGCATTCTGACCCTCATGAACTAGCACAATGTAAAATGTAAAGGGCTTACCACATGCCAGACACCAAAACGATTCTTGTGGCGGTTAGTGATATCTTCTTCTACACCAAAATACGCGATGCCTTTTTACCGCAGGGCTATAAACTGGAACGTCTCCGCACTGGAGATGACTGGCAAACGAAAGCCCTTGCCAGCCAACCGATGGGCATTATCATTAACATGAATGATGACCGGCTCAATGCTTCCGATATTGTGAAATCTCTACGCACACTTCCTCAAACACAGGCATTGCCCATTCTGGCCTTTGCCAATCATGAAGAAGTTCAAACATGGAAACTGGCGAAAGACCTTGGAATTCAAAAAATTGTCTCGCGGAATGAGTTTTCTGCGCGGACACTCGCGCTGTTTGAGGAAATCACGGCGGCAGCGACATCATGACGACCCTTGCCCTTCATACGCAGCATGAAGCCCTAGGCGCCACGTTTCAACCTTGTGGCGAATGGGAAGTCCCCCTTCATTACGGCAACCCTCTTTTAGAGTATGAATCCATCCATCAGAAAGCGGGCCTCGCCGACCTATCCTTACGAGGAAAAATCATGGTCACGGGTGATGACCGAGTCTCATGGCTCCAAAGCCTCATCAGCAACGATATTCTTCCTCTTAAGCCCGGTCAGGGCCGGTACTCGGCCTTCATGAATCATAAAGGAAAAATGCTCTCCTATTTTCGAGTATTTCTGCAACCGGAGACCCTGATCATTGAGGATGTCGGAGAGGTGGGTGACCTGACCTTTCAAGCCCTTCGAAAATTTTTGCTCTATGGGACAAAAGCCAAACTCCACAATTGTCTGGAGAGTTGGGGCCTCCTCCTGGTTACCGGACCGAATGGTCCGGATATTCTCAAACAAGCCCTCGGTGTAGAAGTGAATTCCCTTCAGATGTTAGATACCATCGCATTCACATTTGGTGACATACAAGGCATTATCGCTCGAACGGAGGAAACTGGTGGCCAAGACTTTGAATTATTTGTCCAGGTCGAAGGTCTTCCTGCACTCTGGTCTCATCTTTTAACAATAGGGAAAGAGGCCGGCCTTCAGCCGATTGGAAGGGAGGCACTCGAGACCGCCAGGATTGAAGGGGGATTGCCTCGCCTTGGGCCAGACTTGAATGAAAAAATCGTTCCGCCTGAAGCGAATTTGGAGGGAATCGCCTTTAGCTTATCGAAGGGATGCTATCCAGGGCAGGAAGTCGTCGCCAGAATGGATACGTATGGATCAGTCAAAAGGCGAATGGTCGGATTAGTTCTTGAAGGAGAACCCCCACAACTACCGGAAGCTGGGGCGAAACTTTTTAGTGGAACGCGGGAAGTGGGATGGGTATCAAGCTCCACCCACTCCCCTCTTATCAAAAAACCGATTGCACTGGGATTTCCCCTACGAGATTTTACCCAACCACAGACAAAACTGGAAATTGAGATCCTGGACCAACGCTTCCCGGTCTCTGTCTGTGCCTTGCCGTTTACCGCCCTCTAATCAGTTACGAGATTCAAGAACACTTCTTCCGACCCCAGAAAAAGCCATCAGCTTTTTTCTGGGTGTCGGCCATGAGAGATTTTTTGGGCAAAAGACAATACGGCTGGACGTTGCTCGTCCTTGAGCGCGAGAAGAATATGTGCCTCATCCCCATGCATTAACCGTAGACTCAGAAATGATTCTTCCGTGCGTTTTTCTTTGTTATCCCATGTCCCGTCGATCAATTGGATTTTATCTAAATCACAGCTAGAAAAAATGTCGTATCGAAAATACGAATCCCCGATCACCATATCAAAGAGAACATTGCCAGCCGTCATGACCATAACGTTAAAACGCCCTTGATCTTCATACCCTTCCGGCAAAAATTCATTCACATACAGAAGGTTAATTTTCCGGCCTGTCAACGCCTGCTCAATCTTCGTGCCCAACGCCGGATAATCGATTTGAAGAGCCCGTTCTTCCTGATTCGTGGCGCGCAAGGCCATCTCTCTCGTTTGTTCGAATACATCTTTAACAGTCAACACAAAACACGCTCCTTTCTTCAACGACACTGTCAATATATGTCAAATGGTTCGCTTACTGGGTGCCTACGATACCCGCCATTTGACGGAGAAAGCAAGGGAACACCCCATCTACTCATAACGGCATTCACGTACATTTCTTCATCGTCCCGGCGTGAATTGATTGCCTTCGCACCTCACGGTTGGGCATACTTCGACTGTTGAACACTGCCAGGCGAACTTAAAGGAGGACCAGGATATGAATGCTGATACGTGTCTGATTGGGGGATGCACCGAATCCCTCTACGCCCCTGCCGGAACCCAATCGTTATGCAAGGAACATTTTTTACATTTCGTCACGTGGCGCAGGAAAAAAGGCGGACTGGGTATGTTTAAAAAATATAGCGCATTGAACATGGAAGAACGAGACGTGATTGTTGAAGAATGGGCCAAATCAACGTTCAGTAGCTCTTCCACTTGATCAAAACTCCATTTTCCCTGTCACACCTGATTGGCCATTATCCCGGCCTTGCACCTTCCCGATTGACCACAAAATGGAAGAGATTTCCTCATCTACTAAGAAATACCAAATGGAATGTCTCAGAAGTAACCCGCAGCCAAGGAATGCTCAGATCTTATTCCATGAGCGGTGATCCGTGATGATGGATGATCTTCCATTCGTCTCCAATCCGCTCAAATAAATTGGTTGACACTACCTGGCTATTCTGTTCGTTCTCTCCCACCCGGCTGGTGATGTTTTCAGTACAAATCACCCAGGCAACATCGGCCGCAACTTGGACCTGGACTTCAGTCAATTCAAATTTCATCGAAAACGTATTATTGAAAATGACCACCCAGGAATCCCTAACTGCCGGCCACCCCACCCGGATACTCCACCCTGGATGAATACAGGTCACATACTCCTGATGAGCCCAAATAGAATCCATCAGCGCAACATCCAGCTGTTCAAACCCACGGTAAAACAACTCATTCATCTGTGTGACTTCCTCAATCCGTTCCTTCAGCATAGTGCGCTCTCTTTCTTCGTTTCCGCCTATTTCCAAATCATGTGACTTTCACTAATACGGCACAGGATTGTCGATCAACCAACCAGACCCCGAGCAAGATCAATCCTATCCCACTTATTTCTCTCATGCCAACCGGTTCTCCCAAAATGACCAGGGAAAAAAACAAGGCAGATACCGGAATAAGATTACCAAAAATCCCTGCTCTGGAAGGGCCGATCCCTTTAACGCCATACAACCAGGCCTGTTGCCCCAACGCCGTGGCAAATACCATGACATACAGGAGTGCCAGCCAACCAGACACGGGAACCGTTGCTAACCCGGCACCCAAAACTTTGTGACTCATGGCCAACAACGGGATTTCAAAGATCAAAGAAATCAGAAGAGTGGTCCACGTCACCGTCAGCGGAGAGAACCGTTCCATGGTTTTGCGACAGCCAATCGTATAGAGGGCCCAACTCACTAACGCGCACACCACCAGACTCCCTCCGAGTAGAGGATTGGAACCCAATCCATCTACCGCCCCGCGCCCGGAAATACTCAATACTCCAAAAAACGAGACAAGGCAACCAAACCAAATCACCCGGAAAGGTACATCCTTCAGAATTAAAGAAGACAGAAAGGCGGTAATGGCCGGACTTGCACCAATAATAATACCCGCTGCCCCTGCCCCAATAAATTGGAGACCAAAGAGAACGAACAAGTGGTTGCCAAGGACCCCGATACCTAGGAAAAAAAAGTTTCGCCAATCTCTTCGGGAAAAAGAAACGATCCCTTCCTTCCACAGCCAAAGAGGGACGAGGATCAGTAAGGCCCCTATTCCTCGAAACACGGACGCTTCCACGGGGGAGAATGGACCTAAAGCGACTTTTTGCGCAACCACCGATCCTCCCCAGACCATCGCGGCCGTCGTGAGTGCAGCATAGGCGGAAAGCACTGAGGATCCGGAGCTAATTGTTTTCATAGGGAGGCAGGTAAGAAAAATACGGAAGGTGTCTAACCCCAATTGGACTGTCAGGCAAAACAACCTCTATCTCGAACACACCCTGAGATGAGCCTAGCAAGAGTTCATCCACACAAACACAATCTTCCGCTCCACATTACTCAAACCTCAAACGCGACTCCTACAAATGCGACGGAACCTCTCTCGTCCGTTTATATTGACCCATCGCTGCTATAACAATCGTCCAAAGGTTCGTCAAGGTCAGACAAAATTACTGCCTTTCGTCAAAATATATCAATGTGGCCATAATTTGTATGGTTATTGGCCCCAACAATTTCTTATAATGGTTTCGGAATCCACTTAATTTTACCGCAGACCCGAATGGCTTATCAGATAGGTCTTCTGTCCGGTTGACGCAAATAAATTTACACCGTTAAAATCGCCAAAGAGTTGTTACCGTGCGAGCCCTCATGCCAAGGGAATTTTCATTAAGAATCGTAGGCGTTGGCTTCCTACAATTGACATGACGGTTTACCAGTCCCCTAAGGAGGAATTATGTCGTTGCTAATCACAGAAGAGTGCATTAATTGTGGTGCCTGTCTCCCCGAATGTCCCAACGAAGCAATTTTTGAGACACGTAGCGCCGCAGAAGAAAAGGGCAATAAGGTCGGTGAAGGTCAGGGTGATGGAGACACGGTATACGTGATTACCCACGAGCGCTGCACAGAGTGCGTCGGACATTTTGATGAGCCTCAATGTGCGGCTGTCTGTCCTGTGGACGATTGCTGCATACCTGACCCAGAAATCCCTGAGACAACTGATACGCTACTGGATAAGGCCAAACAGCTGAATCCTGACAAAGAAATTGACCCGGCGAAAGTTTGGGCCGGCGTTCGAAATTAACCAAACCCAAAAACCTGGTTCGGCAAAAAAGCCCCTTCCGACATTCCACGGAAGGGGCTTTTTATTTGGGACTTCCAAAAAATGATGGGGGCCTCACTCTGTATTCTCAGCTCACCGCTTCTAATTCATGAAGCCGAACAGCTATCAACTTCGAAACCCCGGGATCCTCCATCGTCACACCAAATAGGGAGTTGGCAGTCTCCATGGTGCGTTTATTGTGTGTGATCACAATAAATTGAGACCGGTCCGCCATTTGTCGCAAAAATTGACCAAACCGGACCACATTCGTTTCATCTAATGGCGCATCCACCTCATCCAATACACAAAATGGAGAAGGACGAATCAGAAAGCTCGCAAACAGGAGAGCCATCACGGTCATCGTCTTTTCCCCCCCAGAGAGCATATTGAGGTTTTTCAAGCGCTTCCCTGGTGGTTGGGCGACAATTTCAACACCTGGCTCAAGAGTTGGCGCTTCAGATTCCTGCCCTTCCTGAGTTTCTTCCACTAGAATCAACTCAGCGCGTCCTCCAGCGAACAAGGCTGAAAAGACTTCACTGAATTTCACCTGCAGCTCTTTAAAGGTATCAATAAACAGCTTATTGGTTGTCTGATTTAATCGCTGAATAATTTCTTGAAGCGATTGGATTGAACCGGCTAGATCTTCTTCCTGCGCTAATAAAAATTGATAGCGTTCTTCTAATTGAGCATGTTCCTCAATTGCGGCCAGGTTAATCGGACCGATACGCTCTAATTTTTTCCTGATACCCTGCAACTGCTCTCTCCACTGCCCGGTTTTCTCCTCGCCGGATGTCTGTTCACTCCCTTCCAGCACTTCGGGGGTCTGTTCCGCATCCTGAGGATATTTGAGGTCATCCGTCGAAATTTCATAAGTCATGGTCAGCGTTTCTTGCACAGCATGGAACTTCGCCCGAACCTCTGCTAAACGCCCCTCAATTGGCACCCGGGATTTAAAGATATGGCTCAATGTTTCACGAGCCTTACCAATCAGACCATCCAATCGCTTCACTCCCTCCATACATTCTGCATGCCGGTTCTCAAGCTCCAATAATGTTCCGGCAATGGCCTCTTTCCTGATGTCTAATTCTTCGACCAAACCTTCGTTGGTGAGTCGTTCCTCCTGGCTTTTTCGACTTTGGAGAAAGAGGTGCTCCAATTGTCCATCAATCTGTCGAATACGGGTATTCCTATGCTCTTCTTCCCGTTCAATCCGTTCAACATTAGCTTGTTCATGGTCCGATTGGGACTTCAGAGACTGAAAGTTCATTCGAGTGTCATTGAGGCGTTGCAACATGTCTTGTCGCTCTTGGTCTAATGTATTGAGAGAATCCAACAGTTGACGAAGAGCCTCATCTTCTTGAGCCCGTGTCTGATTGAGATGCTCGAGCCTGGTCCGAACCTCTCCCTCTTCAACTTGGAGCTGGCCCCATTCCTCCTCTTCCGCTAATCGATCCTGTTGAAGTACATCTAACCGACGAACGAGATCGGGAAGAGCCTTCTCTTTTGAAGAAGCCTCTTTTTGAATGGTCAACATCTGAAATTCCATTTCGCGAATGGACAAAGTGGCTTCTCCAAGTTGTCGCGACACATCCTCAATTTCCTGTAAAAGCGATTTCCGGTTCGCTTTGGCTTCCTCCAACCCCACGGTGAGCATATTCAACTTTTCTTCCAATGTGAGAATTTCTCGACGACGACGTAATAATCCGCCAGCTTCTCCACCAGACCCACCACTGATGACCCCGGATGGAGACACAAGTTCCCCGCCCAAAGCCACTAAAAGCGGACCGTTCCCTTGGAACCATGAATGTGTGGTCATGAGATTCAACGCTCCAGCCAATGACCTGACAATGACCGTATTACCCAACAAGGCCTCAACGACAGGCTTTAGCTCGTCCGGAACCTGAACGAAATCCACAGCCAAGCCCAGCACCTCCGTGTCGTGCTGAACGACGCTCCACCATTCGGCTGGCCCCTTTGGACCCTGTCGCGGAATATTCAAGGGAATAAAGCTGCCTTTTCCCCATTCATGTTGTTTGAATTGCCCAATGGACATTTCGGCCTCTTGTGACGATTGGACAATCCACGCCTGCAACCGCTCGCCCAGAACTGCTTCTATGGCTTTTTCAACATCCTCGGGCACTTCCATCCGTTCGGCCAACGCCTCCTGAATGCACGAACACGCGACGCGAATTGAGGCTTCATCACCCTCACCATGATGGCCATACCCTATTTCTTCCCGAAAGACACTTTGAATGGCACGTAATTCAGATTCGGCACCAGCTGCTTGGGTTTGGTGGTCGAGAATTTTTTCATCAAGCTCTTCCCTGGTTTCTCGCTGACTTTGCAGGTTGACCTCTAACCGGTCCTGATTGTTCCGAAGCTCATCAAGCTGACCTTCGAGAGATGAGCATTCCTGTCGAAGGGCTTCGCTTTCAGCTTGAAGAGTGGTTTGATCGGTCTGCGACTGAGCATATTCCACCGCCAAACGTTCAATCCGTCTGGCCATCGAACTCTGTCCTTCAGCAATACTTCTCAGGCGGTTTTCCTGATTCGTTTTATCGACAGCTAAGGCCAGAATGGTTTCTCGCCCCTTGTCGACCTTCTCCGCAGTTTCTCGACGGCGAACAGCGAGATCAGCGATGCTCCCCTCTCCTTCTTTCATAGTGAC
>JBGSSO010000244.1:0-2912 GCA_041737015.1 Nitrospirales bacterium
ACGACCTCAGACTCTTCGTTGGTTAGAGAGGCATGGTCTCCCTTTTGATGCGCTGTACCACACCGAGGAGAAAACCGACATTCCTGAATCGATAACATCCGCGATTGACGATCATCCTCACCATATTCAGGCCTATCGCGCTCTCGACAGACAAGTCTTTGTCATGGATCAACCCTGGAATCGTGCCATCCTCGATGCTGATGTCATTCGGGTGAGTGGTTGGGATGCTCTGGTGCAGTGGTTGCATGTCCGACATCTCCCCCAATGGCCCAAGCAGATCCCGGAGTCTCCTTCTTTTCGACAGTTGTTCTCCTCTCATCTCAATGTTCCTTCTTTGACGGCGGCCGGTGTTGCGACGGGATTCGCACAGCCGTAAGCGTTCGTGGGACGGTGCAGGAAAGGTTTTAAAGGAAATTGCCGATAGAGGTCAGAGGTTCTTTGCGGTTGAGAAGCGGTATGACCCAGCACAATTTTTGATCTCCTGTATAGCCAATTCCAGAAAACTGATGATGACTCTGCCTATTCACACGGTCCTGCTTGTGGACGATAATCCCGATGACTGTGAAATTGTCAAAGAGGCATGGGCCGAGATCCCGGTAGGACAGGAATTGCGATGTGTGAATGATGGCACCGAATTGCTGGATTACTTGTATTGCCGTGGTCCATTTTCAAGGAGAGAATGCGCGCCACGTCCCAGTGTGATTCTCCTGGATTTGAATATGCCTCACATGACCGGAGGGGAAGTTCTCACCGAAATCAAGAAGGATCCATCTTTAGCATGTATTCCCATTGTGGTGTTGACTACGTCAAAAGCTCCAAGGGATATCTGTCACACCGCCGGGATGGGGGTGAATGGATACATACAAAAACCCAATTCTTATACCGGGTATCTCCAGATGTTTACCAATTTGAGGAAACACTGGGCGGAAATTCTCGCACAACCATTGGCTGGAAGTGGTGGGGATGACTCTACCAATGTGGCCTGGTGTTAAAAGTCTGTGTCGAGCGGTATTCGCCATTTGTTCAGCCATAGCTTGGTGCCTATTCTTTCTTCCCTCTTCGCGCTCCTGTTCTAGATTGGGTTTTCCCCTCCAGTGATAGTTCGGTATGTGAAATACCTTGAACTGAACACTCAATGAGATCTCTTCATATGACCGATTTTTCCTCTTTGTCGTAATTTGGATTCTTCTCTTCCAGTGGTCTTGGTTTTCAACATTTCTAAGACTAAGTAGGCATGGTGAATGTTCGCTATGTCCAGATAAGAATTTCCTGCTTTCACCCTCTCAAGTTTCCTACTCAACAACCGACACTATTCTATATTGACTGACGAGTAGTGATAACGGGAGATCCCCCTGTGTATTCATCCTTTCAGGAATCTTCTGATCATTCCTTGCGATTGAAAACCTTGAGGACAATGGGAAACGCTATGAAAACACATTTTATCTTGACGGGTGCAGTTGTCATGATGGGAACAACACTGCTAACGACCAGTTTTGCCTATGAGGCCTCAGAATATTTGATTTTTACCCGTCACCGGGATTCGAATGGCCATTTGCTGGCGGGACCAACCCACCATCAATCAGAACCTTCCGTGATTCAAAAAACGGTCGTTCCTGCTCAACCCCAGACTTTTGAACGGCGAAGCACGGAGTGGGGAATGAATGCGCAAGAGGTGAAACTAAATGAACCGGTGCAACCGGTTTGGGAACTCCAATCTCCGGTATTGGAGACCTACGAGCAGCGGGTAGGGTATCGTCGTCAAATCGAAGGCATTGACGCGTCGTTAACCTACACGTTTTATGAAGATCAACTTGCTCAGGCGAATTATCTATTTGAACCCAAACATGATGATGCCGTGGACTATGTGCAAGATTTTCATACGCTGCAAAATTGGATAACCCAGTCCTATGGTATGCCGACCTCGGTTCAGGAAATCTGGTTAGATTCGTTGTACCGATATGATCAAAGTCTCTGGGGACAAGCCCTGCTTCGTGGCCATCTGAAGATGGTGGCGGAATGGCGGAACGAGACCACGAATATTACTCTTCTGTTAGACGGTGGAGAGGATACGATAGGGTTAATGGCTGATTTCGATAGTGTGGCAGTCATAGTTCCCGCTTCAATGGAAGCCAGGGTAATTGAGGAAATTCCTCTTGTGGAAGACACCACAATTGGAGAAATCTCTGTCACCGAAGAGCATCCAATGGAAGCCCCGTCAGGGGAAGAGATGCCAACTGAATCCATATCCCAAGAAAATCACCCGGACACAAAGTTGTAAATTCACTGTCCAGTTTCCGGCTAAGTTAAAATATTCGTTTATGTGGGAGGAGGCTATGCCTCCTCCTTTTTTTTTATTTTTTCAATATTTACAAATATTGAATCGGGTTGGCATGGCTCACTGGAGTTCTTGGGTTGTTCCAACCTTTAGGAGTTAAGGGGATCTTGAATGCTCAGGCGTCTTTGGAAAATCAGGGGCGAGGGTGAGTCTGTGGTTTGGGGAGAGGGTCTTACCAGTATCCAAAAGGATAATACGGATAAAACCGGCCATATGGTCCCCAGTACGGATACGCATAGGGATAGAACAAGGGTGGAGGATAGGGTCCATACCGGTCGTAATCAGGAGGATACGCTGGCCAGACCTTGAAATGTTTAATGAGGAGAGTGGGATAGGTATATAGGGTTTCATCGAGACTCTGTTGGACAGAGCCGGACAGTTCTCCAGTCAGGGTGATCCGGCTTCCAGGAGGGACTGTGGCGGGATCTAGAAATTGCTTCTGTTCCGCAATATATCTTCCTTGGGATTGCGTAATTTCAGTAGTGGGTTCCCGTTCATTGATGAGTGGCAATTGAAGAATCGTGAGCTGGGTTGAATCTTGTAAGCGTTTCGCTGCCAGGACTTGTCCTCCAAGTAT
>JBGSSO010000294.1:0-6944 GCA_041737015.1 Nitrospirales bacterium
CTGTGTACTCACCTATCCATCACGAACTCATCACTGTTAAGGAGCGATTCGCATGGCCAAAAAACAATCCACTAAATCTCCTCCTACTTCCACCGGTAAAACCGCGAAATATGCTGACCAAACCGTCGAGATCGGCACTGGAGGGGAAGTGCACCAGACAAGCGGAAAAACCAATCCGGTATTAACCACTCAGCAGGGCATTCCTGTCGCGGATGACCAAAACTCGCTTAAAGTCGGACTGCGGGGTCCAAGCGCATTGGAAGACTTTCACTTTCGGGAAAAGATTTTTCACTTTGACCATGAACGGATTCCGGAACGGGTTGTGCATGCCCGCGGGTTCGGGGCTCATGGGTATTTTGAAAACTACGAATCTCTGGCAGATGTCACCAAAGCCGATCTCTTTCAACGACCGCGTGACAAAACTCCCGCGTTTGTCCGGTTTTCAACCGTAGCCGGCAATAAGGGTTCCTTCGATTTGGCAAGAGACGTCCGGGGATTCGCCGTGAAGCTGTATACCAAAGAGGGGAATTGGGATCTTGTGGGCAACAATATGCCGGTGTTTTTCATACAAGACGCCATCAAATTCCCCGACCTGATTCACGCCGCCAAACCGGAACCGGATCGTGGATTTCCACAAGCGCAAACCGCGCATGATAACTTTTGGGATTTCATATCGCTCACTCCCGAAAGTATGCACATGGTGATGTGGATCATGTCCGACAGAGCCATTCCCCGCTCCTTTCGATTCATGGAGGGGTTTGGTGTGCATACATTCCGGCTGATCAATAGGCAGGGAAAATCGACGTTCGTGAAATTTCACTGGAAACCCAAATTGGGAATGCAATCCGTGGTGTGGAACGAAGCCGTTAAAATTAACGGAGCTGACCCGGACTTCCATCGCCGGGATTTATGGAGTGCCATTCAGCAGGGTGATTTTCCGGAATGGGAACTGGGCCTCCAGCTATTTGATGATGAATTTGCTCAAGAATTTGATTTTGATGTACTCGATGCAACCAAAATCATTCCAGAAGAAATTCTACCAATTCGTCGCGTAGGCCGGCTCGTTCTTGATCGCTGCGTGAACAATTTCTTTGCTGAGACCGAACAGGTCGCCTTTTGTACGCAAAATATTGTACCGGGCATTGATTTTTCAAATGACCCGCTATTACAAGGGCGGAACTTTTCCTACCTCGATACTCAGCTCAAACGGCTTGGCAGTCCGAATTTCACTCACATACCCATCAACGCCCCCAAGTGTCCGTTCAGCCATTTTCAACAGGACGGGCATATGGCCATGCAGAATCCGCAAGGCCGAGCCAACTATGAACCCAATTCCTGGCCCGGCGAAACTGCCGGTCCCCGTGAATCACCGGAAAAAGGATTCACGTCTTATCCTGCAGAGGAAGAAGGCCCGAAAGTCCGCCTTCGCTCCGAGACCTTTGCCGATCATTACAGCCAGGCTCGACAATTCTATATCAGTCAGACCGAGGTCGAACAAACACACATCGCGAACGCCTTAGTCTTTGAATTAAGCAAAGTGGAACGTCTTGAGATACGAACTCGTATGGTTTCTCATTTACTGAATATCCACCAGGACCTGGCCAAAGCCGTTGCCAAAGGATTGCGCATCCAGCAGATGCCCGCGCCCGCAGATGCGGCTAAACCGACTCAGGAGGATCTCCAACGATCCCCGGCGCTCAGCATTCTTCTTAATAGTCCCAAAACCTTTAAAGGACGAAAGCTTGGAGTGCTCATCACCGACGGAGTCGATATGAAATTATTTAAATCGCTCAAAGCCGCCGTCAAGTCGGAAGGGGCGATTATGGAGATAGTGGCCCCCGGCGTGGGTGGAGTAGAAGCCAGCGACGGAACATGGATTGAAGCCGCCCAGAAAATCGATGGCGGCCCTTCAGTTTTGTATGACGCAGTAGCTCTCCTCCTTTCCGACGAGGGAGGCCGGGCTTTAGCCAAAGAGCCGGCGGCGAGGGATTTTGTGGCAGATGCCTTTGCGCATATGAAATTTATCGGATATGTCGAAGCCGCGACGCCCCTCTTTACAAAGGCAGGGCTGACGGAAATGGACGGGGGCATGATCGCTCTTGACGGAAATAAAGGCGCCTCCAAATTCCTGGAAATGTGCCGCCATCTCCGATTCTGGGACCGCACCGCGGCTTCATAACATGGCAGACCGATCAATGATCGGGTAACCATAACAGGTATGCCAGGAAACCGGGAAATTGAGACATAAGTCGAACACGTATGGATCAGGTTCGTGCAAAAATGTATGCCTTTTAAACTGCACCGCAGAGTGTACCTAAAGTCGTTCATTTTTTACCAAACAAAATTACATGAGATATTTAGCGCTGGCTACTGATTATGACGGCACCCTTGCCCTGCATGGGCGCGTCAACGATTCGACCCTTCGAGGTCTGGAGAAAATCTTAACCACCAATCGAAAGCTCTTTCTGGTCACAGGGCGGGAACTGGATGATCTACTGAATGTATTTCCTCACCCACATGTATTTGAGTGGATTGTCGCCGAAAATGGGCTTGTATTGTACAAACCTTCTTCCAAGGAAACGATCACACTGGCGGATATGCCGTCTGAAGATTTCATCATGCGGCTTCGTTCACGCGGCATTCCCCTTTCGGTCGGACGAAATATCGTCTCCACCGTTCGCCCGCATGAAACGGCCGTATTGGAAGTGGTCCGTGACCTCGGATTGGATATCCAACTGATTTTTAACAAGGAAGCCGTCATGATGCTTCCCGCCGGATTCAGTAAAGCGACCGGCCTGGAGAAAGTGCTACGCAAAACGGGTCTATCACCACACAATGTCGCCGGAATTGGCGATGCCGAAAATGATCTGCCCTTTCTGGGAATGGTGGAGTGCTCCGCGGCAGTCGGCAATGCCCTTCCGGCCATCAAGGAACGCGCCGATATCGTGATGGAAGGAGAACAGGGAGACGGAGTCGTGGAGTTTATCCGGCATCTTCTGGCTGACGAATTACAATCCATTGATGCGTCCCTTCACCGGCATTATGTGGTGCTGGGATCCACAGAGACGGAGCAGGAAGTCCGAATCAGTCCCTATGGTCCGAACCTCCTCCTGGCCGGCTCATCGGGAAGCGGAAAATCCACGCTCTCAACCGGCATCATTGAGCGTCTCACGGATAAACAGTATCAATGCTGTATTATCGATCCTGAAGGCGATTACGAATCGTTAGAACAGGCTGTGGTCCTGGGTGACATGAATCACGCGCCCAACTCAAAGGAGGTCATCAATATTCTGGAAAACCCGGATACGAACCTGGTCATCAATCTGGTGGGCCTGGCGATACAAGAACGTCCTTCTTTTTTTAAAAACATCTTTAAAGATCTTCAGGACTTCAGAGCACGAACAGGCCGTCCTCATTGGATTGTACTGGATGAGACTCATCATCTGATGCCGGCAGAATGGGATATCCCTTTCCCCTCGTTCACCCCATCACCACATTCCCTATTGATGATCACCGTGCATCCCGATCAAATGGCGGCCGACGCCCTTGCCGCTATTGATTGTGTCGTGGTGATCGGCAAATCTCCAGGCGAGCGACTGGAGGCTTTCACCAATTCGGTGGGGGAATCTCTGCCTTCCTTCGAGGATCATCATATCCAACCGGGGGAGGCGATATTCTGGAAACGGTACGGAGGGGCTCTGCCAGTTCGATTCCGGATACATCCCAATAGGAGCGAGCGGAGGCGTCATCGTCGGAAGTATGCGGAAGGAGAATTAGGACCTGATCGCAGTTTTTACTTTCAAGGTCCGGAAGGAAAGCTGAACCTTCGAGCCCAAAATCTTATGCTTTTTCTTCAACTGGCAGAAGGGCTGGATCCTGAAACGTGGATGTATCATTTGAAGCGGCATGATTATTCTTCCTGGGCTCAAGATTGCATTAAAGATAAAACGCTGGCTTCGGAAATTCGGGAAATAGAATCCACTGAATCGCTGGAACATAAGCAAAGTCTGGCTCGCATTAAAGCCGCTATTGAATCCCGGTATGTCCTGTCTCCTCACCCTACTTCTTCTTCCCCATCCGCTCCTCCTGCCCCTTTATCTACGTAACTTTCCATTTCCATAAAATTACATTCTGCCACGGTTGGATTTCTTTCAGCACGCAAAAATCAATATCATTCACGAATCCCTCGTCATTATTGACCAAACGAGGATAAAGAAACATACCGTCGCATCACCCTGTGGTTATCGACAGAATGGAATCCATCCCATGACGGGATGAGGATTTCAACGTCAGGGGTGAATATTGCCGTTTCACGGGTTTTCACCAGTTAGCGGTTACCTAATTTCCCTTCATAATTTTTCTATAGTATGAAGTGGTTCTTACATTTTATTTTTTGGAATGATCGCATTTCCAAAATAAGGAGGTC
Source organism: Nitrospirales bacterium (assembly GCA_041737015.1). GTDB lineage: Bacteria > Nitrospirota > Nitrospiria > Nitrospirales > UBA8639 > Nitrospira_E. Next base: position 4,427 of record JBGSSO010000294.1, read on the forward strand.
GAATCATGAAGGTGTTACACACCGTGCTGGGAGTCTTAATGGTTATCGTGCAATTGATCGATTTTTTTGTTCTTGTACGCCCATTAGTCTTGGCGATCTAATGTAAAGCCTTCGCTCACAACAGACGAAATGGATTCCAAAGAAGGAGACGAGGCTGAATACCCGCAGCTTCGCCTCCTTCCTGTTCCGATTCAGGTCAGAATCTGATAATTTTTTTCAGGAGATAGGGGTTCTTTTTCACCCGTACATTTCCTGAAATGACAGTGTGAATTTGTCCGTCACCATGAGGATTAAAGGTAGGTAGTATAAAAGACAGCGGGTGGCAAGCAGCATGGCGTCACTCACAATAGTTCCAATTTGCTCGCGATTCCTGCCTTCATCTTTTCAGTTTCATTCAAGAAAAGAGGAGGATAACTCAATCACTCTAATTGTAGGAGGGCGTAATCATGATTAAACTCGCATCAAAATTTTCAACCCAGACTTTTGGTTTGATATTTGCCGCAGGCATGTTGTTGCTGCCCGTAACCGGGCAAGCCGGTCAAGGTATGGGGTCCACATCCGGGTCCTCAAACTCCGTCCCTGCAGTGCAGTCTCAACTTGAATCAGGGGCTGACATACAATGGAGCGATCAATTACAAAGAGAACGAGATCAGGCCAAACAGAGTCGAAATCAGGCCCAACAGGAACGGGACCAAGCTCAGCAAGAACGCGATCAGGCACTTCAGGCCAGCAAAGGCTCTGAGGATTCCGGAACCGGCATGAAATCCATTCAAGGCCAAACGAGTTGCGCCAAGGTGGGAAGTGGAGCAGGAAACCAAGAGAGCGCGCAAATGATTCAAGAGCGCAATCAATACTTAAAAGAGCGAGATGCCCTTCAAAAAGAAACGTCCGATCTCCGGCAAGAGCGTGATCGTGCCATGAGTTCAATTTCAGGTGGTTCGGCTTTAGATGCTGTTGACCGGACCATGCCTGTGACTCCCAGACAATAAGGACTTTCAGTCCTGTATGTGAAAGCTATTTACCCGGCGCTGGTTGTTGGGCCTCGCATAATCTCAATGAGGGCCCGGCAACCGGTACCTGGAAAACCGTTGTTACTTGAAAGGAGAACATATGTCACTTTTCATAAAATCCGCCACAGGCTGGAAAACCACCATACTTCTTGGATCGTTCCTGTATCTTTTTGTGGGGATAACGGCTGCATCTGGAGGGGAAAAAGCCTCTACAGATCCATCCAAACCCCAGTCCACCATGGAACAAGGGAAAAAGGATGGTGATCAGCACCAACAGTTTACATTGCTTCCCGGCCATCGGGTCATCACCGGCGTCGTGGAAGGAGTGGCAGCGGATCAAGCTAAAGTCAATTCCGGGGATACCGGAGAAATTACTCCAAGATATCTCTCCCTTGAACGCGCGAAAGAAAAAGGATTCACGCTGAAGCAGGGCGATAAGGTCACCATTGTGGTAAACGCCAAGAATCATGTTGTCGATTATCACCTCTCGAAAGAGAAAGGCCAGAGTCACCACACAGTCATCAAAGGCAAACTTGCGCACCCGCTCAAGGTTGGGCAGGAACAAGCCATCATCAAACCGAAAGAAGGAAAAGAACAATCCTTTGCCGTCCGTCCGCTTGCAAGAAGTGAAGTCGCAGCCATTCCCTTCGACACCGAGGGACTGTTTCTCATCGATGAAACCCATAAAATTGCGAGTGCCACATTAACCAAGGATGTGACGTCCGAAGACGATTGGGCTCGTTCCACTGCATATAATGTTTATCGTCATATTGAGGGAGTCGTCCAGGAAAAGCCGGAAAAGGAATCTTTGACGATTCAGACCAAAAATAAGGAATCCCTGACATTACCGGTCTGGGATTATTTACAGAATGAGTTGACGGTACTTTCAAAAGGCATGCCGGTGACCCTCCTGGTGGATCAGGATGATAAAGTCGCTGATATTGCCTATGTTCCTATGAATGAGAAATAGTCTCATAGAATGAATAGTGGGTGTGAGCTCTGCCATGGAAGGGATCAATTGAGGCTCCCTCACCAGAGTCACGTCCTCTGATTGGAATCATCGCGATGGAGAGAGGGCCAACCTGCATTGCCTCCAGATCGAACTTGAGCCAGAGACGTCGATACCCTCGTGGGAGGGCGGCGTCTCAGAGTCGATAAAAAAAGTGGAATCGAAGGGATGATAGGTCTTGACGACGAAGTTTCAGAAAGCCGGATGATCCCACGAGGCTTTCCACATCATGGAAAACCACACTCCGATCTGGGATTCACCTATTCACTCTCCTTAGCGGAGCCTCCCCTTCCTTGTCCCCATCCCGACCGTCAAGCTGCCTCTGTGGCTTTCAATTTAACACATGAGGGAATGAGACATTGTCACAGCGGAAGATGGCTTGGGACTGACACGTCATTTGACTTGGATATCGTTGATCACGGAATCCACTCCGGGTACATTGCTTGCGGCCTTTTCCGCCGCCTGCCGTTGTGGGTCTTTTTCAACGAATCCTCCCAAG
>JBGSSO010000295.1:0-36969 GCA_041737015.1 Nitrospirales bacterium
TGTCAGTGAAGATGGTGTTCTTACCGCAGCCAATCCAACGGCTGAAACCATTCTTGAGCGCCCTGCGGCTTCTCTATTGGGCAAGCATTACGATGTAGTGTTCGGAGAAGGGCATCCCATTCAGGTGATTCTTTCCCAAATCTTGCACCATGGCGGATCCATGCATTCGAAAGAGATTACTTTCGATTCCCAAAATGGAGAGGTACGGACGATCCGTATTAGCAGTGTTGATTTGACGGGAGATAATGGCAAACCGGCAGGAATGATTTTTCAACTGCACGACGTAACAGAGTGGCTCGCTCTCGAAAAACAGGTGAACGAAGCCCAAAGACTGACTGCACTGCATACGTTGTCAGCCGGTGTTGCGCATGAACTTCGCAATCCTCTCAGCGCCCTGGATCTCAATCTTCATTTACTTGAAGAGGAACTCCGCGAGACTACCGACTTGCCCAGTCGGGTCAATGACTATTTCCAAGTACTGAACACCGAATTAAGCCGGCTGTCGGCTATTTTGGACAATATTATGCGATATGCACAATCACGGCCTTCTCAATTTCAGGAAGTCAACATTCAGTCCCTCGTGTGGCATGTCACGCAGTTATTACAACATGAGGCCGAGGACAGGAATCAGCAGCTTCAGGTTTCGGTACCCACCAACCTTCCGGATGTTCAGGGTGACGAAACGCAAATCGCACAGGCTCTGATCAATATCGTGATTAATGCGTTTCAGGCCATGTCGGCAGGTGGGGTCTGCCGTATTATCGTCCAGGAACGCGAACGACAAGAGCGGCGCTGGGTAGAGATTGCCGTTCACGATACCGGACAAGGGATTGATCCACAATCGCTTGTCCATATCTTCGACCCTTTTTACACCACAAAAGAAACCGGGACAGGTCTTGGCCTCGCCGTCGCGCATCGAATATTACAAAATCATGGAGGCCGAATTGACGTGACCGCTCTTCCTGGCGATGGCACCTCGGTCACATTGAGTTTACCCGTGTTTGTGAATGCCCAGGCCATCCCCGTGGAGGGTGTGTGAAACAAGAAACTCACATTCTGGTTGTCGATGACGAAATCAATATTCGTAATGCATTAGTGACGATACTGGAGAAGGCAGGTTACTGCGCCCAGGGCGCCGACTCTGCGGAATCTGCGCTGGCCCTCATGAAAGAGTCGACCAGTGACCTTCTCATCACGGATGTCAAAATGCCAGGTATCGGAGGCATGGCCCTCGTTCCTCAAATAAAATCCCTTTGGCCTGCCACCGAAATCATCGTCATCACTGCCTATGGTTCTATTGAGACGGCAGTGGAAGCCATGCGGTTGGGAGCTTACGATTTTCTTACCAAGCCCATTGACCGTGAACGATTTTCCATTGTGGTCCAAAAGGCCTTGGACCGCCACAGGCTTGCAGCCGAAAATCAGGATTTGCGTCACCAACTCGAGACACGAAAACGCATCGAGGAAATGATTGGCGAAAGTGAAGCCATGCGTCGAATACACCATATTATTGGAATGGTTGCCAGAAATGACGTCACAATTTTAATCGGCGGCGAAAGTGGAACAGGCAAAGAGTTGGTGGCACGCGCCATTCATCAACAAAGCCAGCGGTCCCATGGCCCTTTTATCACCATGAATTGTGGTGCCCTTCCCGAGTCTCTTTTCGAAAGCGAATTGTTTGGATACGAAAAAGGGGCATTTTCCGGGGCAGTTGGAACCAAACCCGGGCGATTTGAGATGGCCGATGAGGGAACGCTCTTTCTGGATGAGTTAGGCGAACTCCCCTTAAAGGCCCAAGTGGATTTTCTCCGGGTCTTAGAGATCGGTGAATTTCGGCGGCTTGGAGGGAAAAACTTAATCACCGTCAATACCCGGATTATTGCCGCCACCAACCGCAATTTGTCTCAGTTGGTCGAAACCGGACAGTTCCGTGAAGATCTTTTCTATCGCATTAATGTGGTGCCGATTCATCTGCCGCCCTTGCGAGAGCGTCGTGAGGATATCCCTGTCCTTCTCGACTATTTTCTCAAGGAGTTTGCCCAGAAGCACCGGATTCCACTCAAAATCCTTTCTCTCGCTTCCCTGAGGTTTCTCGTTCAATACCACTGGCCGGGTAATATTCGTCAACTCAGGAATGTCATTGAACGTCTGGTCGTGACGGTAAAGGAGCACTCTATTCAGCCCGATCATCTTCCAGATGAAATTCGAACGAGTGTCAATCCCGGAAACAGAATGGTGATCTCCCTTGGAACCCCTCTCGAAGACATTGAACGGGAAGTCATCCGCCGAACCCTCGTGGAAGTCACCCATCATCGGGAACAGGCTGCGAAACTCCTAGGGATTAGTGTGAGATCACTTCAATATAAAATCAAGGAATATGGGATTGAGATGTAGAACCCCTCAGTCCAAAAACGGAGCAGGACAAAGGTAAGGACCGGATCTTCTGCGACTTGCTTATAAAGAGATTTAGACACTCGTGACCTCTGGACGACCTCCTGTTTGGATTTTCTCGAGAACTTCCTTCCCTATGGCCTAACACACCTCTCGACTTATTGAGGCTCTTCGCACCAGAAAAAAGTATCTCCGGACCCTTCGAGATCCAACCGTGACATGGTATCTTACTGATAACCTCACTGATATATGAGGAGCGCATTTGCGCCGCTCTCAATGAGGCCAACAGGAAGTTGTGCCTAATGCGCTATCCTCATTAAAGTATTGGCTCAAATCCACCATCGCATAGGTAAACCTTGAGAAAACTGTACGTCTCGCAAAGCCTCATCGACGTGGAATCCCGAAAAGAACTGTTGGATCAGGCTCAGATACCGGCCACGATCAAAAATCAGCGCTCGGCAATGTTGGGAGGAGAAGTCCCATTTATTGAAGTCTTTCCGGAACTGTGGGTGCTAAAGGACGAGGATTTTGACCGGGCCAACACTTTACTTGAAGACTGGGAGCAAGCTAAACCTGTCGAAACAACGAAATGGACCTGTTCCGGATGCGGGGAATTGCATCAAAAAGAATTCACCACATGCTGGAAATGCGGGCTGGAAAGACGGTAATAGATCTCAACCGGATCTCGCCAAGGCTATAATAGGTTCCTAGTATTCCCAGCATCCTGCGCTCTTCGGCAAACGCATGACAAGTTCCATAATGGATCTTGCTGAATTCCGGCGTTTCCACCCTGACCCAGATTCGTTGCCGTTGGCTCAGGAGGCCAGTCTGGTTTAAGCTGAACGAAGGCTTCACGTGTGTCTCCAATTTCTACACGTCGATATCTGTATTTTTACACTCCCATGTCTTCCACGAAGGTAATCTGCGGCAGCCTTCTTATTTTGTTGCTTCTGGGCCTGCCTCCCCTGGGTATGGTCTTATCTGGCCAAGCTCTTCCCCACGATTTGACTCTATTAGCCATTCCCCTACAGTCGGGAGACGCCTCTCTTTCCTGGCCGATATTTGGACTGCTGGCCCTGCTCATCTTGGGCACTCTTGCCCCGTTTCTTTGGCGATATGGGAAAACCCGGTGCCATAGCACATTCAAATCCGCTTCCACCGAAGGGTTTCCCTGGTGGGGTTGGATGGGAGTAGGATGGACGGCTTTCGCCTGGATATTAGCCTGGACACGCTTTTCCTGGCTTCAAGAATGGCAACCACATACCTTCCCGCTCCTTTGGTTCGGCTATATTGTCGTCATCAATGCCTTACGTTTTTCACGAACCGGCCAATGCCTTCTCATGCATCAACCCAAAGTTCTCTTCAAACTCTTCCTCCTCAGCGCCGTCTTTTGGTGGATGTTTGAATACCTCAATCAGTTCGTGCAGAACTGGCATTACGTCGGGATGACGGAGACTCATCCGCTTCTCACATTCTTTTGGACGACCATCGCATTTTCAACAGTTCTGCCCGCCGTCCTGGGTACCTATGCGTACCTCTCTTCATTTGTGCAGATCAAGGCACCGTTTGAGAATTGGTATGCCATCTCCATGGTCGATTCCTTACGAACCGGATGGCTGATGTTCGGCCTTGGTTGTTTCGGGCTTGTGATGATTGGGATTTGGCCCACGCTGCTGTATTCCCTCCTCTGGGTGAGCCCGCTTTTGATCATGTTAGGCATACAAATAATACGGAAGGTTCCAACCCTTCTGTCCCCATTAGCCAAAGGAAACTGGAGTCCTGTGGTTCTTTCTGCTCTGGCAGCCCTGGTCTGTGGCGGATTTTGGGAGATGTGGAATGCTTACAGCCTCGTCCATTGGGAATATTCAATTCCCTACGTCCACGCACTCCAAATGGGCGAAATGCCGATCCTCGGTTATGCCGGCTATTTACCGTTCGGCCTGGAATGTCTGACGGTCGCAGCCTTTTTTCTGGACAATCAGAACTTCCAAGGTAAAACCTATGCCGGGAATTCTAGCATGCCCGTGAAGGCCGTTCGTCCTGAGACCCATGAATGTAATACAACTCCATAGCCATCTTCAGATTCATAACGATGTTCATCCTCTTTGAGGCTAAGACCCACAGAAAGAAATTGAACGGTTTCTGATGAAAAAACTTCACTCGACTCCTGGCGCATCTATCCACAAACCGTCATTCCTCCCTCCCGCGATCAATCCGGCCTCCACCTCAACCGCAGCCATCATCGGATCATTTCCCAAGGGGTCGATGACGTCTCCACAACAGGTTCATACGTGGACAGCATTTGAAAAAGAATACGGGGGACTGGAAACAGATGCCCTTTCCTTCCATTGCACTAAACAATTCTTTGACAATGAAGGAAAGGCCATTTGGGTGGTACGCATCGGAACCGGACAGATCAAAGGCGTGTCTCCATTTCTCCAAGGCCTTTCTCTTCTCGACCGGATAGGGGGTTTCAATATTTTGTGCATTCCTCAAACCGAGCAGCTCCCGGATGCCCATGCGGTCAAAGTCATGCAAGCAGCCATTGCTCTTGTTGCCAAACACCGTGCGATGTATGTCCTGGATGTCCCTCAACGCGATATCCCCCGACAAACGGTCAGGACTCTGACAAACTGGTTTAATCAGCAATCAGGCATTCACCATCCGAATGTGGCCATGTACGCTCCCCGTGTCCAGGTCCCCCAGTCCCTTAAGAAGGCATCTCTGCACACCATCCCCGCCAGCGGAGCCATGGCTGGGGTATGGGCCAGAACCGACCAACAACAAGGAGTATGGAAAGCCCCGGCAGGAACGGAGGGCATCCTTCAAGGCGTTCAAGGTGTGGAACAACCCCTGACGCAACAGGAAATGGAGCAACTCACTCATTTGGGGATCAATCCAATCCGGCAAACCTCTCCGTCACAGTTTGTCGCGTGGGGTGCACGGACCCTGTCACCTACCAGAGAGTGGCAGTATCTTTCGGTCCGTCGTCTGGCATTGTTTCTGGAATCAAACCTACAACAGGGATTGGGGTGGGTAGTAGATGAACCGAACGACGAATCCTTGTGGGCTCACATTCGCCAAACGATTGACGTGTTTCTCCAATCACTCTTCCGGCAGGGGGCCTTTCAAGGCCAAAAAACCCAGGAGGCCTATTTTGTCAAATGCGGACCGGACACCATTTCATCCGCTGACCAGACTGCCGGTATCGTCAACATCAAGATAGGGTTCGCTCCACTCAAACCAGCTGAATTCATTATTCTTACAATCCAACAGAAAGCCAAATCTTTCCGCCAAGCGTGATTCCCATTTTCATTGAAATTGGGAAAGCCCCTGTTTTGTTTAACGCTCGAGTGAAGGGGAAATGAATGTGTATACCCACACAGGATTTATGCGGCAATCTCGACGGAATCGCCTACCGTTAGCGCAAAACCAAATAATCCCAGATAGTGAGCGGTAAAGACGACCCGCCTTGCAGCATCACCTTCGGTATGAAAATGTTCAGAAACAATGAAGGGAAACCAGAAGCTGGTGGTAATGACGACTCGTGGATAGGCTTGTTGATCGGAATCGGAACGCAACACGGTATAGGGGGCATCGACCGTATCCAAAGCTCGACGAACATGATCCTGCCCCCGTTCCAGTTTTACAAAAAACGGCTGACTCGACATCAACACATGGGAATACCAGAACGTGGCATTCTCAAGACAGGTCCCTTGGCTGGACACATTAGACACATACCCGACCATCACCGCCACCAACAGCACGAGGATCTTACGCCACATTCTGATTCATTCTTTCTCGATATGCATTGATTGCGGAAATTCGTAGAACCCACCCTGTCCGAACCCATGGCAGCTCTAGTCAGGTTAAACTCTCTTCAGGGATCTCTCTCGATTCTAACGGTCAGATGAGAAAATACTTGGTGGGGATTAATGAAATATCCAGGAGAGGAACAAAAACATTACAATCCACTATTATTTATTGAGTAACGCCTGAGAGATCCCTTGCATGTCCAACGGAAAGCCCACTGAATATTCCTGAAACATCCCGGAGAAAGGATGCAGGAATCCTAGTGTGCGTGCATGGAGCATCACCCGTGGAATGTCGATCTGCGTAACCCGACATACTTTCTGACCGCCATACGTCTCATCCCCCAAAATCGGACAGCCTAAAGACGCCAGATGAACCCGAAGCTGATGTGTCCGACCTGTCCGTGGGGACAACACCACCCGTGAGGCCAGGTCCCCGAAAATCTGATCCACCCGATACTCCGTGACCGCTCGTTGTGGTTGCGCGGTGTTGAATGAAACCTTTTTCGGTTCTCCCCGATCCCGTCCGATGGGCAACTCGATCACTCCCTGCTCCTGCCGGGGCATGCCCCAGACGAGTGCCTCGTAAATCCGAGTGATCGAGTGTTTTTCAAACTGTGCCGCCAGAGTACGATGGGCATGATCGGTCTTGGCAACCACCATCACCCCGGAGGTGTCTTTATCCAGTCGATGGACCAGTCCTGGTATCGCCGTTTTCCCAAGGGACATTTCTGCATCGGCATGGTTTTGAATATGAGCCAACAGCGCATTGATCACTGTGCCCGCCCAGTTCCCTGACGCGGGATGCACCACCACTCCCGCAGGCTTGTTCAGCACCAGGAGGACTTCATCCTCGTGAAGAATTTCCAATGGCATGACTTTCCCGTCGACCAGGAGCGGTCCCGGCTGGGGAACATCCATCGTAATGTGATCGCCCGGTTTAATGGTGTGACTCGGTTTAACCCTCCTGGCATTGACCCGGATCCGTCCCAACTCGATCAAGCGTTGCAACCGTGAACGGGACATATCCCGTTCACGGTTGACCAAAAATTGATCAAGGCGTTTGCGGGTTTCACCCGCCGTCACGATAAATTCAGTAATCATGTTAGTGAATCAATGGTGGGAGAAAAGTGGAAGTTCAGACAAAGATCAGTGGATGACATCCTTAATGAGCAACATAACAATTGCATCCAGGAAATAACCTGTGGCTAGGAAGATCCTCACCCGGCATGTCACTTAGATGACATCATTTATCTATTAGGCCTGGCTATATTCGTTGGCAGCTCAGAATCCTTCAGAAAGGAGTTAAGGTATGAAGTATCGGTTATGACAGCTTCCTTTCAAAAGCCAATTAGTCGGCCAGTCGTACCTGGTCACCGCCGCGAATAACACCGCCCTGTATGACTGAAGCATAGACCCCGACATTGCCAAGATTGTGTTTGACCGCCGTGCGTAAAATCCCCGTGTCCTTTGGAAGTTCTCCTTGCGCCAACGTCGTCATGACACACCGACCGCAAGAGCCGGTAATCTTCAACCGCACTTTCTCCCCAATGCCTAGCGTCTGACCAATCCACCCCTGTTCGATAAAGCCTTGCTCATCGTCCCCAAAGTCCACAACAAGGTTCGGACGAAATCGCGGCACCTTAAAGCGTCCTTCCGGATACGCCTCACGAAGCCGATTAAGTGTGGCCGTGGTCAGAAGATGCACCATCGCGGCATCGAAAAACGTGCCGGTCGGAAGGGAGAAATCCGTAACGGTGTCCCGTTTCTCGCGACCATCCATGTCGGGCCAGTATTCCTCAGACTGCGCAATCCAGGTTCCAGGCATGGCTGATTGAACGCCGGTCACCTTCCCTCCCTCGATGACCGCCATTGTGACCTCACGGTTCAGAGCTTTGGAAAGAACCTGGGACAGATCTTTTTGTTCACTGGTAACCATCGTGCCATCAGGCAAACTGATGCGGACGCGAGGCACCATTTCATGGTCACTTACCGGCTCCATGAGGCTCGACTGAAAGGCAAAAAGATTCGGCCATTTTTGGGGATTTTTGGCGGTGGCAACTTTACCATCGGCCCCATCCAGAATGGCGTAGACCCGATCTCCTTGAAACCCATGGACATTGACCTTGGCAAGGGACAACGCCTCGCCTCCCATCGATTTGACAGGATAGCGCCACAAAGACTGAACCATACCAATTGCAGATTTGGGAACTTCCGACACGTTCAACCCTCCTTATGAATTTAGGCTGCGCGATACAACCTACCAGTGATTTCTTGGCATCCTTACTACGATCTCAATACGCCTCTCGTGTTCCATGGAAAAAGGTGGGAGGGGGAATGCAGACATTTCCGGCAAAATCTATCATAACCTAGAATGTCCTCGCGAGGGATAAGGATTTCCCTAGGAATCATCTATGGCATTGCGTGAAGCATGGCTTTCATATGTATGGCGACGAAAGAAGTTCATTAATTCAATGAAAAACGGCGTCCATGGTATTGTCATTAGAGGCTTCATTCTGATGGTCTCTCATGTCAGCGCTGAAATGGCCGCCCTCTGGATGGCCACAGAATTTTAAAAATATGCCCAGCTATGGAGAACAGACAAAACATGGAATCCGAAGAAGCAGGAAAAACGGTGGGAAAATTTCTCAAAGGGCTGGAAAAACTCAAAAGGAAAACCCCGGATCGGGAAAAGAATGACCCTAAAGTCGTCAACACACCAAAAGAATCAAAACCTACCGGAAGGGGGTCTAACCAACACAGCTCCTTAGCATCAAATGCGTCTACCCCGTGAGCAAGCCACTTACAACCTTCATGTAACCATTTTTCCCTCCTTACCCATATTCCACGTATTCCGATGCCCGCTTACCTATTCAGAAAATGCTGAAAAATCAGTTCAAAAAAATAACAATACAAAAAAATAGGAAGGGGCAACCCCAAAGCCGTTCCGATCAGATAGTCGCGAAAGCGAATGTCCGCAAGGGCCAGGGCATAATTTAGAGCAGGCAAGGTTTGAAATAGCAGTCGCAAGAATGCCACCGATAGGATTGGACGGTCATCCAGATGCGAGAAAATCTTGTCGGCCCACCGATGATTGAAGCTGCGAAGCGCGGTTCCACCAACCCCACGGATCAGGAGAAAACTGATCGTCGAAGAACACATCGCGGCCATCAAGGTCGCAGCCCCACCCCATTCTTTCCCCAACGCAAAGACGGCCCCGACTAAAAAGACCCAGCCGGGCACATACAGAAGATTGCCAAGGCTAAAAGCCAGGCAAAACAGCACGATACCCCAAACCGGATAGGCAATGAATAAGGATTTAATGACATCAGGTGACAGGTTCGATCGCAGGCTGGTCAATTCGACCAGCAGGTACAGAAAAACAAAAAACGCGACGATGGAGAGAAGTTTTTTCTTCGGATCCGTGGTCAGAGAAAAATTCATGGGAGCGGGTGCGTTGAAAGCGGATATTAACACACAGCCCCTCTGAGGCGCGGAGAGAACCTTTGGGAAACCCATAATTATCATAAGCAGATTATGAAGAAAACAAGGCAAATGAGTCCCACCGCCATTGCTGAATTTCTATATGGCGACACGATACGAACAGGAAGGTACCCTTGGCCATCGGAGCCTCTGAACCGACGCTTCTCCTGCGAGTCACCTCAACATGAAAACCGGCCCTTGAGGGGAATGAGATCCATTCCCCCCAGGGACTTTCACCTGACTGAATGATCGAATCAAGAATTAAGGAAGTTCGACGATATCGGACTTCATGGATCCTAACAGACCAAGTAACTCCTCCTGTTCCGGTTGCGGAACCTTGAATGTTTTGAGCGCAGCAACCAGGTCCTCAACCATAGCCGTAAAGTCGGCATTGGTGATGCGCATTCCCGCATGCGTCGTCTTCATGTCTCTGCCCGTATAGGTGCAGGGTCCACCAGTCGCTCCACAGACTTGATCCACCAGATGTCCCTTCAGTTTCGGAATATCGGTAGTGGCAAAGCGACCATTGATACGCTGATCGTTTCCAACATTACCAACAAATTCATCGATGACCGCTGTGATAGCCGGCTTTCCTCCTAACCGGTCGTAGAGCGATGCAGTTGTCTTTCCTGCCGGGGGTTCAACCGTTGAACAGGCAGCCCCGCTCATTAACAGGGCTATAGCTAACCCGAGAGACACACGTTTCACCCATACACGCATACCATTTCCTCCTTTCATTGATAACCGGGAGCCAGGGTTCAGGCCATTCCTAGCAACCCGTCCCACTCCCGTGAATAAAGTCTTTCGCCTTAAATACTGGTTTTCACATCGGCCATGGATGCACCAAAATTCACGTGAAACACCTGCCCCTCTAACACCAGCGCAGGCACAGACTTCACCCCTGCTGTTTCGGCCTCAATGACCCGATCGGGTTTTTGTGCAAAATGCACGATTTCCAGATCGTATTGCTGACGATCAATAGCCTGAGTCACCATCGTTTCCGCAGATACACAAACCGGGCACCCTGCATGATAAAACACGGCTTTCTTCATAACCTGCCTCCTTTTGAAAGATGAAAATTGGTATTGAGTCGATACTAAATGGAATTTAGCAGCGATATTCGCATTTGTCAAATCTGTATCGAGACGATACAATTGACCTATGAGCGCCCAAGAAGCCAATGATGTCTTAGAGCGATTGTGCAACCTGCAACGGATGGAGGCACGGGCATTTGGCCTGCGTTACGGATTACAACCAGTGCAGATGGAAGCGCTGACGTACTTGACGCAATGCAATCGCTATTCAAATACGCCGCAAGCCGTGGCGGAGTATCTGGGACTCACGAAGGGAACCGTCTCACAATCGCTCAAGGTCTTAGAGCAGAAGGGATTCCTGCGGAAGCAAGCGGATAATGAGGACAAACGAATAGTACGCCTTGCGCCGACCACCAAGGGAAGCAATCTCATTAAAAAGGCCCTTCTCGCCAGAAGCCTGGAACCGGCACTGGCGACAACGGATTCAATGAAAATCGCTGAACTGACTTCGGTGTTCCGCTCAATCTTGCGAGGAATGCAGCAGGTCAATGGACGAAAAGCCTTTGGTGCCTGCCACACCTGTCGTTTCAATGAAGATCATGAGAAGAACGGGTATGTCTGCGGTTTGACACGAGAACCGTTAAGTGTGCAAGACGTTCAATTGATCTGCCGCGAGCACCAATATCCGCAATAGTGCTTGTGAGGTCAAGAATGTCCGACAACGCCTCCCTGAAAGGCTACCTTTTCCCAATTATCAAACTAGCAATTTTGTGTTGCTCTTCTTCATCTAAAGTTCCTTCGTGAAATTTCTTTTTATAAATATCATATTGTTCGCGTATTACTTCCACATCATTCTCAATTGTAAAAAAATAACTCCTCGTTTCTGTAGACCCAACATGTCCGGAAATCTTAAGATTTTTCTGGAATGGGGGTTTTAAAGAAAAATTTACGGCAAAAGATGGGGTATTTGCACCAGGAGGCAGTCTATAGCCAGGGACACTAATGAGACTAATTCTATTTCCGAATTCAAAACCTCCAGTCCAAATGGATCTCTCAGTTATATTAAATCTAATATTACAGTTTGGGCCGGGTTTGGAATGCACCTCACATAGGGCATAAATATCAGAGGCAATTCCTGGCCCTTTATTATGAATGAATAAACCCCAGATCATTTCTAAGTCATCGCCCTGTAAAACTGGAACCTCCTGTACAAATTGATGAAATACGTGAGGCTGTGGACGTCGGCCAAACATGCCCGCTAAAACATCATGAGGAGTTGGTAAAAAATCCGAACCTGCACGAATGTAATATTGTTTGTTTGGGAGCATTTGATGAGGAGCAAAGTCGCTTTTGGGAATCAACGTAATCACAAATCCCAATCCTGGTTCTGCTTCAATCAATTTATTTTCCACTCCTGAATGTGGTGGGACAGTACAACTCGAGATGACACCTTGAAGTAGACTTGCGAATCGCTTGGGATTTTCAATAGGAAATTTAGCTTTAGCCACATCTGCTCCGTCTACATCTCGAGAGCAATCAACACCCCACACCACAACCCCGCCTTCAGAATTGCCGAAACCAGAAATTGCCTTGGCTAAATTTTTCCGGTCAATATCGGATAGTCTTGATGCCGCACCATTGTCAGAAGATCGCTTAAAATCAAGAAAGAGTTCCTCTGCTTTTCGGTCAGCAATAAAGTCCTCAATCGCTTGCTTACCACCTGCAATAATTCGTTCGAATATCTCTCGGCATCTATCCATTCTGTTTTGTTATTACCTCCAATCAAAAACATGTTCACATGCGGTTACAGAAAAAGAAGAACACGCACTGAAGTACCTCAGGGATCTATCGCATCGTAGCTGCCCAAACGTACATAAGAGAGATTCTGTAAAAAAGAGGCTCTTATATCCTATTGTGCCGATGGGATTATACGTTGTCACAGGATCCTTTTAAAAACAAGGTTTATAAGGCCATAACCTTGCTATTTAAAGAAATTGTGGACAGTCTAAAAGAGGAATAAGTAAAGACTGCCAACGCTCGACTAATCTCCGCTTCCATTGCTCGTCATGATCGCTCGCACGAAAGGACCTCACGCTTATACTCTTTTCCAGCCCATGGCGGCTCTCTATACTACTCTTCAAATCACCTCCGGCTATTCGGAAAGCGTCTTGTACAGTTTGACCGGGGCTCGTTTTTTCCGCATACGAATATTGAGCATTTCCACCGTGACGGAAAACGCCATGGAAAAATAAATATAGCCCTTCGGGACATGCACATCGAATCCCTCCACCATCAGGGTCACACCCACGAGAATGAGAAATGAGAGGGCAAGAACTTTGATAGTCGGATGTTCATCGACAAAATCTCCAATCGCTTTTGCAGCCATCAGCATCACGAACACAGCCAGGATGATGGCGATCGCCATGAGAGAAACCTGATCAACCAGACCGACCGCCGTGATCACCGAATCCAGGGAAAACACAATATCCAGAACTGCAATCTGGACGAGAACCATTCCCAAGCTGGCAGCCACAATCGCGTGACCGCTCTCTCCTTCTATCCCCTCCAGGCTGTTATGAATTTCATGCGTGGCTTTTGCCATCAGAAACAGCCCGCCCCCCACCAGAATAATATCGCGCCCTGAAATCGCGTGGGTGAACACCGTCGCCAACGGTTCGGTGAGTCCCATGACCCATGAAATCGAAAACAGCAATCCCAGACGCGCCACCATGGCGAGCCCAAACCCCATTCTCCTGGCAAACGCCCGCTGACTCTCGGGAAGACGTCCGACAAGGATGGAGATGAAGATAATGTTATCGATCCCCAGGACAATTTCTA
Organism: Nitrospirales bacterium; assembly: GCA_041737015.1. Classification (GTDB taxonomy): domain Bacteria; phylum Nitrospirota; class Nitrospiria; order Nitrospirales; family UBA8639; genus Nitrospira_E. The sequence goes on from JBGSSO010000295.1 coordinate 13,559, forward strand.
ACGCGGTTAACGTGCCTAATGCGATCCATGCTTCAGGACTTGTCAGCCATTCAAACATTAGATTCTCCTCTTCTTTCTTTTGATCATCGAATGTGTTGAGCCATGCCGGCAGCAACATTCCTGTATAGCGATGTGCGACCACGCAGGATGCGCCGGCATGAACATATGCGCTTTTTTCTAGGGTAAATCTTGATCACTTCTTGGTTCGTGAACAGGAAACATTGCTGACCGGTCTTCTCACGATGAGCTGTCCTAAGGGTGACATTCTCTGAAACTGTCCATAGATTGGGATGGAGATCCGCCCTATTTAGCATAAGTGAGGTATTCAAAAAATACAAAAAATCAAATGGTTATGACATTTAGCCTCGATGTAATCATGAGTAGGTCGGTGGCAACCACCTCTCTTGACACCTCCCATGCCGTCATGTAACCATTGGTTACATGACACCTGAAACCTTTAAACACATTCGGCAACGCCTCGGATTAACGCAAACGCAACTGGCTGAACGCCTTCGCACGACTCGCATGACCATTACCCGCTATGAATGCGGGATGCGCCGGATTCCTGGAGTGGTCGAAGCCATCCTCTCCCACCTGGATTCCCCGACACAGATTCCCATGGCAGGCATCGTCGCCGCCGGCAACCCGATTGAACCCATTCCCCAAACCGAACTGGTGGAGGTTCCACCCTCCATGCTGCGAACGGGAGACAATTTCGCGTTACGCGTGAAAGGTGAATCGATGCGGGATGAAGGCATCCTCCCGGGCGACCTGGTAATTGTACACAAGCAACGAATGGCGCGAAATGGACAAACCGTGGTCGCGCTGGTGAATCAGGAGGCAACGATTAAGAAATATTACAACAAAGACGGGCAGATAGAACTGCATCCGGCGAACACGACCATGGCTCCCATTCTGGTGACTCCGCAGGACGAATTTTCGATTGAAGGAGTGGTGATCGGGGTCATTCGGCATTGTGGCTAGATGAAAAATGATGGACCGTCAGATTGTCTGTGTATGTATTCCTCGATTCGAAGTGGCCCTGGCGCGCCTCAACGACCACTCCTTACGCACCAGACCTGTCGCCGTGGCTTCTGCGCATGCGTCCCGTGCCATCATCCGTGAAGTTTCTCCCGAAGCCGAAGACGCCGGAGTAACACCGGGACTTCCGGCCGACCGGGCCAGACGACGCTGTCCCTCGCTTCGACTGGTGCCTCCCAACCCTGCTCGCGTTGCCCAAGCCCACCGTGCCCTCGTGTCGTGCATGACACCGATCGCACCCGTTTGGGAGTCGTTTAGGCCGGGGCATTTCTATTTGGATTTGACCGGGACCACTCGACTCTTTGGCGCAACCTGTGACACCACGATGCGTTTAGAGCGCGATGTCACATCGCGGCTTGGGCTACAAGCCGTCGCCGGTATCGGGACCAATAAGCTTGTCGCGCAAATGGCCAGCTCCATCCTCACCCCGCCCCAACTCTGTGATGTCCGGGCAGGTTCCGAACAGGACTTTTTATCGCCGTTACCGGTCTCAATACTTCCTGGGCTACAAGGTCCTGGAGGGACCGCACTCCACACACGCTTGGCCGATTTGAATCTGCAAACCATCGGCGACGTGAGCGACGTAAGCTTGGAAGACTTGGAAACCGTCTGCGGTCGATGGGGCCATCGGCTCTACCAGTGGGCACGTGGGATTGATTTCTTGCCGGTCGTTAATCCTGAGGCCTCGCTATCGTTAACCCATTCCTATCTCTTTGAGCCGGATACGATTGACCACGACCGGCTCCTTGGAGGCCTGTCATGTCTTCTGGATTCTCTCTGCCATGATCTACGTCGGCGACAGCGCCTGTGTCATCGCCTCAGACTGACGCTGCTCTCTAGTGATCAGCTCACGGTTCACCACTCATCCGTTTTATCCACACCCACACATTGGGAGGTTGATATGTTTCCATCAGCTCAGACCTTATTCCGTCGTTGCTTTCAACGACGCGTCCGCGTGCGCTCACTGACCATTCGAAGTAATAGCTTTCGTCCCCCACCAGAACAACTATCGCTCTTCCCATCACATGACCAGGAAGAACCCCAGGCATCACCCCGTCCCCATCGATTGGCATTAGCCCTTGATCGTTTGCATACCCGGTTCGGCATGAAAGTCATTCAATGGGGACGCTCACACCTGGCCTCTCGTTTAGATTGAATAGGTGAATCTTTAAAAGTTCTCAAGCGGTGCTCCCACATCTGTGTCATGATCACCCTCGTTTTAATGGCATTGCTTAATATGCAAAATAAGCAATGAATAATAGGTGTTTTGCATTTCAAAATGATTAAAATTAATCAATAACTTTAACTAATTAGTTATGCACAGACAGAAAAAATAAGGCATTACTTCAATCAACAGGTTATCAACACACGCTAAAAGTAAAGAGATACTTTAACTAAAAATGGGTACGCAATTTATCATTGAGGCCTTATTTCATGTCAGCCTTTGTTCATTTACACGTTCACTCGGAGTACTCCCCGATGCAAGGAGTGTCCACGCTGGAAGCCTTGTGCCAGACGGCAAGGGGACAGGGAGCCGAGACACTCGCCCTGACCGATACGAACGGCCTGTACGGTGCCATTCGCTTTATCGAGGTCGCACAGGCCCATGGCTTACGCCCGATCCTGGGAGCCGAACTGACCCACAACCGGCACCGCGCCGTGCTCCTGGTCAAAGATTCTTTTGGCTATACCAACCTCTGCCGCCTACTCTCCCAACGCCATTGCGATGCCGCCTTTGACTGTATCGCCTCGGTTCAGGAACACCGCAAAGGACTGATCATTCTCTCTGATGACCTTTCCGCGCTCACGGCCTGGAAACGTCACTCCCCTACCGATCTGTACGTAGAGCTATCGTCTGGCGCTCTCATGCACCAGGCCCTGGCCTTTAGCCGCCGCACACGCCTTCCTCCCGTCGCAACCAACCGGGTGCATTTCGTGACCACGCAGGAGTTCCCCCTCCATCAAATCCTTCGCGCGATCGCCCTGAACACGACTCTCTCTCAATTACCACCGGACGCCTGCTGTGCACCCAACCATTGGTTGATGCCGCCTGCGACACTGGCTCCCCAGTTTCCCCATGTGCCTCACGCAATGGCCAACACCTGGAAGATCGCGCAGCAATGCCAGACCGAGTGGTCGTTCAAAGAGACGATTTTCCCGAGTTTTCGCCAGCTCTCCGACCCCCATGCCTTCACTCTGCTACGCGAGAAAACATACGAGGGAGCCCGATGGCGGTACGGCTCCCTGACACCGGTCGTGACCGATCGGATCGAGCGCGAGCTGGGCGTCATCCGGGATAAAGGCTACGCCCATTATTTTCTGGTGGTCGACGAAATTGTCCGCCAGGCGCCTCGCACCTGTGGCCGGGGATCGGCAGCGGCGTCCATCGTGTCCTATTGCCTGGGCATTACCCATGTGGACCCCATCCGTCACAATCTGTTTTTTGAACGCTTTTTAAATCCCGGGCGTCACGATCCGCCGGATATCGACGTGGATTTTCCCTGGGATGAGCGCGACCGCATTGTGGATTTTGTCTTCGCGCGCTATGGCAGCCGGCAAGCCGGCATGGTGGCCAATCAGAATACGCTGGCGCTCCGGGCGGCCGTGCGGGAAGTCGCCAAAGTCTATGGCATGCCTCCGGCTGAAATTCAGCAGGTGAGTCGACTGCTGACTCGCCTCCCGCTCACTGATCTTCCAGCTCAACGGTCCTCAGTCTCCCCATGTAGCCAATCCGCGATCCGGCAGACTCCCCGCCTTCCTAATATTCGAGAAAATGGAAAACCTCGCTCTTCCCCATCTTCGCCTTCTTCGATACCACACAATGGCAAAAGACCACATTCACACCTTGATGAGGCCTCGGCCTTCACCGATTTGCGGGAACCATGGCCTGAAATTGTCAGACTCGCCCTTCAACTTCAGGGACGGTTTCGTCACCTGTCGCTGCATTGCGGTGGCATCGTGATTGTTCCTGATGACCTCCGCCGCTATGTGCCGGTGGAAGTGGCGGCAAAGGGTATTCCGGTCATTCAATGGGAAAAGGATCAAACGGAGGATGCCGGCCTGGTCAAAATCGATCTCCTGGGTAATCGATCCCTCGCCGTCATTCGGGATGCCCTTGCGGCAATTGCGGAACATACCGGCCGACACATCGACTATGCCACCTGGGACCCATTAACCGACCCCAAAACGCAACAGCTCATTCAACAGGGTGAGACAATTGGATGTTTTTACATCGAATCGCCTGCCACCCGACTGCTTCTCAAAAAACTCTGGACGGGCATGCCTGCGGATCGGCGCGCGCGCGCCGACGTCTTTGAGTATCTCGTCATCGTCTCATCATTGATTCGTCCAGCCGCGAACCGATTCATTCAAGAATTTGTCCGGCGGGCGCATGGCGGCGCCTATCGCCCCTTGCATTCGTTAGTGGAAGACGTGCTCGTGGAAACCCACGGCATCATGGTGTATCAGGAAGACGTCACCAAAGTGGCCATGGGTCTGGCGGGGTTTTCCGTGGAAGACGGCGATCAACTCCGGAAAATCCTCAGCAAAAAGCATAAGCAACGACGGCTTCGCGATTATCAACGCCAATTTGTCGACGGCGCGCGCGCGCGCGGTGTGGATGCGCGAACGATTGAGCAGATATGGGCGATGACGATGAGTTTTGCCGGCTATAGTTTTTGTAAACCGCATTCGGCCAGTTATGCGCAGGTGTCATGTAAGTCGGCTTATCTTCGTGCCCATTATCCTGGGGAATTCATGGCCGCCGTCATCAGCAACCAGGGTGGGTTTTATTCAACCTTCGCCTATCTGTCAGAAGCCCGCCGGATGGGATTGACCGTTCTCTCCCCGAACATCAATGCCAGCGCATGGGCATACGAGGGAGTGGGAACGACCATCCGCATGGGCTTGATGCAAATCAAAGGCATCGCGCGGGGATTCATTGATCGGCTTCTCGAAGAACGATCTCGCCACGGCGCATTTCAGTCGTTTCATGATTTTCTGAGCAGGCTCAACCCCGAACCGGCACAGACGCGGTTATTGATTCTGGCAGGTTGCTTCGATGCCATTGCCGGTGAGGTCACCCGCCCCGGCCTGCTCTGGCGCATCTACGCCGAACATCCGACCTTTGGTATCTCCTCATCCGGATCAGTTGCACCACACGCCACCCCGTTGTTGCCGATAGTTCGTTTGCTCCCGATTCCCAATGAATATGACGCAGAACGGCTGATCCAGCATGAGATTGAGCTCTTCGGCTTCCCCCTCCGTTGCCATCCGTTGACACTCTACGAAAAATACTTACAAGGCCTGAGGATCACCCCCGCGACAGAGATGGCTATGCATATTGGCCGTCGGATCATGATGGTTGGCTGGCTGATCACGGAAAAAGCCGCCTCGACGAAACATGGCGAACCGATGGAATTTATCACGCTGGAAGATACCACGGCGCTTTACGATGCCACGTTGTTCCCCGAAATATTTCAACGATACGGACCGTTACTCACGAACGAACGGCCGCTTCTTCTAGAGGGATTGGTGGAGGAAGACTTCACCGCCACCACCCTGACGGTGCAGCATATGCAAGTGATCGGTTAACACCTAACCTGTACAAATAGAGATTTCACTAAACCACGATGTCACACTGTGCTAACAGCAAAGAGTCTGTGCAGGACAGAGAAACACATGGTCAGAAGAATGATGCAGCCCGCGCACGCCACTCAACCTTCAAACGGATAGGTGACGACCTCGCAGACTCTTAGGATTTTTTTTGCTTCGGCGAGTCGAACTCTTCCAGCGGCTGGAAATTGACTGGCAGTTGAAATAAATAATCTGTCACGGGCCGCAGCCTCACATGTCGATACTCGACACTCCAGCTTCCGTCCTTTCTGGTCAACTGCATCGGGAACTGAATGTCGGTGGCGAACCATTGGTAGTAAACATCGATCTGATCGCCCTGCTTCACCGTCACCTCGTATAAGATCGTCGGATGGCCCTCGCGCGTCTCCGTCCCGATCTCCTCGCGGGAGACCTCTCCTTCCAGATGCTCACTCAATTTTGGTTCCTGAGCAGGATCGTAAGGGAGCGTCTTGAAGTGCCTCACGCGAGAGAGCAGCAGCCACATGAGCTGCTTGTCTTTACGCACAATGGTGACGTTGACCGGACCCATCGACTGGTGCTCCAACCGCCACCGGTCATCCCGATAGTACAGGTTGGCCTTTTGAGTCTGCCGCCCGAACTTGAGGATCTGATCTGCCGTAAATTCCAGTCCCCAAGCCTCAAAGCCTGACAAGAAGCCACTTGCGATCAGTACTGCGCTGAGGATCCAACGACACATGCATCTATATTATCATACTCAAGTCTAGTGCCTCAAAATTTCATTGACCTTTGCACCCATGACAATCTTCTTTTGCCGAATATTCTCCCCTCCAATTTGTCCATTTCAACGAGCCTGCTTTCAGCTATAGGTCTCTCTTCAAAGATTTCTGCCTACGTTATTTGCATATTAGTGAATTTGAACAGTGCGCGGGTTGCGTTTTCGCTCAGGTAGGAGGAAGCCAAGCTCCAATTCCAAGAATTAAAAATTCATCTCGATGAACCAACGCCTGTATTTATTACGACATAGGCATATTTTTCTGCGGAGACATCTCAATGGATCATCATGGACCTGATTTTGCAAAAAGACGCTGAAGGTCAAATATTAGATGACAGCGCAATAAAACCATTTTTTCTCAGAAGGCTTGAGAAGGCATCCAAAATCTCAACTATTCCCTGAACATGCTATGCGGACTTCATAGTTAAAGGAGCGATCTATGCTTGAAGAATTTATTTACAACTTTACCCACAACTTATTCAAACCGTTATTGCTATTTTTCTATCTTGGATTTCTAGTCCCCATTCTTAAAGTGCCGTTTGAATTTCCGCACGTCCTCTATAAAGGATTAACCATTTACCTGTTGATCGCTATCGGTTGGCACGGAGGCGAAGAACTGGCTTCTCTCTCAATGGCCGAATTGCAACATGCTCTTGGATTCATGGTAATTGGTTTTCTCGCCAACTTGGTCATCGGCATCGCCGCATATGTCATACTCCGAAAAACAAAATTGCGCCGAATTGATGCGGCAACCGTAGCCGGATACTATGGCTCTGACTCGGCTGGGACCTTTGTGACCTGTCTCGGAGTGCTGGCTGCAGCAAATATCGCCTTCGCAGCGTATATGCCGGTTCTCCTTGCCGTAATGGAAATTCCTGGCTGCCTGGTGGCCCTTTATCTCGTTTCGCGTCTTCGGGCCTCCGGCAGGCTGGATGCCCTCGGGAATATGCCGGATGAGCCGGGATACAATCCTTACGCCCGCAAACTCGTGGACCCCACAACTGAAGACGAAGACAGTCACAGCAACCATGTCGAGCAGATCCCGGTTTCTATGCCGGCTCAGTCACTGGGTGCAGCCGCCGCAGCGGACTATGAGGAACCCAAACCGATCTTTAGTGGAAAGATGCTGCACGAGATTTTCCTGAACCCGGGGCTGTATTTGCTCTTCGGTGGCATCTTGATTGGATTTATCAGCCGGCTCCAAGGCGTGAAGGTCACAGAGGTGGACGACAGATTCTTCGTTGCCCTCTTCCACGGCATTTTATCTCTCTTTTTATTGGAAATGGGAATGACCGCTAGCAGACGACTCAAAGACCTTAAACATGCAGGACTATCATTCATCTTATTCGGCCTCATCGCTCCAAACGTTTTTGCCACGATCGGGATCGTGGTGGCCCATGGTTATAGTATGTTCCTCGGAGTTCCCTTTACGCTCGGCACCTACGCGCTCTTTGCCGTGTTGTGTGGGTCAGCGTCATACATTGCGGTTCCGGCGGTTCAACGGTTGGCGATTCCAGAAGCGAGTCCGACCCTGCCATTGGCAGCCTCGTTAGGCCTGACGTTCTCATATAACGTGACGATCGGTATCCCCGTTTATATTATGATTGCCACGGCACTGACCAGAGCCATACCCGTTGGGTAACCATGGAATGCTCAACGGAAAATAGAAAGTTGCCATCACCTTCCTTATAAATAGTTATGCCGCCTGGACCGAATCAACTACGGGGAGAGGTTTCCTGACATCCCAGGGAAATGAGGTGGAACATCCATTGAGAATCTGGGGGTATATATAATCTGAACGGCCTTGGTTATTTACAACAAGTTTTTTACGTCGGATAAGGGCTTAGTGAAACTCCTCACCAACTAGTGTGGCTTCTTTAACAACATCCTACTTCTGGCTCGTGGCCCCAGCCTCGCTCCGGACTGCCACTCACAACGATGCAAAGCAAGGGGCTATCTGGCAGATTTAGTAAAATGTGGAGTGTGACCATATTGAAATTATAAAGCTGCCCTAATATCGTGGATGACCCATCCAAACGGAATTTGGTTAAAAAAATAGGGCCAAGCACTCCATTTTTATCAAGAGGAATCAATCCAGAAAAACGACTTAGTTCATGTCCCGACATTTCGTCTTACTTCAAATGAATTTTGGAAAACATGGAGGTGCAACATGCCCGTCGTAAAGGCAATTCTGGTTACCATCATTGCCGAAAGTGGTTTGGTACCGAACCTCAAGAATCTGGTGAAACGGGCGGGAGCGACTGGCTATACGATCGAAGATGTCGCTTCAGGATTCGGCACACATGGACATCGAACTGGAAATTTGGAAAGTGACCAGACAAGCAAGATTCTCCTGGTCGTTTCCCAACCAGTTGCACACACGATCTTTGAAGAGATCGAACGAACATTGGAACCTCTTTATGCCATTACAGTATTCAGACATGAGGTTGACGTCCTCATGCCCCTCGTCGACCATTAACCAACCAATTTCCCCCAAGGTGAGCTTCCTGGTCGAACCCACAATTGGATTCCTGCTGGAAAATAGACCTTTATTCATGGCTTCTTGCAGACACCCATTCGCAAAAGGGAAGTCGTAAAAAAGATCTGGACTTTACCAGGCATGAGACAAAGGAGAATGTCATGACGTTTTATGGACGAGGATTATTGGCAGGTGTCATTCTCAGCTTATTCATCTTATCGAATCCGATTGCTGGAATGAATATGTCGGCCTATCAAGCAGAAGAAGAAGCCCGGCTTATTGCCATGCTCCTAAGTGCGGGCCGTGTCGTCATTGACCGGAATCAATCCTTAATCAATGATCCCAATAGAGACAACAAAGGCTTCACCCCTGAGGTGTTTGAACGACTGGTGATTGAGGAATTTCGTGTCCGTACCGGAGTTGACCTCACAAAACCAAACCTGACCCATCTGCGTGGGAACGCGATAGAAGTCTTAGGTGAATTATTGAAATCAAGCAAAGACATCGTCGCTGAAGCACAACCGGTTATTAACCAAACGGGGGTCGGGTTTAAGAATTTCATTCCCGCCACTTTTGGCAGTCGCGTCTCTGAGCGTTTTTCTTTGAGGTCTGGCATTAGACTCAAACAGACCACGTTGCAACCTCGAAATCCGAAGAATGCCCCGGATCCCTATGAAGCTGCCGTGTTACAACGATTGTTGACCCAACCAAGCCAATCTGTGACGATTAGCGAGATGCCTGAAGGAGATAACAAACTCCGCCTCCTCATTCCAATTTATTACGGCAGTGATTGCTTGCAATGTCATGGGGAACCAGCCGGCCAATTGGACATTTCTGGATACCCAAAAGAAGGAGCACACGAAGGTGATTTAGCCGGAGCGATTAGCGTGTCAATGCCACTGGAACAACGGTGAGCGGCGAGGGGTTGCGCCTCACTTGCGAAAGCAACGAAGCAGATAGTTTAACGGAACGCCTCTGATACAGATATTTCAACTCATCAATAGCCATCAAACATTGGACATTGAAAGGGATAAAAATAATGACGTTGTTGGTCGGACGGATTCTCTTGTCTATTCTTGCTCTAAATGGGTCCCTTGGCCTTATAACCCCTGCAACAGCCGGGGAAACTTATGCAATCCGGGATCTCGGGATACTGGTGACTGGTGGCACAGTTGAGGACCTGACCAATAATGGGCAGATCGTTGGAACAGCACCGCTCAGTTTGACGAGAAACCAAGGCTGGTGGTTCGACGGAAAAAAGAACATCGATCTCGGTGCATGTGGTGGAATTGGATGTCGGATAATGGGTATCAATTCCAGATCTCAAGTAGTTGGAAATATTGGACGTGATGCATTTATTTACAGTGATGGGAAATTTATAGATATTTCACTCTTTGCCAAGCCTCCCAGCATGGCACTTGCCGTCAACAATGCCGCTTTTGTCGTGGGATGGTATACACTCATTCCCCATTTAGAGGGAAATTCGACCGCTCCTTCTGAACGACACGCCTTCCTCTATCGCGGGCGAAAGCTCACGGACCTGGGCACACTCGGAGGAAAAGAAAGCGCAGCCACAGATATTAATAATAGTGAACAAGTGGTCGGCTATTCGAGTACCTATCGCGATGAAACCCATGCGTTCATTTACATACAAGACCGGATGACCGATTTGGGGACCCTTGGGGGAACGGAAAGCAGAGCCAATAGTATAAACGACCGTGGCCAGGTGGTTGGCATTGCCACTGTAGCCGGTTCCAGTCGACAACACGCCTTCCTCTACTCGGATGGAAAGATGTCTGACCTGGGATCCCTTGACGGTCAGGAAAGCACCGCATTGGATATCAATCAATCGGGATATATCGTAGGGATGAGCGGTTCCCGTGGCTTTCTTTATAGAGACGGGACAATGCTGGATCTGAAATTGTTACTGTCCCAAAGGTCAGGCTGGAAATCCATTAGCCCCTGTTGCATCAATGATGACAACCAGATTGCCGGCATTGGAATTTCTCATGACGACAAATCACATATCGTTCTCCTTGACCCCATACAATAGAGAGACCGTTTATCTCCCTGCAATCACAACACTTTAACGCATAGTTGGACCAGGGTCTTTGAAACTGCCAAAATCCTCATGGGGAAGGGTGAGCCAGTGGATTCAGGCTCATTTTTAACCAACCAACATCACGAAGCGGCTTCTCCAATAGACAAGACCTGACAAGCTTGTTCCAGCCCTAGCCGTGCTTTTGGATCAGGAACATTTTGGGTACAGTAGTTCAACCAAGAAGAATTTCTTTCTCTTAGAACCTCGGCATAAATGTGTGCGATATTGCAACTTGCGATCCGTTCATTTTTGTTCATTTTCGCGTTGAGAATAAGCGCCTGAATTACCTTGGTACCTCAAACCCGGGGTTTCATAGTAGGGAGCAATCAAAAAAACTCCCAAACCAGCGTGGAAAGTTTTTATTGAGCAAGGGGAAAACCCCAAGAAACTATTAGCTTTTCCCTTAACCGCATGGTCGGTAGTTTAATGACCATTGTTTTTCATAAAGATGAAACCTGGCTCCGAAATATTTGGGTATGGTGTTTGCGTAGATTTCCTTTAAATTTAATGGGGTTCCTAAAGAAATAGGTGAACCTGAGATAAAGTACCAAATTTTTATGGTTGTATTTGTTTCGATAAAGTTCATCTTGGATGAATTTATTTCTAAATTGAAGGAGGCAAAATGAAGTATGACAACTTCCCTTTCAGCAAGGATCAAGAAAAATTCTTCATTGTAGGAAGGAACGGCTCTTCACCAAAAATTACAAGGCCATCCTTCCGGCGAAATCATGGAATGCCCTTCTTTGAACGTATAATTTTATCTATCTTTGGAATATTGTTCTTCATATTTGCCACATATTATCTGGAAATAATATCACCTCCGGAACACCTATCAGCTTTTCACTGGATTTGGCATTAAGCTTTTAACCCATTGCCGGCCAAGGAAGACGAGGTGCCTTTATCTGCCCTCATAAAGCCGTTTGAGCCAGGATGACAATCGAAAATGTTACTTCACGGGCAATACCTCCCGCTCTTGTTCTCTCATTGAATTGTGATCACGCATTCAGGCCGATCATTTCTGGTATTGATCACAAGCTGACTCACGGGATAGGTTTCCATCTCTTCGGATGGAAATGGTCTGAGTCCCACGTTGACTCGCCCAATAGATTACAAGGATAGATGGAGCCAGTCGGCAATGCCTGTGGAGGCTAAAATGACCGGCATACAATGGTGGATAGATTCCATTAGCCAAGATCATTGCCCGGCATATGACCAATGTTAGTTTATCTACCACAATACAAATGCCAATAAACGGAAATCCCATTCTGTATGATCTGAGAGGATTTCAGTGAAATTTCCCCCTCATTTGATACTGATTCGGTTCTCAACTAATCCCACCCCCTCAACCTCTCTGGATAAGATGATCGCTTGCTCAGCTTGCCTCATTTCATCCACGAACCCACTCAGCTGTACCCGATTTTTAAAGGTTTCGACATGGACATTTACACCTGACACCAGAGGACATCGGAGAAGAGCAGTCTTCACCTTCGTCGTAATGACGCTATCATCAAGGTATTCGCCCGTGCTCTCATGAAGGGGGGTGCTGGCGCAGCCCATGAGGTTCATCATCATTATGGTGATTCCACCAATAACCATCCCAATTTGCATCGCCTACGTTTCCTCGTATTAGAAAACCTTTGAAGTTCAAATAATCATGTCATAGGTTTTTACTTGATGGACAAGTTGTTTTCGACTGCCCTGACCCCACCGACTTGCCGTGCCAGTTGTGTGGCCTGTTCCATCTGCTGAGCATTGTCAACAAGTCCGTTTAATTGTACCCGCCCTTTAAAAGTCGTCACATTGATGTCCGTGCCGGACACTTCCGGATCCCGCAAGAGAGATGTTTTAACCTTCGTCGTTATGACGCTATCATCAACATGCTCTCCAAAACTTTCCTTTTGAGGCCCGCCCGCGCACCCTACCACCAATAGGGCGAGAAAAAGACAAGCGACCAATCCCATATTCTTTGATTGTTTCATAAGATGACACTCCTTTTTAACTGAATTCATTCATGGGAGAAAAAGCAATCACTCAGAATTCTGCAATAAATGTTTGTAAATTGACTTCACCGGAATACCTGTCTGTTTCCTTTTAGATTGGACCAGATGTTTTATCGATTATCGGCCAGAAGGTTTGCCCTCCATACGTCCATCACGTCCATCAGTGGATCGGCTAGATGCGTTAATTGAACTACCAAAAAAATTACTTCGGGCCTCTTGAAATCTTTCTCGTGCACCCACGAATTTATCCCGTGCCTCTAAATACCGATCGCGTTCCCTGCTGAACTTCTCATACGTCCTATTAAAATCGTGCTCTTCCTGCTCATACATTGATCGTGCTCGATCAAATTTGGCTCTGGCTTCATTGTAACGCATCCGGTCATTCATGAATTGATCAACATTTTCATTAAAATTGTCTTGAGCCTCTTCATAATGATCTATGTCCCGCTGGGCCTCCCCCAGTTCTTTAAGGGATGGCCCCACATCTGAAAATGCAGCCGAATCTTTCGATGAACCAGATTCTTGAGCAAAAGCACATGCTCCCCATATTCCCAGTGAGAACACCATAAACACGGAAAAGAACAAAGCAGTCTTTAAGGTATACATTTTCATAACACCTCCATTTGGCTTTAGTGGTTTTTTCTGCGAGGGGGATTGAACTCTGTATAGTATGACTATCACGGCTGGATGCGCAGGATCAACTGATAGAAACCCTTGCTTCGCTGGTTTTTCAACGAAAAAATGATGTTAAAAAAGGAACAATATCTCAAAAAGGGAGAAAACTTTAACGTTCTCAGCACCATACCGGACGGAAGATTATCAAAACGGAACCAAATTGTGAGAAGGAATGGACAGTAGATACCGGTTGGCCATCAGGGGATCTTCCCAAAAAGGAGCGAGCAAGACCGCACTTATTTCAAAAACAGATTCATCTTTTCCTTTCTCCTAACTGAATAAAAAGAAGACTTACTAAACGGGAAGGGAGACCACAGGGCAAGAATAGTGATCATAGATTTCAGCAATATCCAGGATTGTGTATTTTTCAGATAGTGGTCATTAAATGCGATTTGCTGCCGAAACCAGAAAAATTTCCCCAGGAACTTTCAGAAGAAAACTTCAAGAATATATTCCCTGCCAACTAGAAATCAGGCCTGTTTTCTCTCTTTGGATGTCCACCTACCAATTTGCGTATGGCTGCAGTTCTAGGAGTATGGCTGGCCAGATTACCGCTTCATTAAATAGGGACCACACATTCAGGCCGATCATTCCTGGGATTGTTCACGAGCTGACTGACGGGATAGGCTTCCAGCTCTTCGGATGGAAACGGTCTGAGCAACGCGTTGATTCGCTCAACAGCTTGCAAAGATGGATCGAGCCAGTCGACATAGTCCTTGGAGGCTAAAATAACCGGCATACGATGGTGGATAGGTTTCATCACCGCATTGGGAGCAGTCGTAATGAGTGTGCAGGATTCCAGGGGGTCGGCTTCGTTTTTCTCCCACCGTTCCCATAATCCGGCGAACGCAAAGAGCCGTTGATCTTTGAATCGAACATAATAGGGTTGCTTTGTTTTCCCTTCTTGTTTCCATTCATAAAAGCCATCGGCCAAGACCAGACAGCGTTGTTGTTTAAACGCTTTTCGGAAAGCTGGTTTCTCCGCCACAGTTTCTCCGCGGGCATTAATCAACTTATTTCCGATGCTGGGATCCTTGGCCCAGGAGGGCACCAGTCCCCACTTCAATTCCGTACATTCTCGTTGTTGTGACTCAAGATTGGTGCGCACACAGGCCACCAACTGCGAGGGAGCAATGTTGTAGCGAGGGCTCCATGCCGGGGGGATCTTCAGGCCCAACAGTTCAGCAGAATGCTGGAAATTTTCTTTGCGTGTGAAGCGACCGCACATAATTGGATCTTATGAAATTTCAGACTAGACCTAACCCTACAAAATTCCCTGAATAAAGGGAAGAAAATTCATAAAGGCAGCCATAAACAACAACGGCCGGGATAGTTCCCAGCCTTCCGAAAAAGGATCGTGTGTATGCAGAGTTCCTTAGGCGAAGCCCATAAAGATTGTCGCCACCAGCAAGAAACCTGTTATTAAAATACTTGTTTATATCGTATTCGTTTCCTCTGCTTTGAAGAAACTCGTTTATGCCCAGGCAAAAGTTTTAGATGCAAAGCCAAAGACATAATTACACATACCCCAACTGATGAAGGCTTATAATTACCTCAATGGTTTTCATTTTTGTTTATAAAATGAAAGGGAGAGTAGACTTTTATTATATGAGTCCCGCCCACGCATGATCTTCCCCCATAACATCGGACACGGAGTTAAGCTGTCTTCTCAAATATCATTGGGATTTGATGTCCTATCGCCGAATGCCTTCTCTGCCGATTCTAATATGTTTCGATGTATTGAATGATGCGGGATTGGGCCTCGCGCCGAGTGCTGTACCGTTCGCGGTGAACGAGTTCGGCTTTCAGGGTGTAAAAGAAGCTCTCCGTGACGGCGTTATCGTAGCAGTTGGCTGTGTGTCCCATACTGCAGCGTAATCCATTGATCTTGATCAAGCGCTGATAGCGCTTTGAACAATACTGGCTGCCACGATCAGAATGAAGGATTGTGCCCTTGGGGAAGTGCCGGCGGAACAAGGCCATGGTGAAGGCCTGACATACCAGGTGTTGGGTCATGCGTCGGTTCATCGACCATCCCACAATGGCTCATGAGTACAGGTCCATCACGACGGCCAAATACAGCCACCCCTCATCGGTCCAGACACATGTGATGTCGGTGGTCCGTTTCTTATTGGGCGTCGCCGCGCCAATGTCTTGTTTAAGCAGGTCGGGCGCCACCAGCTTCGAGTGATGTGAGTCCGTCGTAACTTTAAATTTCTTTGCCTGAATCACACGCAAGTGCAGGGCACCCATTCTTCGGGCAATGCGATTCTCACTGCACCTTCGGCCTTCTTAATGTAAGGTCTTGCAATCCGGGGCGCCCCATACCGTTGTTGGTGCTCGGCAAAGATCACCTGTATGCGTCTATCCAGTTCCTGATTCGACCAACCGTGTTGGCTCAAATCTCGTGATGCCCAGTCGCAGTAGCCACTGCGAGAGACCTCCAACACGCCACACAGGAGATTGATGGGCCAGACCTTCTTCTGCTTCTCAATCAATTGATACCTCATGTGCTTTCCGTGACAAAGCAGGCCGTGGCTTTTTTAAGATTTCACGTTCCATCCGCAGCCGTCGGTTCTCTGATTCAAGCTCATGGATGCGTTGTGGTTCGGCTGTGCGCTGTCCCTGGCCGCCAAAGGCGTCCGTCGCGTGGTTTTCCAATTCGTCCTTCCAACGTCCAATCAAGCCGCCACTCACTCCTAACCTACCGCCTGCGGCGGCATAACTGTAGCCCTGCTCCTGGACCAAGGCCACCGCTTCGTGCTTAAATTCTGGACTATGATGCCTGCGTGTGCGTTTCATTCAACACCTCGTTTCGAATTATTCTATAATTCTTAACTCGGTGTCCGGTATCTAAGGGGAGGATCAGTGGCGGCCTTTTTAGAAAAGCACACTCCGCATTTCAAGGACCTCTGATAGCCCAAGCGTTAGTCAGGAAACGAGGAGGAGTAGATTAAGGCAGCCCGATTACGCCCTGGTTTTGACACGACAGGGAATCACCTATAGGCCATTCCATGGTTTTCAGAGTTTGCGTGCGTTTCACCTGATTCACTTACCTTTTTGACAGATAATCCGCATTTACGTGATGTTGTGAACTCCTCCCATTCCCTCGTCGCAAGCATTTTGCCCATATACCGATAAATAGAATGCAATAGAAGTCGCGAACTCATACTGGGTAGAGAAGGAGCATCGACCATGACATTACCGGAAGTAGGAGCTATTCAATTTCTGCAACCCGCATCCTCGGCGGATCATTCACGAAAACAGGTGACCGCCGTTAGTTCCGATGAGGAGAGTGGCAAGACAAAAAGCCATCGGGAACGAGGTGCCCTCTCTCCCATCCAGGACCAGGTGACCTTGTCGAAAGAGGCTCAGGCATTGGCCACATCAAGGAATCACGCGTCAAAAGGTAATTCATTCCAGCAGCCCTCTTCCCCCTTTGATCGCTGAGTGTTGTGAAATGGCGCTAATCCGGTAAATGGGGCATCCCATTTGCTGGCATCGGATTTTAAACAAGGCTTGCCTCATTGTTCATCATTTCCCTTTCCCACTTACATTTGCCATTTTGTCAATGTATTCGGCCTGATTACCGGCGCTCGTATAGCAGTTCACAAGCTTGTTCGTATCCTTGGATCCATCCTTCCTGATACGCCTGTCCTAAACTTCGTCGAACCTGATCCATTTTATCTGCGCCTCGAAACGAACCTGGAACTGCCGAGCACACCATCTCCACGGCCACATCCACCAGTCGCTCTCGGCGCTGTTTGAGCTCCACGGACACAAGTTCATCTAACACTTCCTGGCCTCGCTGCACGACAATTTTTTCCAAAAAGGTATCATACCCCTGGGCACGAATGACCCGTTCCCGAATAATACCTAATTCTTCTTTGATTTTTTGTGTATTGCGTATCAACACCATAAACAGTTGCTTCCGGGATTCCTCTCGAAGGGTTTCTTCCATTCGTTGCAGGACCACTGACGGAGAAATAGATTCTTCCGGCTCAGGTTCCGGATCCCTATCCCGTCGGTGCACCATCGGCTCGACATAGCCCAGACGCAATCGATCATACGTTTTTCTGGCATCCGGATCACCCAAGATTTCATAGGCCGCATTGACTTCACGAATTTTTTGCTCAGCCTGACGATTTCCTCGATTGCGGTCAGGATGATATTGAAGGGCCAATGTTCGATACGCTTTTTTTATCTCATCTTGCGATGCTTGAAGAACGACTCCGAGAACCGCATAATAATCGACGACTGCCATGCACGTGTTTCCTTACAGAAAAAATTCTTTACCTGGTTATTTGCACTGCTTTTTACGAATATCCACTTTCACTGGTCCCTGCATAGTGTTTCTAAAAAACAACCCTTCTTTCATGACCAATTTTTCAAAATTTCCGTTCATTGGAGCATGGATTGTTCTCCTGTTCGTTGGGACGGAACATGCGCATCCACCAGCATTTCCCTTGGAAGCTTCCCAGAAGGCAATAGCCTCTCCACCATCCACACCCAGGCTCCTCCGGCCACTCTCTCCTCGCCTCTCCTCCTCCACTTTTACCACATCACCCGAACCCGTCTCCATTACCATGCTGCTCAGTCACCCAGCTTCCTATCATCAACGACTTGTGGCCGTTCGAGGAGTAGTCACTCAACCGGAAATGCACCTTGATGACTCAGAGTTAGCCATACGCTTTGTTTTTCGACTTGCCGAGGGTGAACAATCCATTGTCATCTTTGGTCAACACGATCGCACGCAAGGCTCACCGTCAATTTCACTGAATCTTTCCGTGGAAGTGATCGGAGTCTTTTGGAAAGAACGAGAATTGAATGCATCACTTGTCTTCAATACGATTGAAGCCCTTACGGTCTCTCCCTATCCCTCTCTGGTACCAGATAATGCTTAAAAAGATCCCCGGCCGATTTCCCTTCAGCAGGACAAATATGCTTTCAACTGACGAACAACGTCACCCGTGCCCGGTGACGGAAGTGGCTCAGACGGAACCGCTACTGTAAGCACAGCTCGAAGTGTGGCTTCCCAATTGCCCGATTCAAAATCATCGCGGGATAACTCCATTCCCCGGCCATGGCGATGGGTATAATCCACTAAACTCTGTTCGTCAATAAAATTCTTGCGACGGACGTAGACGAGTGCTGTTTCATCGTGGACTGCGGCGATAACGGTACCATACCCCGGCTTGGTCATGATGATATCTGCCTGTTGACTGATCTCCCCAAATGGCATCGCAAGATCTTCGACACGATGCACACGGGCATAAAAAGCCGAAGATGGTAGTTCGCTTACTAAAAAGTGGAATCCGGCCATGGCGGACATCTGCTCAAGCGGAAGACGGTTGAGCGGCACGCCCCCAAAGGCAATGAGAACAATCAATTCATGCTCTCCCACCCCTAAGGATTTCCGCAGACCATCGCCATTCGGTTTCCTCAAGGGAGCAGAAGGTCCCACATCAACCGTCGAACGAAAAGCCGGCATCTCAATACCCGGATGAAGGCGGATGAGAGAATCTGCCAACGCATAGCTGTTACGGATGGTTTCGAGAATCACACGATGACCGGGGGCATCGGCTTGCACAAATGGCTCTAACACCCGATCCCAGGATAGCGAGGCAATTCCCACCACCGGACACTTCGCTTGAGCTGCACCAGCTATGGCAAGAGGCGAAATGTTGGATATCACCAGACTCGCCTTGGCCAATCGAATGGCTCGAGCTTCCTCCTCGACCTTGGACTCCCAATGTGTGTGAAATTTCGTGTAAGCCTCCCATGTTCCCGCCACATCGATGTCCAAGGGCCCTCGCTGGACACATCCAACATCTTGTTGGACTTCTTGCAACTCCCAACTCACGTGGAGATGCCGTTGAAAGAAATCGGCCGGTACTTGCGTACGTAGAATTACATGCAGGTCATCAACCGCTCCACCTAATTCATTCAAGATTGGCATTAATTGCGCGGCATGCCCAAAGCCATGGACCGAGATCGAACACCACAGGACCGTCATCGTTTATTCTTCTCCATTCAAGACGACAATGAGATAGTTAATTCTGAATAATCGCAACCTGGGGCGTTTACTTGCGAGAACAGCCTCAGAGTTCATAGAATCACTTCAGATTTTCTATTTGAGGCTTTCTTTGAGATGCATTGGTCAGGGTGTCATTCTATGAACCGGAATATACGATCTGTTTTTAAAATGATGTGGACCATCATTCTTTTGGTAGGGCTACTCAGCGCATGTACCTCCCATTCAAGAACTCCCTCGCCCTCTTCTCGATCCTCTCTTCCGGCAACAACCGGAGAATCACACAGCCCTGCGTTGGAACACCAATTATTGGCCACCGTAAAACACGCTGAAGGATTAGGACCGGGGAATCCCCTGCTCTTAAGTAGTCTGTATAGTTTGGCCACCTATTACGAAGATCGGAAAGAATATGACAAAGCCGCTGTTCAATATGAACGGGCCCTCAAATTAAAGGAAACCGCAAGTGGCCCCAACCATCCAGATGTGGCGGCCATCCTTCAACGTTATGCTCGACTGCTGCAAGCAGCTAACCGACCAACGGAAGCAGCTAATCTCCGTCTTCGTTCGGAAGCCATCCTCGCTCAGACCTCGACTCCCTCTTCCAGTCAATAAACTTTAGCCGGACAAAGGCTCTCCAGCTCAGCATTTTTGACCCTGTTCCTCCGGAAAATTTTACCCAGTGTCGGCTTCCTTCCTCCTATTTCTAGGTCGTTTTTGGACTTTCTTACCACTTTTTCTTCTATAATTTTGGCACAAGAATTGGTTATATCTAGATGAGTTCTTCTATTACCTTGACCAAGGATTCGTTCATGAAAAAGTCAGCACAACCAGACAAATCAATCAGCAAGACACGCAAGAGTTCTCCCCAAAAGACTGTGACAAAAAAGGCCTCCACCGACAAGCATCCTCGTTGTTCTCGATGTGGGTCGCGAACAGTGCATTTAGAACAGTTGGAGCAGGAACTTCTTGTCACACTCAGCTTGCACTGTCTGATTTGTGGACATTACACCTTCCTTGGTCGCCCCGTGATCCGTTTATTACGCCGTCCTAATGTCACGATCCCTGATTCCATTACACGTCCCGCAGGGGAATAGGGAATCATCCACACCATTCTGCCTCTCAGCACGGATTTCTTCTACCAGGACTCCGCACGCACAGTCAGCGGAACCATCCCGCCTTGTTCAAGTCCAAGAGTGAGTTGTCGACACGCCGTGACACTCCCACATATGCGAAGATGCGATTGGGCTATATTCGGCACAATAGTTTGAAATGGTGAAATGTCAATTTGCTCGTTTCCGGACGCGGAGTGCACCACTCGCAATATTCGACCTTTCAGATGCTCCCAAGGAGTCGGCCAGGATCGAGTTAGCACTGGTTGATATCGAAAATGTTGCGGGAATTGTTGTTCAAGGACGACCAGCTCCTCATGCAGCATTAACTGACCCTCATGGCGAACACTAGCCACCAGCGTCAGGTGGGCTCCAGCTCTCCCCCCCTTTCGACCGAAATTATTGGCTTTTAAATAACGGGCATAAGATAAGAATGGCGTAATGCCCGTGCCGAAGGCCACACAGACCATACGCATTCCCTCCCATATCCCATCGTCTTCCAAGCGAAGATTCGTAGGCTTACAAACCTTGGTATTTTCATACACCAACGCACCCCCCTCCTCCTCATCAAGTTGGAGGCGAACTTCCACAGTTTTTCCCTTCTCAAACCAGTCGGTTGCCATTTCCGATTGCCACCAACTGGAGGTATCAGACTGGTCGCGATGGGTAAAATTGATGAACGTCTCCAACAAGCGCGGCTCATTGAAGGAGGCATTTGACCGGGTATACATCCGTCTTCGATACTTGCCCGTCCGGTCTCCCCAGGGTTTGGCGAGAAAGGCTGTTCCTGGACGCATGGTATCTCGGATGGCATATAGTTTCCCTGCTATCTCAATCTCCTCAGGCAGTGCTAACTGGACCAACCGGATTTCTCCTGGATCAATGGTCCGTAATTGGTGAATACGAGCCCCCACAACATGTTCCATGGTCATCTCAATCCTACATGAGAACCGCTCACAGGGTGACGAGGGATTTCATCGGGAGAATTACATGGCCCAATAGGGAAGGGACGACGTTGCCATTTGATTCTTCCATTCATATTTATTTAATATTTCACCTCACCCTGAGGCATCCTTTAACAATCAATGAATCACCTTTCCTCCATGCCACCAACACCACCAGGAAATGCCGCATCGTCTCCTCCCAAGGAAACGGTCTTGTCCTCTCCCGACATTAACAACGATGTTTCCGCTTTAGCACCAAATTCTGCCAAAGATGACAGACTATCGACTTCCACTCCTATCCGAGAGGTTTCTTCTTACCTCGAACGGATGTCTCAGATTCCGGATGTTCGACAAGACAAAATCGCACATTTCCAAAAAGCAATTGACTCACAGAACTATGCCATTTCTGCTGAAAAGTTAGCGGATTCCCTCATTCAAGAACTTCATCCGCACCCACAAAAAACCTGACTCCCAATCACATTATAATTTCTTTGCCTCTTAACGGCAGAGTCTTTCACCTACTCCCCTTCCAAGCGGATGGAAGGCTCGGTCCCCGCATCGGCAACACTCCATCAAAAAACATTCTAGAGTTTTCAACGTGTTCTTGTATATTATGGGCAGTCCTTTTCTGTTCTCCATGCATCATCTTGCTGGCTAGAATTTGGCCTTGTAACATGGCCTCACACAACCGAAAAGGGAATCATGAATTCGCCATCTCCGCACCTTGCCATAGGGTCAAACTCCATTTGGTTGACCTTTCCCTCTACACCTGAGAAATTGTTAATCCAAACCTATTTATTGGGGCTGGGAGCCGATCACTCCCTCCTCTGCGCCCTTCCCAAAGATCCGGCACTCAGCAATCTAAGATGTGGTATTCCCTGTAAAGGTCGTTCATGTATCGATGAGGACATTTATGAATTTGAAACGGTCATTCAAGAAATACTCACACAGCCTCCGACTATTCGATTAGCTGCCCCACCTAACGTTTCACGTCAGCATCCTCGCTCATTTCCTCGTTTAACGGTCAATATGACTGGGGCTGTTCGGCCCCTCAGTGACAAAGGGAAAATCCTTGCCGTGCTACCTGTTCAGCTCAGCAATCTTTCTCCGACGGGTTGCCAGTTTCGTGTCGCCCCCTCCGCATGGCCACTCGTCTCTTCATCACATCTCCACATCAGTTGTCGTTTGCCAGGATTCAACCACTTTTCCAAATTTTCGGGATCTATTGAGTGGGTTGACCCCACGACGGATTTAGTCATTGGGACCAAATTTTCATTTACCTCTACTCAAGACCCCGCCAATCGAGATGTCATGCGGTGGTATACCTCCCAACAAGCCAATCTGATCAACACCACAGCTTGACGGGCATTCACGCCTAAAAAAGCATCCCTCATTGCCCTCACAGAATCTTGTGTTTTCGATTACTTCCCCTTCGAATGCGAACGGATTCTTCCACCTGGCTCACATTTCTCCCTCTTTGCAGGATATTGATAGCAAGTTTCACCAACCGGGTTCATTGATGGAATATTACAAATTCCCATTCACAGTTGCCTGGATATAGGGTTTCTTATTACAATGTTGTTAATTCCCGCATAATTTGGTTACGGTATTTAATTCTGCAATTCCAGATATTCTCTCCTTTTACCCAGGACGTGTCGCA